>CAZNAX010000123.1:0-10141 GCA_964570965.1 uncultured Desulfatibacillum sp.
TCGAACGCCAGGCATTGCAGCAGATCATGCGCCGCTACGGGATCCGGGCGGATGAGTACCGAAGCTAAAAAGATGACTTCGTAAATAGCCCAATCTCTGCGTTGCGCCTAATCTCGCTGCCGCTGTGGCGTACGTCAAGTACGCCTCGCGTCACGAGATCAGGCGCGCCTTGATCTTGGCCTCTTTACGAAGTCATCGATTTGAATGACTATTAACGAGTTCGTCAAAAGACCCGGCGGGAAATGCCGGGTTTTTTCTCAGGTCCTACCGCCTGTGATCTATCAGGGCAATTCGGTTCCGCTCTTCCACAGGCAGCTGTCCTCCGGGCAGAACACGTTGAGCCAAAATCCTTTGCCGCTCTGGCCCTCAACTCCGGCCGCTTGCAGGGAGACTTTGCCGTCCTTGCTCACGCAGGATCCGTCCGGGCAGTGAGCCTCGAGCCATACTCCGCCCTTGCCGGCCGCCTCGGCCGATTTGCGTTTGTCCTCCGGCAAGCTCGCAACTTCTCCGCTGCTCAGCGCCCTGGCATTCGGGAAATAAAACGTCAGTCGGTTCTTATCGTCATGGGCCATGGTGGTCCCTCCTTAAATTATACGAGATGATGGAAGCAACTGAAACGGTAACTCGAGAAATAGGTTAAATCAGGATGGAGTGATGTCAATGTTGGACGGTGCACGTTGCACGGCACAGGGTGCACGGTAAAGGCCTAAAAGATCGGCCTCCATCCATCACCGTGTACCGTGTGCCCTGCGCCCGATGCCGTTTATAATTTTCCCATCTCGGCGGAGAGGAACTGCATTCCGAGTTTATTCAGACATTTTGCGCTCGGGACGGTGGTGCGGATGTCCCACTCGATCCGCTCCAGGAATTCCTTGGCCAGGGAACGGTAATCCACGGTGATGTCCCTCACGTTGCCTTCCTTGAGCGGCGGTTCGCCGACGATGCGGCCCGGCATGTTGCGGTCGAGCGGGTTGAGGCCTTCGCGCAGATTGAAGGCGTGCCGCATGGTAAATATGCGGGTGCCGGCGGTGATCACCCGCTCCAGGTCCCAGGCCTCGCCGGTGGCGGCGGCGAGCTGGTCCAGGACGGCCTGGAACGGATAGCTGAGATAGCCGAAGAGACACAGGCCGGCGGCGTTGACGACTTCCACGGCGGCCACGAGGATGTGGTGGCCTTCGGCCTGGCCGGAATAGGTGTATTTGTCCGTCACGGGGACCGTCACTCCCGGCCCGGCGATCAACTCCCCGCCTTGCGTGTGTCGCCCGGGAGTCGCCGTCAGCCAGTAGGTCGAGGCCAGGCCCGGCGTGAATTTCGGGTCGTGGGCCGGAATCTCCTCGCCCTGGATGTGCACCGCATATTCAGTTCCGATGCGGCCCAGTTTCTTCCAGGCCGCCCAGACCCCGTCCGCCAGCACGTCGCCGAAGCCCTCGCGCGTGCCGATCTTTTCGGCCAGGGCGACGATGGCGGCGGCGCTGCCCCATTTCAATTCCAGGCCGTCCGTCTGCTGCCGGGTGAGCAGGCCGTTTTCGTAGCATTCGACGGCATAGGCGATGGTCGCTCCCACGGAGATGGTATCGATGCCGAGATTGTTGCAGATCTCGTTGACCTTAACGATGGACGGCAGGTCGTCGTTGAGCAGGTTCGATCCGAACATGGCCAGCGTTTCATACTCGGGCTTGTGGCCGACGCCGTTATTGAGATCGAGCGGGAATCTGCCGTTCTTCTGGGTCACCTTGCCGCCGCAGGCAATCGGGCAATGCCAGCAGCCGTAGGCCTTGTAGCCATCGAGGCCGACGACCGCTTCGTCGCTGATCCGGCGGCCGTGCTCCGACGGAAAATCAGTGGTCCCGGCGCCGCCCCAGTTCCTGACCGGGCCGTCTCCGCTCAGAATGGCGTCATGGGTGATCCCGGCGGTGCCATACTTCTTGAAGACTTCAAAGGCGCCCGTGGCTTGCTTGAGGTATTCCCTGCGCAAGTCCTTCATCTTCTGTTCGTCGTGCACCGGGACGTTCATCTTGCCCTTGACGACGACGCACTTGAGCTTTTTGGATCCCATCACCGCCCCCAGCCCGGAGCGTCCGGCCGCGCGTTCCTTGTCGTTCATGATGCAGGCCGTCAGCGCCAGCTTTTCGCCGGCCGGCCCGATCGAGCAGACCTGGATGCCCTTGCCGTGGCGCTGCACGAGGAGATCCTCCAGCGCGGTCACCCCCAGGCCCCAGAGGTCGGCGGCGTCCCGGAGCTCGGCCCGTCCCTCGTCGATGAACAGATAAACCGGTTTGGGCGATAGCCCGCTGAAGAAAACCCCGTCGAACCCGGAGAATTTCAGGTGCGGCCCGAAGTGCCCGCCGCAGTTGGCGTCGCCCCAGCCGCCGGTTTTGGGCGACTTGGCGACGGCGACGAAGCGCGAGCCGATGATGGCGGGCGTGCCGGTGAGCGGCCCGGTCAGCAGGCCCAGGATGTTGTGCGGCCCTAGTGGATCGGCGCCTTTGGGAATGCGGTCATAGAGCAGCCGGGCCCCGAGCCCGTAGCCGCCAATGTAGTCGCGGCAGATCTGCGGGTCCATCGTTTCCTGCGACAGGGTTCCCTGGGACAAGTCGACATTCAGGATTTTTCCCATGTAGCCGTTTGCCATGGCGCACCTCCTTTTGTGGTTGCTTCCGAGGAATTCGCTTTTCTTTTTTGTGGGAGCGGCTTTCCAGCCGCGATCCATGTGCTGCGGGGCGGTCGCGGCTGGAAAGCCTCTCCCACAGCACCTAAGTAATGCCGGTTTTCCTCCACGCCTATCCCCCTGCGATCAGCGGAATGACGTGCACTTCATCGCCGTCCTTCAGTTCGGTATGGAACCCCTGGCGGTAGCGGATGTGTTCGCCGTTGACGAAGACCGCCAGGGTCGTGCGCAGCCGTCCGCTTTCATCGCACCAGCCGGCCGTCCGCTGCGGGTGGACGCAGCGGACCCGGTTCAGCAGTTTCTCGACGGTTGCTAACGGCTCGCCCAAACGGTCTGAGAAAAGCAACTCGGATCCTTGGGTGAGGCGGATCTTCATGAGGATTTCCAGAGGGCCGTCGCTGTTAAGAACGTTAACGGCGTCTTCGGCAGAAAGAGTGGAGGTATAGTTCCACACCATGCCACGAATTTAGGCTCAAGTCAAAAAGCGAGGCAGCAGATCATAGGGCGATCCACGCCGCCAGTACGAGCAGGGAGGCGATCGTGACGGGGATACCCACCCGGGCGTGTTCGCGGAAGGAAATATTGACGCCGCATGCCGCAGCCTGCTCGATGACAATAAGATTGGCAATGCTGCCAATCGTGATCAGGTTGCCCGCAAAGGTGCTGGATACGGCCAGGGAATACCATTGATCGAGTTGGGTCGGGTCCAGAAACCGGATCAACAGCATGGCAGCCGGGACATTGCTCACGAGGTTGCTCAGCACCACGGAGATGGTGCTCAATGTATACAGGTCATGCAGGTCCACCCAGCCGCAGCTGAGCGGAAACGACCATGAGGGCATAGAGGAGGACGATGGTCGGCAGGTCAACCGCTTGCACCGCCTGGGGGAGCGATTTCGTCCCGGCCACGATCATCGCGATGGCGCCCAGGAGCGCGATCCCGGTGCGGTCGAGCATCAGGCCGGGGATCCGCCTCAAGGCCACGCCCATATAAGTCAGCAGGAAGATGAGAGTCGTCAACGACATGCCGGGCGTAGGGATAATCGCAGGCGATGCCTCCGGGCGCCGTCAACCCATTGGACCAGAGCGAGCCAAGCCGGGGGACACAACGGAGCGCACGTCCTCCTGCCATTCAGGCCCGCCGAGGCAGCGCGGCTTAAACATCCGAGGTGCAGTGCGCGCAGCGGGTGGCCTTGAGCGGGATCTGCGACAGACAGCGCGGGCATTCCTTGGTGGTCGGCGCCGGCGGAGCCTCTTCCTTTTTGGCCGTGAGACGGTTGATCTGCTTGATCAGCAGGAAGATAGCGAAGGCCACTATCAAGAAGTCGATCACCGTGTTGAGAAACATGCCGTAGTTCAGGGTCGCGGCGCCGGCTGCCTTGGCGGTCTCAACGCTCGAATAGCTTTGGCCGCTGAGATTGACGAAGAGGTTGGAGAAGTCCACTTTGCCTAAAAGCAGGCCGATGGGCGGCATGAGGACGTCCGAAACAAAGGAAGAGACGATCTTGCCGAATGCCGCGCCGATGATGATGCCGACCGCCATGTCGAGCACATTCCCGCGCATGGCAAACTCTTTGAACTCTTTTAACATAATTCACCTCCTTTTCGGGTTTTCTCCAGATGCGAAGAAAGTAGTTCTTCCTCTGCCAACAAAATGTATGGATAGTAACGTATCGGATCGTTTATGCAAGGGAAAATCCGCAGTACCGTCGGAGGGACAGCCAAGTCCGGAATTCGCGCCAACCGTCCGCCGCCCGAATCAAGAGATGGCCGTCCGGCAGCAGGCTGCGAGCGGCGTTGGTGATGGCTGCGATGCCGCAGGACGGCATCTCAGCGGGGAGGACCCGGCCAGAAGGCCCCCCGATCACGCGGCAGCCGAGGCCGCCGCCGGCGCAGAGCATTTCAACGCGGGCCGGGAGGGCGCGTGCCAATGAAGAGAAGGGGAGCGCCGCGGTGCAGCGCCCCCCCCAGGCGTGTGATCATGTATGAAGGCGGGCACCTTCACCGACGCGGATCAAGGGCCGGTTATGAACCGCACGGCATCGGCGCAGGTGGTGTAGGTTTTGCTCGTGGACATGATCATGACGCGGGCCGGCCCGGAAAAGGTGTAGCTGCCGAGGAGATACCACTTGCCGCCGTTTTTGGTCTGGTCCACGTTGACGGTGGCGATGAGCGTCGTCCCGTCGTAGATCCTAACCGGAACTTTCGTGCTGCGGTTCGAGTACTCCGTCCACCACAGATAGACCTTCTGGAGGCCCGAGACGTCGGCTTGGAAAGTGAAGGTGCCTGACGTCGTCTTGCAGTACACAGACTCGCCTTCGAAAGAATTCGGGCCGTTAGAGGCCGGCCAGCTGCCGACGGCTGTCGTCTCAGGGTCGTTGTTGTCGATGATCATCTCCTCCGCGGTCTCTGGGACCGGGTCGGGCTCCGATCCCGAAATGAACCGCACGGCGTCGGCGCAGGTGGTGTAGGTTTTGCTGGTGGACATGACCATGACGCGGGCCGACCCGGAGAAGGTGTAGCTGCCGAGGAGATACCACTTGCCGCCGTTTTTGGTCTGGTCCACATTGATCGTATCTATGAGCGTGGTTCCGTCGTAGATCCTAACCGGAACCTTCGTGTTGCGGTTCGAGTACTCGGTCCACCACAGATACACTTCCTGGGGGCCCGAGACGTCGGCTTGGAAAGTGAAGGTGCCTGACGTCGACTTGCTGAACACAGACTCGCCTTCAAAGGGATTCGGGCCGTTAGAAGCCGGCCAGCTGCCGACGGCTGTCGTCTCCGGGTCTTTGTTGTCAATGATGAGCTCCGTGCCACCCGCTGCGGTACCGTCATCGGGCTGTCCGCCCTGATCATCGGCATCCGAGGAGCCTTGACCCGAACCGGAATCACCACCGCCACCGGTTGAGCCGCCGGGGTCAGGCGGGGGGGGTTGTGTGCCGCCAGCTGCCGGAGCGGAGTAGCTGACCTCATTGGAGAACCCGCTGGACAGACCCGAGCTGTTATATGCGGTGAGCGCGAAATAATAGGTTTTTCCTTCCTCAAGACCGGTCAACGTATGGGTAACTTTTTTGCCGATGTCCAGGACGTTCTGATAAGCATAACTTGCGGTCCCATAATGTATTTTGTAGCCGGCTAAATCGCTCTCCTGGTTGGGGTTCCAAGCAAGGGTGGCATCGGCGGCAGAGGCCTCTGGGGTGACTATGGCGAAAAAAATTGAGACGGTGATTCCAACAGCAAGCAGACATAAGCTCTTGACGGACCAACGAATAGCGATCATTTCCCCTCCTTGATAGCGTTTTCCGCCGTTTGAAAGCGGAAACCGCGAGCACCGTGAAGTCTATTTTTTCGGATTCAAAAACAAGACAAGACGAGACGGGCTTGGATTAGGGGGGATCAAGAGCACTGAAACTAAAAATCGGCGCTTGGCGTTTCAGGGCATAATTTTTAATGAATTGAAGGAACTGCGGACAGGCATGCTTCGGGGAAATCACAAAACACGTGTCAATCATGACATCCACCTCCGGAATCGAAATTTAGAGGAAAGGCTTCCGGTCGATTCCGAAGGCTTCCCTCATCGATGCCTACGAGGTTAGCTGAAGGGCTAGGGCCGATAAGGTTGCCCATCGCCGTATGGCGATTCGCCCCAAATGATTGGGTCCCCCGTTCCCGAAATGGCAATCGGGATTAGGCTTTGATTATTTATACCAGCGCCAAGGATTCTTGTCAAATTTTTCTCAGGCGACTCACATCCATACTCGTCCTTAACCTTGGATTAGGCGCAAGACTTCCGGCAGCAGCACGCGAGTGGTGCTGACGGCCTCTTGCCCGTGGATGGTTTCGTTGCCGGACCAGTCGCCGAAATAGCCGCCGGCCTCCCGGAGAATGACCGGAAACGGACCGCAGTCGTATGGGTTCATCACCGGGTCCAGCATGAGTTCCAGCCGGCCGGAGGCGACCAAGGCGTGGCCGTATGCGTCCGACCAGCCGACGCTGTGATAGGTGGCTGCCAGGATCCGCTGCCAGGCGTCCTCCCGCCCGGCGGTCTTGAAGCTGGCGGCGTTGGTGAAAGAAACGATGCTGCGGGCCAGCGTCGGAGTGGTGCTGACCCGGCATGGCCGCCCGTTCAGGCGGCAGCCGAGGCCGTCGGCGGCGTAGAGCATTTCGTCGAGGGCCGGGAAATAGGCCGCTCCTGCCGCGATCCGGCCCTCGATCTCGAGGCCGAGCAGCACGGCGTAGAGCGGAACGCCGCGGACGAAAGCCTTGGTGCCGTCGATGGGGTCGATCCACCAGCAGGGTGCCGAGGCGTCGGCGCCCTGGGCGCCGAACTCTTCTCCCACGATACGATGGCCGGGGAAGCGCTTTTCGATGCGGGCGCGGATCAGCTTCTCCGCATTGCGGTCGGCGGCGGTGACAGGCGTGTCATCGGGCTTCATTTCCGGCGTGAGGCCGGTCTGGAAATAGCCGAGAGTGAGTCGGCCGGCTTCGTGGGCGGTCTGAATCGCAAATTCCAGGTATTCGTGCAAGCGAGAGGCCATCATGATGGTTTCACTTTCGTCAGAGACTTGCCCTGCCATCCTATATGGGGCGAGTCATTGGGGCCGCTCCATCGGGCTGCCCAGATGGGCGAACATCCGCTCGCGCCAGAGGTCCTGATGGGCGATGCAGACATCCCCCTGGTCGTCGCGCGTGGCGACCACCGAGCCGAACTCCTCGGGCTTCACATACGCACAGGCCATGCCCGTCCAGCTGGCGAAATCGGGTTTGACCGAAATAAAGCGCTCCATGGCCGCCTTGTCGACGGGGACAAAGCAACCCAGGTCCGGCAGATAAATGGTGTCCTGCTTTTTGCGTGGGTCGTGAACAAAGTAAGCGATCATCGTCCTTTTCTCCTCGCGGTCAGGTAAAAATTTTATTATCGAGAGAATGGCGCCGTGAGTCATAATCCGATTCCGGAGAGTGCGCCATACAGTCGTGTGGTGTTTGCGGCCACGGCCTCCGCCACGGCCTGAATCGGCAACGATTTGATTTCGGCGATCGCCTGGACGGACAGTGCGAGATTTGCCGGTTCATTGCGAACTGCGGGCTCGGGTCCGAGCACCGGGCTGTCGGTTTCAACCAGCAAACATGACAATGGAAGCTGCTTGACCAGCTTCTGCTTCTGGCGGGAGCGAACCACAGATGGCGGAATGGAAAAGAAGTACCCGGCTTCCACCGCCGGCAGCGCGGTCGACCCCCGGCCGTCGAAGGCATGCAATTGAACTCGGATTGCGCCGGATTTAATCAGCAGGTCGATTGTCTTCCGGCCGGCCGAACGCGAATGCACATTGAGCGGCAGGTCCATCTCGCGCGCCAACTGGATGAATCCCTTGAAGATCTCCTTTTGCAGCTCCCGGTCCTTTTCCTCTTTGACGGCCCAGAAGTCCAGACCGACTTCTCCGATCGCAGCAATCACCGGCCGGTTCCGGCGAATGAAGCGATGCAGCGCTTCGGCCTGATCGGACTCCAACACCGTGGGATAAAGGCCGGCCGCCGGCCGGATCATCGGGTGCAGCCTGGAGAGTTCCAGGTTGTGGTCGGCGTCTGCCGGGGTTTCGCCGACCGCGATGACCGCCGCAACGCCCGCGGCCCGGGCACGGGACAGAACCGCGCTTAGATCACGAGCAAAATCCGGTGAACACAAGTGGGCGTGGGTGTCGACCAGAGGAACCGTCAGGGTATGAGCCATGGGCTGTTTTCCCTGAAATTTAGTCTGGATCAAGAAACCTGAGCGGGAGGAAAAACGTCCGTGGCCACCTCCGCGTGCGGCTTGCGGCTGTTGGGAGACTCCATGGTGCGCAGATCGTCGGGCAGCACGGAGGCATCGCCCAGACGGCCCACAGCCATCGCGGCCATGATGTGGAATTCGTCTTTAGAAACCCCCAGCGTGTCGTAGGCCTTGTCCAGATTGAAGCCGGCCATGGAGTGCGCATACAGCCCCAGCTTGCGGGCCTGCAGCGCCAGCGCCATCCAGGCGGCGCCGGCATCGAAAGGCGCGTGGCGGTTCTCTTTGCCGGTTTTTTGAAAACAGCGCCGGGCCAGCACGAACATCACCAGCGGCGCCCGCCCGGCCCAAAGCTGGTTCTTGGCCACAAGACAGGCCACCAGCTTTTGCCGCTGCTCCGGTGCGGTGGCATACACGAAAAGCCAGGGCTGCTCGTTGAAGCAGGAAGGCGCCCAGCGTGCAGCCTCAAAGAGCGTCTGGATTTCGCGCTCCGAGAGGGGGTCGTTCAGAAACGCCCGCGGCGACCACCGATCCAAGAACATGCTGTCGATATCCCAATCGGGCGTCCGGGCATTCGACGGCTTGGCGTTCATGCTGCTTCCTTCACCTTTTTCTTTTTGGGCCGGACTTTTCCATGTGTGCCCCGCCAGATTTTGCCTTTTTTCGAACGTTGATCGCCTTTTCCCATTTGTGTTCCTCCTTGGCAGTTGATTGGAATGTAATGATAGGCAGCGCTTATAGCACATCCGCTGCTCGGAATTCAATATGCCCCGGCTGGCCGCAGGATCCGGCCCAAAAGGCTTTCGATCAGGGCCTCCGCCTGGTTGAGCGCTGCCGGCCGGCTGAAGCCGGATGACAGCTCGTGCAGAATCGGGTCGAGAGCGGACGGGGCCACTCCCAGCCGCGAATAGTCGATTGGCGGCCTCGGGTACAGGCCGTCGTTGAAGAAATAGTTGCCAGGCCCCCTGGCGCCCGCAAGCCGGTGGGGCCAATCGAGTTTGAGCGCAAGGAACTCACGTACGGCCTGCCGGGAATCGGCATGCGGCAGGACATCGACCGCGGACAAGGGGCGGTTCAAACGCTTTTCGATTTCCCCGAAAAATGCGTTCAGCAGCCGGTCTTCGGTGATCACGAGGCCGTAGAGGTACCAGTCGGTGCAAACCGCCTTGACGATCTCCTTGCGGGGTGCGGGCAGATTGCGGTAGGAGGGGCAGAAATAATCGCGGCAGGCCAGTCCCCCGTAGAAGCTGAGTCCCCGGTAGTCGATGCCGCTGTTGCCGTCGGCCATGGGATGCAGCAGACAGCCCACCCGGCGGCGGCCCGGGTCGATAAACCCCAGGAACGGGCAATGGTAGAAATCGGGATAGGGACGCGGCCCGGGGTCCCGCCGTTCCATGCGCAGCTGGAAATCGGTGATGGCATCAGCGTCACGGGGAACTCGCCGGAAGGTCTTGGTGCGGCCGGCAATCAGATCTTCAAGCGTTCCCCGCGAGGCGTCGGCGCGGTTGTACAGGCCGCAGCAAGCACCGCAGGAGATCGCATCGCCCACCTGGCAGAGGTAAACGCTGCCGGGCACTGCCGCCGCGTGCGCTTCGTCCGGCCCCGCCGTTGCGATGCATTTTCGATCCGGGTTTTCCATTTTTTCAATCTCATCCCTCATTCTTCTTTTCCGCTTTCCGCCTTCCGCCTTGTGCTTTCGGACCCCCCCC
>CAZNAX010000124.1:0-10079 GCA_964570965.1 uncultured Desulfatibacillum sp.
AGCGCCATGTCGGCCGGCATGACCTCGTGCTCGATGCCCCAGTACATGCGGGTGTTGACCCACTTGTACTTGCCGCTGTAAGGCAGATGGGCCGCCTGCATGCCGGTGGTGTAGGCCTTCTGCCAGTCCAGGTGCTTCCAGTAGGCGGTCGTGTCCTCCTTGTTCTTGGGGAACAGGTGCGGCACCATGATGTGACGGTGTTCGAGATCGACCGCGTTGACGCCCTCCATGAACTTGAACGGCGAGATCTTGGAGCCGGGGTCCTTGATCGAGCCCACCGGCTCGGTCAGGTTGAGGTACGGCACATCGGGATCCACCTTGTCGTTTAGAAGGATGCGCTTCATGGAGCCGTTGTACCAGGTGTAGATCGGCTTACCGGATTCGACCCAGACAAACTCACCCTTCATCCAGTTGTAGTCCTCCATGCCGTACTTGTCTTTCTTAGGCTTGCGGGTCTTGTCGCCGGCCTTGGACCAGTCCCAGGAGACCACCGTCGGCTTGCATTTGGCATACACTGGAGAGTGGCAGGTGTTGCAGGCGATAGTTTCGGCGTGTTTGTTCAGATGATGATCCAGCAAACTATCGCAGGAGTGCGGTTGCTCGCCGTGGCAATTCTCACAGCTGAAACCGCCTTCGGACACCGGCACCGAGGTGCTGCGGCCTGCGATTTTATGGTTGCGGGTGCGGTGGCATTCCGAACACTGAAAGTCATAGCCGCCCATGTGGACGTCGCAGCTGCGTTCGGGATCGAGAAGCTGGCGGGACATGTCCGCGTGCTTGACGGCCTCCCCGCCGCCACCGTTGAAATGGCATTCACCGCAAGTCATGCGGCTTTTGGACGAGATCGGCGACATTCCGCTGTCCGTCCAGGTAAAGCTTTTACGGGTGCTGGAGACCCAGCAGTTCGAACGGGTCGGCGATCACCATCCGATCAGCGTCGATGTGCGGATCATCTCCGCGACCAACAAGAACCTGCTGGAGATGATCGCCCACAAGCGGTTCCGCGAAGACCTTTTTTTCCGCATCAACGTGATCCCCATCTATCTTCCGCCCCTGCGCGAGCGCAGAGAAGACATTCCGATTCTGATCAGCAGCTTCATCCAGCGCCTGCAGCGCATGACCGGCAAGGGCATCAACGGACTGACTCCCCACGCCATGAAGCTTTTCATGGATTATTCCTGGCCGGGAAACGTACGCGAGCTGAAAAGCGCGCTCGAGTATGCGTTTGTCATCGCCGAATCCGGCAAGGTCGACACCGATCACCTCCCGCCGCAGTTCTCCCAGAACGATGCCGGAGCGCTCGACAGGCCCCCGGCCGGCGGTTCCCCGGAAAAAAACGCGCTGATCGAGGCCCTGCGCCGCACGAATGGCAACCAGACCCGGGCGGCCCGGCTGCTCGGCATCAACCGGGTCACGGTGTGGAACCGCATGCGCAAATACGGCGTCGATCTTAAAAAAGTACTGCAAGCATGATGACTTCGTAAATAGTCCAATCTCTGCGTTGCGCTTCATCTCGTTGCCGCTGCGGCGTACGGCAAGTACGCCTCGCGGCACGAGATTCGCGCGCCTTGATCTTGGCCTCTTTACGAAGTCATCGATTCGGATGACGTTTTACGAGTTCATCAAGCATGATTCTTGCTGACTTCCGGATCGTCGGCGAAGGGATGCGCTCTTCGCCGAGCGGCCGAGTCTTACGCTGGCAATGGCGTCGAGAAAAGAAACGACATGAAATTCCGCTGGAAACTTCTGCTGATGCTGCTGACGGTCTCGATCCTGCCGATCGTGGCCCTGAGGGCGTTCGGCATCCACAACGTCCAGGCCATGGCCGACGCCCTCTCGGTCGAAGTTCAAACCAACCGCTTGGCTGCCGCCCGGAACGACATCCAAGCGTTGTTGAAGAGCTTCGGCGAAGCCCTGAACATGGAGCGGGAGCGCATCTCCATGGCGTTGTTCTTCCTGTCCGATTCTGTCCGGCAGACGCACCGGCAGCCGGCCCATGACGATGGCCGCCTGCCGGGCGCGGCCAACGTTCCTCCATCCAATTCCAGCGACGAATCCCTGCCCTCGCGTCTTTGCGTGGTCGCACCGGATTCGAACGCGATGGCGCACCGGCAAGAAGTCCGGCGGATCGCCGCCATCGCAACCACCTTTGCGGCCATTTCGGAGCATTTGGGCGATCTGATTTTTCAGCAGCGCACAGCGCGGGTGGGCGGTATGGCCGCGTTATACCCCTGCCGCCAACCCGGCCTGCGCTCCGGAGACGTGACCCTTGAACCATGGTATCGCAACGCCTTCAAGGAAAGCGTGTTTTCATGGTCGCGGCCCTACCGGGAAGAGGCTTCCGGACGCTGGGGGACCTCCGTCTCCCTTCTTCTGGAAGATGATGACGAACGGCCCATCGGCGTGGTGAGCGTTGCAGTGGCCTTGGATCACCTGCTGGAAAGAACCATGGCGTTTGTGGATCTGCCGGAGCGGGCCAGCGCCATGCTTTGCATGCTGGAAGAGCAGCCGGAGTCCGCAGGAACCGGCCTGAGAATTCTCCTCGAATACCGCGAGAAAGCAACCCCTGGGCACGGCTATCTGAAATTTCCCGAACCCGCAGGAGGAAAAGAGCTCGTTCAGGATATCGCTCGACGCACTTCGCGCATCGTCCGGATGCCGTTCGCCGGGCAGGATGCCTACTGGGCCGTCACCCCCCTGCCCTATCAGGGAGCGGCCCTGGTGGTGATTTTTCCGGCTGCCGACCTGCTGCGCCGGGCCCAGCCGGTTCAAACGGCCATCCAGGAGCGATTGCAGCGGGTGCAACACCTTACCGGCGGATTTCTCGTTCTGCTGGCGGCCGTGAACGCCATCGTGGTTTTCTCTTTTTCCCGCACAGTCACCAGGCCCTTGGAAGAACTGTCCGCTGCCGCCCGGCGGCTGGCGGCGGGTGATTTCGAAGCCAGGGCAAAAATTGATTCAAAGGACGAGTTCGGTTCGATGGGGGAAATCTTCAACCGTGTCGGCCCCCAACTAAAGGAGCACTATCGCGACCGTGAGGCATTGCAGGCAGCCGTGGAAATTCAGCAGAGCCTCCTGCCCCGCGCGGCGCCTCAAATCCCGGGCCTGGATATCCATGCCCTGTCGCTATACAGCGAAAAGGTGGGGGGAGACTACCACGACTTCCTCTGCGTCGGCGAGGGCGGCCGGCAGCGATTATGCGTGGCGGTGGGCGATGTATCCGGCCACGGAATTCCTTCCGCCATCACCATGGCCACGGCCCGCGCTTTTCTGCGCCTGCGGGCATCGCTTTCGGGCTCGCTGGCCGAGATGGTCGCCGACGTCAATCAAAAATTCGTCGAGGACGTCGAATATTCCGGCGAGTTCATGACACTCTTTCTGGCGCGGATCGACCGGGCAGCCCTGCGGATTCAATGGGTTCGGGCCGGGCACGATCCCGCGCTCCTGTACGACCCGCGGCAGGATCGGTTTCATGACCTCGCCGGGGAGGGGGCTCCCCTGGGAGTATCGAATGCCACGCGGTTTGCCGAATCCGCCCTGCCGCTTGCCGCCGGCCAGGTGATCGTCATCGGCACCGACGGGATTTGGGAGGCACGCAACCCGGCCGGACAGATGTTCGGAAAAGACCGCTGGATGCGAGTAATCCGGAATAATGCCGGCGAACCGGCGAGAGCCATCGCCATCGCTGTTTTGGATGCCGTCGAGGAATTTCGTGGCCAGGGTGAGCAGGCCGATGATATCACAGTAATGGTGGTGAAAGTCATAGACGATGATTACGGAGCCTTTAACACCCCTCGCTTGCCGCGGGAGTCCAAAAAAAAGTAAAGGCTGGACCGAATTCCTGGGTTGACAAAAAAATCGCTTTAATTTAGTTTTATCGCAATTACGGTTGCCTGAAGGCGCCAGTTTTTCTGCCTGAATCATAATTAAATTCGGCCAAGAAGGCTGCGAAAACCGCCCGCTTATAGCGGCCGACGGTTGGCAGCCTTTTTTATTTCTGGAAGCAGGAGATCTGGATGAAAAAGCCTTGTCAGATGCTGGTGGGAACGGTTCTGCTGATGGTGGCAGGATGGGTTTCGGCAGAGGAGATTGCCGATAGCGCCGGCCGTCGGCACCATGTGCCCGTTCCTGCCGAGCGGGTGATTTGCTCCGGGCCAGGATGCCTTCGGCTTTTGGTCTATCTTCAAGCCCAGGATCGGGTGGTCGCGGTCGACGACATCGAAAAGAAGCGGCCCCAGTTCGATGCCCGGCCCTATTCCCTGGCCAATCCACATTTCAAGACTCTGCCGTTGTTCGGTGAATTCAGGGGATACGACAACCCGGAACTCATCATGAGCCTCAATCCTGCACCCCAGGTGATCTTCAAAACCTCACCCACCCTGGGCCACGACCCGGAGAAGCTTCAGCAGAAAACCGGAATCCCGGTGATCATTTTGGACTATGGGGACCTCGAGCATCAACGCCCGAACCTATATAAATCACTTCGTATCATGGGACAGGTGCTCGGCAAGCAGGAACGGACCGAGGCGGTCATCGGCAATTTCGATAAGCTCATCTCCGATCTGGCGCAACGCACCTCGAATGTCCCGGCCAGCAGCCGCAGGAGCTGCTTTGTCGGCGGGATTGCGATGAAAGGCCCGCACGGGTTTCAGTCGACCGAGCCTGGCTACCCTCCCTTCGGCTTTGTGAACGCACGCAACGTGGCCCAGGACCCCTCCTCGATCGGCAAGCCGTCCGGAGCCGTCAGCGTCGCCAAGGAAAAAATCGTGGAGTGGAACCCCGAGATCCTGTTTTTGGATTTGTCGACCTTGCAGATGGGAGAGAAATCGGGCGGACTCTTCGAACTCAGGACCGATCCGGCCTACCGGACGCTGAATGCGGTCGAGAGGGGCGAGGTATACGGCCTTCTACCCTACAACTGGTACACGCAAAATTTCGGCTCGATCCTGGCGAATGCCTATTTTATCGGAAAACTGCTTTATCCCACGAGGTTCACCGATGTGGACCCGGTTGCCAAGGCCGACGAGATCTATGCTTTTCTGGTCGGCAAGCCCGTGTTCCAGGCCATGAACCAGGAATTCCAGGGTCTGGTTTACCGGAAGATCCCCGTAAACTGAAGCGCTGCCCGCATGCACCTGCAATCCGGACATATTCCTGAGGAATACCGGCGCTACATCGGCCGCAAGACCGCTTTCATTTCCACCGCCGGCATCCTGCTCGTCGTCCTGATCGTGGTCAGCATTGCAGTCGGGGCGGCCACGCTGCCGCTGGCGGACGTCGGCCGCACCCTCATGGGCGCCAGCCTATCGCCTCAGATGGATGCCATTATCTGGCGGATCCGTCTGCCGCAGGCCTTGGCGGCGGTGATCGGCGGGGCGGCGCTCGCCATGGCCGGCGCGGTGATGCAGTCCGTGCTGCGCAACCCGCTGGGTTCGCCCTTCACCCTCGGGATTTCCCACGCCGCCGCCTTCGGCGCCGCGCTCTCCGTCATGCTGCTCGGTACCGGAACGATGAGCAGCACCATCGTAGGGGCGATCACCCTATCCAACCCGTACCTGACCACCGCTTCGGCCTTCATCTGCTGCGCGCTCACCGCCTGGGTCATCGTGGGCATTTCCCGCATCCGGGGGGCAACGCCGGAGATCATGGTGCTGGCGGGTGTGGCCTTGAGCGCACTTTTTTCGGCCGGAATCATGTTCCTGCAGTTTTTCGCGGACGACGTCCAGCTGGCGGCCATGGTGTTCTGGACCTTCGGGGATGCGGCCCGGGCCTCCTGGCCTGAGATCGTGATTCTGGCCCTGATTACCCTCGCGGCAGCGGTCTTTTTCTTTCTGAAGCGCTGGGATTACAACGCCGTCGACGGCGGGGACGAAACCGCCAAAGGCCTCGGGGTGAAAGTGGAGCGTGTGCGCATGCATGGCATGCTCGTCGCCTCGCTCGTCACGGCCGTTACGGTCGCCTTCCTGGGGGTCATCGGTTTCGTGGGATTGGTCTGTCCCCACATCGTTCGGCGGGTGATCGGCGGCGATCACCGCTTCCTGTTGCCGGCGACCCTCTTGACGGGCTCCGTCCTGCTGCTGGCCTCCGACACCATCGCCCGGATCGTTCTCGCTCCGAATGTGCTGCCGGTCTCGGTACTGACGGCCTTCACCGGTGCACCGGTGTTCATTTACCTCATCCTGAAGGGCTATCGGCGGTGATCCTCGATGTGATCGGTGTCGAGTTCCGCTATGACAGCCGGAGCGTCCTGCGGGATATCCGCTTCGCGCTGAAGGCCGGTGAGCTTCTGGCGATTCTCGGCCCGAACGGGGTGGGCAAAACCACCCTGCTCAAATGCATCAATGCCAACCTCCGGCCGGCGGCGGGGTCTGTTCTCGTGGACGGGCTCGACGTCCTGAAAATGGACTCCATGGACATCGCCCGCCGGGTCGGCTATGTTGCCCAACGGACGGAGGCCGCGCGTTTGACGGTCTTCGATGCTATTCTGCTGGGCCGCAGGCCGCACCTTCGCTGGCGGCTATCCGAGCAAGACCTGCGCCTGGCCGGCGCCGCCATCGAACGCTTGAGCCTCGAGCCGCTGGCCATGCGCTACATCGACCAGTTGAGCGGCGGCGAACTCCAGAAAGTCGCCATTGCCCGCGCCTTGGTGCAGAAGCCGCGGCTGCTGCTCCTGGACGAGCCCACCAGCAGCCTTGATCTGCGGAACCAGATCGACATCCTCAAAATCATCCGGCAGGTCACCGATCAGCACGAGGTGGCCGCGGTCATGACCATGCACGACCTGAACAAAGCCCTGCGCTGGGCGGACAAGTTTATTTTCCTGAAGGACGGCGCCGTCTTTGCAGCCGGCCGATCCAACGAGGTGACGGCGGGCATGGTGGCGGCCGTTTACGGTGTTCCGGTGGAAATCCACCTGCATCGCGGCTGCCCCTGGATCATTCCGTTGGAACGCAACGGAGAAGGGAGGAATTGACCCATGGAATGCAGTTTTGGGAAAGACCTGATCGATGCCACCATCCGGTTTCACGGGCACATGTGTCCGGGGCTGGCCATCGGCATCCGCGCCGCTGAAATGGGGCTGCGCGAAGTCGGACGCGACGGCGATGAGGAGATCGTCGCCGTGGTGGAAACGGACATGTGCGGGGTCGACGCCGTGCAGTACCTGACCGGCTGCACCTTCGGCAAGGGGAACCTGATCCATCTGGATTACGGCAAGAACGCATTCTCATTCTTCCGGCGGGCGGACGGCAAATCGCTGCGGGTGGTCGCCAAGCCCTCCATTTTGGGCAACGAGGTGGAAACCCTGGCCGGGCTGCATCGCAAGATGAATTCCGAAGGCCTCACCCAGGAGGAGCAGAAACGCTGGCAGGCCATCCGGACAGAAATCACCGCGAACGTCATGCAGGCACGGCTTGAAGACCTGTTCGATCTCAAGCCGGTGCAGGCGGACCCACCGGCCAGGGCCAGGATTCTTTCAAGCCTGACCTGCGATTGCTGCGGTGAGGCGGTCATGGAGAGCCGTTTGCACAAGCACCGAAGCCGCCGGTTGTGTATCGCCTGCTTCAGCGCACAGCCTGCGGACACATAAATAAAGGTTATAGCGTAATGTCGTGCACGGTGCGGATTGATCAGCTAGCTATAGTTGCAAAATGCACGTCTATTCCCTCTATCCGTGTGCTGATAAATACGGCTTATATTTTCTTTTCAAAAGGTTATCGTCAGTCGTCCCGTGCTGGCATGGCGATTGCTCAGTTGTCGTATATGAGGAGGCTTTCGCCCTTGTCGCTCCCGTTCCATCGACCCTGAAACGGACGCTGGCTTAACTGAACCACCGCAGTCCTCATCCTCCTTCTCATATCAACGGCGAACTCCGATCGATTTCAAATTTCTCCGGCCGATCCTGCCGGTTTGATCCTCACCACTATCCCACAGGAGGATGCCATGGAAAAACACTCGATGCATTATGAAACCCTGTTGAAAGTGACCGAGGCCATATCGATGAGCAAAGACCCTGAAGACGTTGTCGTGACCACGGTGGAAGCCGTAAAAACCGCCTTAAAAGCCAAGGGCGCGGCCCTGTTTCTGGTCAACCAAAAGTCGCATGAACTGGAACTGGCCGCCGCCAACGGTCTGAGCCGCGAATACCTTGACAAGGGCCCGCTCAGTGCCGTCAAGTCGATTGCCGAATCGCTCGAGAAAGGGCCGGTGGCCATTTACGACGTCGGCGACGACCCGCGCATTCAATACCCTCGAGAGGCCCGAAAAGAGGGTATCGCCTCCCTTCTGTCGGTGCCGATTGCGATCCACGGCCAGGTGATCGGCTCCCTGCGGGTTTACACCGCCGAACCGTGGGAGTTCACCATCGACGATGTCAATCTCGTTCAGGCTGTGGCGCAGATTGCCGGGATGGCGCTGGACATGGCCCGGCTGTCCAGGGGCTATAAACACAGCATCGAAATTCTCAAAACGATGCGGGACCCGAAACAGCTCAAGTCAACTAAACGAACGCCCTACGAGGGGGTTCCTGTCAGCGTCCCGTGAAGCCAATGGTGCGGAAGGCCTTTTTCAACGCATAGCTCTAAGTGCCGTTCAGGTTCACGACAAGGAGAATCGCTATGTATGCAATCATTTTTGACGAGCACGAGTTGGAAAAGCCCTTGAAAAGGGTCACCTCGGTCCATCGAACAAGAAATGACGCCGAAGTTGCACTCAGTGAGCACCGTAAAATTCACGGGAAAAAATTCCAAGAATGCAACATGCGCATCGTTTGGGTTGAGAAAAAAATCAAAGCTGGAGATTCGGTGACCCCCCGCCAGTTCGAAACCTGGCGCCCGGGGGAAACGGTACCGGAAGGCGAAACGCATTCGGACGAGGACTGAGCTCAGGCCGACTCCTCCCCCACCCGCCCCTGGGGCGCTGTCTATTCCTTCATTTCCCCCTTTGACCAAGGGGGGCAGGGGGATTTTAAATCGACTTTCTCGGAAGCCGTTTAGGATAAAAAGGCCCGGCCGGAGAACCGCAGGGCGGGGTCCTCCGGCCGGGCCTGTCTTACTTGCCTGTTTCCGGGTGAAATACGTTGACTTCTCTCAAATCGTCACCCAGATACGTCCGTTCGTTCGGCCCGAGCACCCCCAGGGAAAGACAAATAAGCGTCCACAGGTGAACGACGGGGTAACCGCCGCCGTAGTGCTCGCTCAGCTCATGGATCTGGGCGTGGCAGTTGTGGCAGCCCGCGATGCAATAGTTCGCCCCCGTGGCCTTGATCTGTTCGTCCTTAAGCTTTCCATAGGCCAGCCGTTGCTCTTTGAACCCGGACTGCAGGAAGCCGCCGCCGCCGCCGCAGCAGTAGTTATTCGAGCGGTTCGGCTGCATGTCGATGAAGTTCTCTTCGCCCACCACCGATTTGACCACGAAGCGCAGGTCCTCGGCGATCGGGTCCCCGTAACTCTTTCTCACGATCTGGCAGGGGTCCTGCACCGTGAACTTGATCTTCAGGTCCTTGTTCCAGTCGGAGCTGACCTTGAGCCGGCCCTCCCGGATCCACTTGGCGTAGTATTCATAGATGTTCTTGACGACGAATTTGTGCTCGATATTGAACTTTTTCAGTCCCTCCAGGACTGAGAAGGTCACGTGCCCTCACTCGGTGTTGAGAAAGACCTTGCACCCCAAATAGTCCGCCTGCTTTGCTGCGATGCCGGTGGTGTGCTTCCACGCATCGCTATCGGCGAGAAACATACAGTAGTTTTCCCCACCCCAACCCTTGGAGCCATAGGTCCAGTCGGCCCCTGCGAGGTGCAATATTTTCCACAAGGGCACCATTTCATCCGGTTCGGTGACGGGCTCCCTCGAATTCTGATTCAAAAAGAACTCGGCCCCCATTTTGTCGATGGGCGCCTGCATGTCGGCGAACTCCGGCTGAGCCTCGCGGTACTCTTCGAGCACATCCTCCACGACAAACTGGAAATCTTCGGGGGAGGCCCCCATGGCGCTGATGCTGTCGTTTCGCAGCGCCATGTCGCACGATCCCAGGATGCCCTTGGGCCGCTTTTCCCGGGGCCAGCTGGCCCGCGCGTTGTATA
>CAZNAX010000125.1:0-9830 GCA_964570965.1 uncultured Desulfatibacillum sp.
GTTCAGCCCCCAGGGTGTCGTGAAAAATGTCCGGCAGGTGCGGGCGACGTTCAGCGAGGCCATGGTTCCTTTCGGCGATCCCCGCGCATCGGTCGATCCCTTCGACATCGACTGTTCCGAGCCCGGTCAGGGCCGATGGGTGGATCCCCGCAATTGGGTCTTCGACTTTGCGCGCGATCTGCCGGCGGGGGTGCGATGTTCCTTCCAGCTGAAACCTGGGCTGCAGTCGCTGGCGGGAAAAGATTGCGCCGGTCCGAGCCAATTTGCCTTTTCCACCGGTGGGCCGGCCATTCTCCGGTCGATTCCCCACGCGGGCCAGAAAGGGATTAGCGAGGACCAGGTGTTCATTCTGGTGCTGGACGGCACGCCGGACGAGGATACCGTGACCGCTCGGGCCGGGTTCGCCGTCTCCGGCATCCAGCAGCGGATCGGAGCGCGGATCGTAACGGGGGAAGACCGTGAGGTTATTCTCGACGCCCATCGCTGGCTGTTTCAGGACGGCACCGACCGCGATCGGGTCCTGCTTCTGCAGTGCCGCCAGCGCTTCCCCCAGAAGGCCAAAGTGAGCCTGCTATGGGGAAAAGGCATTGCGTCGGCCTCCGGGGTGGCGACCGAGCAGGAGCAGGCCATTCACTTCGAGACCCGCGAGCATTTCCTGGCGGAGTTCAGCTGCGAACGTGAAAGCGCCCGGGCCGGATGCATTCCGGTTCTGTCCATGAGCCTGAGCTTTAACGCGCCCCTGAACCCGGAGGCGACGGGTGAAGCCAGTTTGAAGGGGCCCGGCGGAAAAGTGTGGCGGGCGCCATTGGACCCCACCGACCGAACGCTGACGTTTGAGGGGCCATTTCCCGCAAACGCCGAATTCCAGCTCGAGCTTCCGGCCGATCTGACCGACGATTCCGGTCGATCGCTCCTAAACGCCAAACGCTTTCCGCTCAAGGTCCGCACGGCAGGCTTTCCGGCGCTCGCCAAGTTTGCGGCGCGTTTCGGCATCGTGGAGCTGCATGCCGATCCGGCCCTACCCGTCACCCTTCGCAATATCGAAGCCCGGCCGAAGGCGCGGATGCTGCAAGTGAACGGCACGGATTCAGCCATGACCGGCCGGGTGACAGGCCGAATCGTCAGTATCGCACCCGGCCGGATCGAGGACATCCAGCCCTGGCTGCGCAAGGTCGCCGCCGCCGAACGTCAGGCGTCGGTGTTTGCAGGCGCACCGGCGGCGCGTGAATTCAAAATCCCCAAGCTTCAGGGGGCCGGGGTTTCGGAGGTGGTGGGGATCCCGCTCCCGAATCCCGGGCTTTACGTGGTCGAGATCGAGAGCACCGTCCTGGGCAAGGCGCTGCTCGACCCGCCGAAACCCATGTTCGTCCCGGCGGCCGTCCTGGTCACCAACCTCGCCGTGCACTTCAAGCAAGGGCGCGAGTCCTCGCTGGTGTGGGTGACGACCCTGGACCGGGCCGAGCCGGTGGCCGACGCGGCGGTCAGCGTCATGAACTGCGCGGGGCATATTCTGTGGCAGGGTCAAACCGATGCGAACGGGGTCGCCCGCATCGACGCGGAGCTCGCTCGAGAGACGGATGACCCCGGTTGCCGCTTCGACCTGCCGGCGCACGACACCGCCCAGCTGGGAGCCTTGCGCCGGCTGGGGGAGGGCGTTTTCGTCGTCGCCCAGACCCGCGAGGACATGAGCTTCGTGCATTCCAGCTGGGCGGACGGCATCGAAGCCTGGCGGTTCAAGCTGCCGGAGGGCACCGGCGCCGGGCCGGTGATCGCGCACACCGTACTTGACCGAAGCCTGCTGCGCGCGGGCGAGACGCTGCACATGAAGCACGTCATCCGCCGACATACTCAGGACGGTTTTGAGGTGCCGACGATCGGGACGATGCCCGCTTCGGTCTCCATCCATCATTCCGGAAGCGGACAGGCCTACACGATGCCCCTGGCGTGGGACGCCGCCGGGGTGGCCGAAACCGAATGGAGCATTCCGCGGGATGCCAAGCTGGGAAGCTATGCGGTGGCCCTCGTCACCAAAAGCGGACCGGATGGCGGGACCCCGCCGCCGGAAGGGGAGGGGGGCGGCGCGTTGGAGGGATCCCCCGGTGACGAGGACCTATCCCGGAGCCTGACGTCCGGGCGTTTCCGCGTCGAGGAGTTTCGCGTGCCTTTGCTGAAGGGCGTCATCAAGCCGCCTTTCGAGTCGCTCATCGACGTCGGCGAGGTTCCGCTCGATCTGAGCGTCCACTATTTGTCCGGTGGAGGGGCGGGATTCCTGCCCGTTACGCTGCGCACCGAGGTGAGTGCGAAGCGCATTCCGGCCTTCGAGGGCTTCGAAGACTTCGTTTTCGGCAACGGCGCGGTCCGGGAAGGCCTGACGCGGAGGGGGGAGCCGGAAGATCTCGGCGGAGAGCCGGCCGGCGGCGAACGCCCGCCCCCGCGCCGCACCGTAGATGGGGTCTTGGATTCGGCCGGCGTCTTGCGGACGATCGTGCCGGACCTCCCGCGTGCCGATGTTCCGCAGGAGGTAGCAGCGGAAATGGAATTCCGGGACCCCAACGGCGAAGTCCAAACCGTCTCCAGTCGTATCCCCTTGTGGAATGCCGCTTATCTGGTCGGCATCAAACCGGACGGCTGGGCCGTTTCCAGGGACGCCCTCAAACTCCAGGCCGCCGTCGTTGATCTCGCCGGCCGGCCGGTCCGCGGGGCGCGGGTCCAGATCGACGCGTTCGAACGCAAGGTGACTTCGCACCGCAAGCGTCTGGTGGGCGGCTTTTACGGCTATGACCACACGGTCGAAGTCAAACGCGTCGCGACGCTCGCCGAAGGCGTGACCGACGAGACCGGTCGGATGACCTGCGAGACGCGTTCGCCGCAGTCGGGCGAAATCCTGCTGGTGGCGGAGAGCCGGGACGCGGCCGGCCGCCGCAGCTTCGCCCATCGATCGGTGTGGGTCGCCGGTTCGAAGGACTGGTGGTTCGAGGTCGCAGACCACGACCGGATGGATCTCATTCCCGAGCGCAAGCGCTACGAGCCCGGAGAAACCGCCGTTTTCCAGGTGCGCATGCCGTTCCGGGAGGCCACGGCGCTGGTGTCAGTCGAGCGCGAAGGCATCCTGGAGAGCTGGACCCGGAAGATCTCCGGACACGAAGCGGTGATCGAAGTGCCCATCCAGGGCCGCCATGCGCCCAACATTTTCGTCTCCGTCCTGGCCGTGCGCGGCCGGACGGGCGAGGCTCAACCGACCGCGCTGGCGGACCTGGGCAAGCCGGCCTACAAGCTGGGCATCGCCGAGGTCCGCGTGGGGTGGCGTGAGCATGAGCTGAAGGTCTCCGTGGCCGCCGACCGCAGCGTCTACAAGATCCGCGAAAACGCCCGGGTTTCCATCCGGGCCACGACCGTCGATGGGCAGGCGCCTCCCGCCGGAAGCGAAGTGGCGTTGGCGGCCGTGGACGAGGGCCTGCTTGAGCTGTCGGCCAATAAAAGCTGGGAGTTGCTCCCCGCCATGATGGGGCGCCGCGGGTACGAGGTGCGGACCGCTACCGCCCAGATGCAGGTGGTCGGCAAACGGCATTACGGGGCCAAGGCCCTGCCGAGCGGCGGCGGCGGCGGGCGCCAGGTCACGCGGGAGTTGTTCGACACCCTGCTCGTCTGGAAGAGCCGGGTGCCCTTGAACGAACGCGGAGAGGCCGAGGTCGAGGTGCCGCTGAACGATGCGCTGAGCGCTTTTCGCATCGTGGCCGTGGCGACGGGCGGAACGGGTTTTTTCGGTACGGGCGCCACCACCGTCCGGTCGACGCAGAACCTGATGCTCATCTCCGGTCTGCCGCCGCTGGTGCGGGAGGGCGACCGTTACCGGGCCGGGGTCACCGTGCGCAACACTTCGGCTCGGGCATTGACGGTGCAAGTGTCCGCGCGCGCCCCGGGGGCTTCCCCGGCCCCTGTGCCGCAGAACCTGGCGCTGGCCGCAGGCGAGGCGCGTGAGCTTTTTTGGGAGGTGGAAGCCCCCCGCGGCATCGGGGAGCTGGCCTGGGAAATCGACGCCGCGGCCAAGGAGGCCGGAGAGCAGGACCGTCTGCGCGTGGTGCAGAAGGTCGTCCCCGCCCTGCCGCTGCGGGTGTTCCAGGCCGATCTCGTCCAGTTGCAGGATCGGCTGACCCTGCCGGTCGAGCCGCCCGCGGATGCCCTGCCGGGCGGCGGCCTGCGCGTGAGCGTGCGCGCCCGGCTGGGGGACGGGTTGAAGGCCGTCGCCGACTATATGCGGCGCTATCCGTACGGGTGCATGGAGCAGAAACTATCGGCGGCCGTGGCGCTGCGCGACCCGGCGCTTTGGGAACGCTGGGCGGCCCAGCTTCCCGCGCACCTGGACGCCGACGGCCTGGTTAAGTACTTCCCGGTGCTCCCGTCCGGCGATCCGGTGCTGACCGCGTATCTGGTGGCGGTGAGCCATGAAGCGGGCTGGACGATCCCCGGGGATTTGCACCAACGGATGATCGAGGGGCTGAAACGCTTCGTGGAAGGCCGCCTCGTGCGCGCCTCACCGCTGCCCACGGCCGATCTGACCGTCCGCAAACTCGCGGCGCTGGCGGCGCTCGCTCGGGCGGGAGCGGCCGAGTCCGCATGGATCAGCTCCCTGGCCATCGAGCCCAATCTCTGGCCGACCTCGGCCGTGATCGACTGGGTGGAGATTCTGCTCGCCGTGCCGGGCGTCCCCCTTCGCGAAAAGCGTCTGGCCGAAGCCGAGCAGGTGCTGCGCGCCCGGCTCACCTACCAGGGCACGCGCCTGGCGTTTTCCACCGAAGCGTCGGATCACCTGTGGTGGCTGATGGTCTCCAACGATCTCAATGCCGCGCGCCTGGTCTTGGCCGCCCTGCGCCTGGACGGCTGGCGGCAGGACCTGCCGCGGCTGGTGCGGGGGGCCTTGGCGCGCCAGCGTCACGGACATTGGGACCTGACGACGGCCAATGCCTGGGGCGTCTTGGCCATGGAGCGCTTCTCCGAACGCTACGAACCCGGCGACATCAGCGGCATGACCCGTATCGATTTGGCCGGGGAGAGCCGTGCCGTCGACTGGGGCTCGCCGCTGAGGGCCGATTCGCTGTTGGTGGCTTGGCCTCCCGGAAAAGCCGAGCTGACGGTGGAGCATCAGGGCACTGGCAAACCCTGGCTGATGGTTCAGGGCTTAGCCGCAGTCAGACTCACGGAGCCGTTATCCAGCGGCTACACGATCCGCAAGACGGCCACCGCCGTGGAACGCCGGACGCCGGACCGCTGGAGCCGGGGCGACATCCTGCGGGTGCGGCTGGAGATCGAGGCTCTGGCGGATATGACCTGGGTGGCCGTGAGCGATCCCGTTCCGGCAGGCGCCGCGATTTTAGGAAGCGGCCTCGGACGGGATTCGCGCCTGCTGACGCCGCGCGAAGACCCCCGGCAGAGGGTTTGGCCGGCCTACGAGGAACGCTCCTTCGAAGCCTTCCGGGTCTACTTCGAGCATGTGCCCAAGGGGATGTGGCGCGTCGAGTACGCCCTGCGTCTCAACCAGGTCGGGGCCTTCAGCCTGCCCCCGACGCGCGTCGAGGCTCTGTATGCACCGGAGGTGTTCGGGGAGATTCCGAACGAGACCATTGAGGTGCACCCCTGAATCGGCGTCACCTGACCGGCTTGCGAACCGCGATATCGAGGTGGTTTTTGGCTAAATTCGAAGCGCGAAATTCGAAATCCGAAACAAATTCGAAATCCGAACTTTCGAATGCTCCAAACGTGTTTCGGATTTTGGTCATTAGGATTTGTTTCGGGTTTCGATATTCGAATTTCGGATTTTACCGCATACTGAGCCGGTTTTTTTGGAAACGCATTGGGCTATCCGTTGTCGCGTTGATCGTTCCCTTGGAAACGGCTGCGGCCCTGCCGTCCTACCCCGAGGTCCGGTCCGCCTATCGCTCCTCCGATTCGATCCTGCTGGACCGCAACGGCCACCTGCTGAATGAACGTCGAACCGACCTCCGCGTGAGGCGTCTGGCGTGGACATCGCTGGCGGAGATCTCGCCGGCGCTGCAGGCCAGCGTGGTTCGAGCCGAGGACCGGCGCTTCTTCGAGCATGCGGGGGTCGACTGGCGGGCGCTGGCCGCCGCTGTGCCGCGCGGGGTGGTTTCGGGGAACTGGCGGGGGGCGAGCACCATCAGCATGCAGGTGGCCGCCCTGCTGGATCCCGGCTTACAGCCTGCCGGCGGCCGGCGGTCGCTGCGTCAGAAATGGGATCAGATTGCAGCGGCCGTGGCGCTGGAAGGCACGTGGAGCAAGGCTCACATTCTGGAAGCCTATCTCAATCTGGTTTTTTTCCGTGGCGAAAATCAAGGGGTGGCGGCGGCTGCCCGAAGCCTCTTCGGGAAAGCGCCGCATGGATTGGAGAACAGCGAGTCGCTCGTTCTGGCCGCGCTGATCCGTTCGCCGAACGCAACTCCGGAACAGGCCCAATCTCGGGCGATGCAGCTGCGGCGGTTGCTCGACTGGCCGGTAACGGATGAGCAGGTCCGCGCCAAGGTCTCCCAGGCGTTGCGGGGGTTCGGCGTCATGCCGGCTCAGGCCGGTCTCGCTGCGCATGCGGCGCGGCGGGTCTTCAAAGGGATGCGGGATGCGGCGGTCGTCGGCTGCACGCTGGACCGTGAAACGCAGTTCGTTGCCCACGAGCGCCTGGCGCACCACCTGATGCTCCTGAAATCACGACATGTCGCCGAAGCCGCCGCGCTGGTGGTGGATAACGCGACGGGGGAGGTTCTGGCCTATGCCAGCCACACCGCCGATCCGGCGCGTTCGCGCTTCGTCGATGGGGTTACGGCCAAACGCCAGGCCGGATCCACCCTGAAGCCGTTTCTCTACGCACTGGCCTTGGACCGGCGCATCCTGACGGCCGCCTCCCGGTTGGAGGATGCGCCGCTGGATCTATCCGTGCCGGCCGGCATCTACCAGCCTCGAAATTACGATCGAGCGTTTCAGGGAACGGTGACAGTCCGAACCGCGCTGGCTTCCTCTCTGAACATCCCTGCCGTGCGCGTGCTGGAAATGGTCGGGGTGGAATCGTTTCTGGAGGTGTTACGTAAGCTGGGAATTCAAGGGTTATCCGAATCCAGCGACTTTTACGGGCCGTCGCTGGCGCTGGGATCCGCCGACGTCAGCCTCTGGGAACTCGTGAACGCCTACCGGACCCTTGCGAACAAGGGCATCCGGGCAAAGCTGCTTCTCGATGCAGCGCACGACGGCGCCGAACGGGGGGAACGGGTGTTTTCGCCGGAGGCGGCGTTCATCGTTTCCGACATCCTTGCGGACCGGGAGGCCCGCGCGCCGACCTTCGGGCTGGAAAGCCCCCTGGCGACGAGGTTCTGGACGGCTGTGAAGACCGGAACCAGCAAGGACCTGCGCGACAACTGGTGCGTCGGCTACTCGCAGCGCTACAGCGTCGGCGTCTGGTTCGGGAACTTTTCAGGGGAGCCCATGTGGGACGTGAGCGGCATGAGCGGCGCCGCTCCGGTCTGGTTTGACCTGATGAACCATCTTCACCGCTCGGAGCCGAGCGTTGCGCGCCGGTCGCCGGACGGGATGGTGCTCGACGGGCACCCGGCCGGCGGCGATCGGCGGCGAGAGTGGTTCATTCAGGGCACCGAGCCGGCCGGTGGTGATCCGGTTCCCGCCATCGCGCCGGCCCGCATCGTCTACCCTCCGGCGGGCGCCGTGTTCGTGATCGACCCCGACATTCCGTTGGAGCGGCAGGGGATTGTTTTTGTGGCATCCAAGACCGAAGGCCCTCCTGTCTGGGTTCTCGACGGGAAGCGGCTTTCCGTTGATGGCCCCGTTCACTGGAATCCAGCCCCCGGGCGCCATGCCCTTGAGCTCCAGGATCCCGGCGGCCGCCTCCTGGACATGGTGGCCTTCCAGGTGCGGGGGCAATCACCGCCAGACGCCTGAATACGATCGATCCTCGGTCGCCCGCGGGAAATTGACAGCTTCAGCCGGGTTTGTTACTCAGAATCAACGGTTGGCTTTATGCTTAGCACTTTTATTATACGCTGCCCGGCCCGGCCCATCGGAGCCATGCTGGGGCGGACGCTTTACCTGATGGATGGCCCGCATCGCCGCATCGTCCAGCGCAATATAGCATTCGCCTATCCGGAGCTGAGCGCGGGCCAGCGCCGCCAGCTTGCCGGCCGGGTGTTTCGAAACTACGGCGTCAACCTGTTCGAGCTGTTTCAGATGGGTTTCATGCGCCCCGCAGACGTCGCCCGCCGAGTTCGGTTTTACGGGCTGGAGAATTTGCGCGAGGCACTGCGGCGGAAGCGCGGCGTGATCGTGGTTACCGCCCACTTGGGCAGCTGGGAATTAGGATTCCAGGCGATGCCCTGTGTGTTGGGTCTGCCTTTCACGGCGGTGGCGAAGAAGTTCAAATCCAATTTGATCGAGAACTGGATTCACTCCGTGCGAACCCGGTTCGGAAACGCCATCCTCTATAAAAAGGATTCGCTGGCCGATATGACCCGAATTCTGCGGCAGGGCGGAATCCTGGGGGTTCTGGTGGATATGGCGCGGCGCAAGGACGGCGTCGACGTGCGATTTTTCGGTAAGAAAGCCACCGCCACTCCGGCGGTGGCGATGCTGGCCCTCCGGTGCCGCAGCGCGGTGCTGCCCAGCTTCGGCATCCGCGAGCGGGACGGAGGGATAGGCATCCATTTCGAGCAGGAGATCGAGATGCGGCGCACGAAAGACCTGCGCGCCGACCTGGTCACGAACACCCAGCGCATCACGGATGTGGTGGAGCGAATGGTGCGGCGGCATCCGGAGCAGTGGTTCTGGCTGATGCGGCGATGGAAAGAGCATTATCCGCAGTTATACGAATGAAAGAAATGTTTAAGGTTTAAGGTGTTAAAGTTTAAAGTGGCCATTCTCCAACCTCCAACCTTCAACCTTAAACTTTAAACCTTAAACTCCCTATCCGAATTTTTTCACCAGCTCCGCCAACCCCAGCTGCTGCAACGTCGCCTCCGTGGGAACTCCCGTTTCCGCATCCCAACCCATCGCTTGTCGGTACTCCCGCGCGAGACTGTCCACGTCGATGGTCACCCCTGCCAGAGGACCTTCGGCCTGAGGCGGCCGGCCGAGCATGCGGTCGGGCAGATGGACGCTTGCGGCGGTAATTCCCTCCCGCAGGTTGAAGCTTTGGCGCAGGGTCTGGATGCGCGCGCCGGCGGTGAGGGCTTCGGCCACATCCAAGTCCCAGCCCGTGACCGCGTTGAGCAGCTCGATCAGGGGGTAGTTGCCGAAGAACATGAAGGGCATGACGCAGACGCCCGCGCAGTTGCCCACCTGAAGATAGCGCGAAGCGGTCGCGCTCATCGGCCCCTTGCCGGTGTAGGCGTAGCGCTCGAATTTGTCGATGCGCAGCTCGGGGTAGGGCGCGTAGGCCCCGGGTCCGCCCTCCAGGCGCGCCATGGGCGCCGCTGTGTGGCGGCCGGGGGTCGGGTCGCACACGAAGCCGGTGCCGCGGCTGGGCAGGAAGAGCGCGTTGTGCAGCCCCGGCTCCTGGCCGCCGACATGCACGGCGCAGGCGTCGGCGCCGCGGCCGATCTTCCCGGCGGCCGCCCGCACGCCGTCGGCGAGCAGGTCGCCGATGCCTTCCCGGCGGATCACCTTGTCGAGCAGCGCCACCATGGCCGGCCCGTTGCCCCAGGTGATGCGGATTCCGTCCGTGTCGCCTTCGTTGAGGATGCCTTTTTCGAAGCACTCCATGGCGAAGGCGAGCACGTGTCCGGCGGAGATGGTGTCCAGTCCGCTGCGGTTGCACATGTCGT
>CAZNAX010000126.1:0-9775 GCA_964570965.1 uncultured Desulfatibacillum sp.
CCAGGAAACCGTTGGGATCCCGCAACGCAAAGTCCCGGTTCAGCGGGTCATCGAATGTGATGTTGGGGGCATCGGGCAGTTCATGCTGCAGAAATGTGGATTTGCCGGACTGGCGGGGGCCTGTGATCAGTACGGCCGGAAACTGCTTGATGGGCCAACCGAAACGTTTTCTGAAGCTTTCTCTGGACGTACATGCTTTTGACCGAAATAAATTATTATTTTAGTTTCGTCATAACCTCATTTAAATCAAAAGTCCAAAGCGGTTCGGTGCCACCGCAGATGACAACCGGCGCCCTGTTTGTCTGGATCAGATCACGGGCGTAACCGATAGCGTTGGCTCCTGAAGAGCAGGCGGTCATAACGGGGTCTTGGGTCCCATGAATCTCAGCTGGGTGGCAATCTGGTCGGCCGAAGAGGCGCAGCAGAAAGAAGCAAACGGAGAATAGGCCAGCCCCCGGCTGGTACCCAAGAGATAGTCTCGGTAAACCGATTCGCATTCAAGCATCCCGCCGGCCCCGCCTCCGATCACGACGCCCATCTCGCTCCGCAGTGTATCCGGCACCTCGAAAAGCCCTGCATCGTCAGGGTCTCTATGGTCGCCGCCATGGCCATGCAGTCGGCGCGGGACATGCGTTTGAGGGAAAAGCGGCTTGGAATCATCTCGCGGGGGGCGAACTGTTGTACCTGGCCACCGTTGTGAGTTCTGTATTCAGCGGTATCAAAGATGGTAACCGGACAGATGCCGCATTGGCCGGCCTGCAGGGCACGGAAAAACTCAGGCACACTCCGGGCGACGGAATTGACGGTCCCCAGTCCGGTGTCAACTACCCGGTTCTGCTTCATTAAGCCTCCGGCTCAAATCTTCCGTGACAGTTACCGAATAAGATCAAACGACATCGTATCCTAAACGTTGAAGCGCTTGTTGTCCGATATCCACCAGCATCTTTTCGTCATCCACAAACAGGATTCGCTCGGATCCTCCCATTACCGGTATGGGCGGCTCCGCCTTGATCGGAGCAGCGATATCGGCTTTCGGCAGATAAAATCCTTTTCATTAAATCGGGGGCCATTCCATATCCAGTGTCCTTAACGGAAATTCTTACGTACGACCCGATCTCCAATTCGAGTATGTCATTTTTCCGTGAGAGGTCGACCTCCGTATTTTGCACCGCAACTTCCAAATCACCGGCCTGCTCTCCGATGGCATGTTGGGCATGTAAGCGCAAAACACGAGCGGACATAAGTCCGACGCCAATCTGACCATTTTTTCTCCGGAATCTGGCCTCCAACTTCTCTACGTACCCCTCTTTCTGCAGGGTCTTGACTAATCCTTGTCTATCTTTCGGGTCATACCAAATGTTCACTGCTGTCGGCCCGGCGGTGTTTGAAAAAGAAGTTCCTGCGTTTTTCTGTTCGGGCCAGCTCCATTTGGGCAAATATTTCATCCCGTGTCAGGGTGTTGATCTGGTCAATGCTGAGATTCTTAAGATCCTTGATACCCGCCAGTTGGATATAACCTTTTTTAGCATATCGGCCTAACAATCTCAAAAAATTCTGGGTCCTCGCCCAGACCGGCCATTCAGCGTCAGGAAACGGGATGAACCTATTTCGCCCGGGCGATTTCATATCCTTCCGGCAACAGATACGCCGCATAAATATCGATCTTGTCGGTGCCGACAAGACCCTTCACGAATAGTGCATGAATTGTTTTTTTGGCGTCCGGTACGCTGATTCCGAGCGTCTGGGCGATAACGCTCGTTTCCAGAAATCCCGGCGGTCCCGACTTGTCCCGCTCCTGGACGAGCACCCTCAGGAGGGAAAGTTCCCGGTCGTTTAATTCCATCATGAGCCCTCTCCTAAAGCTTGTTTGCAGCACTCGACGTTGAACCGGAACCGCCGGCGTCCTTCAACGGCAGCATGCAGCCCTTAGAGTGATCCCGGCATGATTGATGGGAAGGTGTTAAAGAACCGCTCCAACCCGTGCGACAATCTAAAACTGGCAATGCGGCCGCACATTTCATTTGCCTTTATCCCGTTGTTGAGAATAAGGATGAATGCCATGCACGTCAGCGGAAAGACCATCTGAGTAAAGTTTTACCCAATTGGGGACCTTGATCATTTCCCCCTTTTACTTCGCTGGCAAGGGCCCATTGCATGAACCTGCTCAGCATCTTGATCCTCACCGCGTTGGTCTTCGAGTTCGCCCTGCACCGGCTGTCGGAAGCGCTGAACCTCAAGTCGGCCTCGGCCGAGGTGCCTGACGCATTCAAAGATCTATACGACTCGCAGCGCTACGCCCGCGCTCAGGACTATCTGAAGATGCGCACCCGGTTCGCCTGGTTCTCCTCGTCGGTCTTCCTGGCGGCGACCCTGGCCTTCTGGTTGGGCGGCGGCTTCGGCTTACTCGACGACGGGGTGAGGTCTCTGGGCCACGGGCCGATTCCATCCGGCCTGATCTATGTCGGCGTCCTTTTGCTAGGCCGCTCCATCCTCGCCGTTCTCTTCCAAGCCTATTACGTTTTCGTGATCGAGGAGCGCTTCGGGTTCAACCGGACGGACCTCAAGACCTTTGTGGCGGACCGGGTCAAGGCTCTGGTCGTCTCTGTCCTGATCGGGGCGCCGCTTCTGGCCGGCGTTCTGGCCCTCTTCGAGGTCGCCGGGTCTCAGGCCTGGCTGTGCGCGTGGGCGCTCGCGGTCTTTTTCACGACCGCTATCCAGTTCGTGGCGCCGCGTTTCATCCTGCCGCTTTTCAACAAGTTCACGCCACTCGATGAGGGCGAGCTGCGCGCGGCCATCTTCCGCTACGCCCGCTCGATCCAGTTCCCCCTGGAGAAGGTTTTCGTCATGGACGGATCCCGGCGCAGCACCAAAAGCAACGCCTTCTTCACCGGCTTCGGAAAGCACCGGCGCATCGCGCTTTTCGACACCCTGGTCCGGGCGCACACGATTCCGGAGCTTGTCGCCATCCTGGCCCACGAAACAGGGCACTTTCGGAAAAAACATGTCTTGCAGAATCTGGCCTTCGCGGCGGTTCACAGCGGGCTAACGTTCTTCGCGTTTTCGTTGGTCCTGCGCTCCCCGATCTTCTTCGATGCGTTTTGGGTTGGACAGTCATCGGTGTACGCCGGCCTGGTTTTGTTCTCCCTGCTGCTCCGTCCCTTCGAACTGTTGCTGGGCATACTGTTGAACATCGTTTCGCGCGCACACGAGCGGGAGGCGGACCGCTTCGCCGTCGAAACGACCGATGACAGGGGAGCGCTCGTGAGCGCCCTTAAAAAGCTTTCCGCCGACAACCTCTCCAACCTTTCGCCGCACCCACTGCATGTCGTCCTGTGCTATTCCCATCCGCCGATACAGCAGCGCATCCGGGCGATCGAAGACATTCCCGCGGCATCAAGCGCAGCGCGAATAGGTTCCTTCGTAAATTTGAAATAGTCATATTGACAACTTCCACGACCATGAATACTTCGTTAGCGGTAACGAATGGGCATGCATCTGGGTCCAATGAGGTTAAAACGAAACCAATGCCCATTTGTTTACAACCTGATTCCAGGACCCAGTCAAACTCATCATCCGCCTCTCAACGAACCGGGTGCCATCAGGAATACCAGAGCAGTTCATGGTGGCATAACAGTTCATGTTTCTTCAACGCCTCTCGCGAGAGGCCTCTCGACAAACTGACCTGTTCGAATTCTGGCTTCGTTTTGAGGTGGTCAAGGAGGAAGCCATGAAAAATCGGGCTTTGATCATTGCTCTTTCGATTGTCGTCCTGGCGGCTTTTGGGTCTGTGCCTCGTATCAACGCCGAACCGTTGACCATAATGGCAATCGTCGGCGTGGCCGCTGTTTTGTCTGTCAGTACGGTCGACATCGTCGCCAGCCACTACGAAGACAACAGGGACCAGCGTGCGCAGGAAGAAGATACCGAAAAAAAGCGCGCCCAGGCGGAAACAACGGAACAAGCACCCAGTTCTGGCAGACTTGAAGTTGCTGCTCGCTGATACGGAGCAACCATCCCTGACGGTGCCGCAAGAATGTAAGGTTTTATCCTGAGTAAAATCGAAGGGGGGCATCAATTGCCCCCCTCTCTGCTTTCTCAGAAACATCCCCCCTAAAAAGCAACAAACTCTTCATGTAACGGCTACGGCGTTCAATTCGCTTCCCAAGCAAGGTTACGGGGACCCCGATGTCGGAGCATGGGGGATCGGATTGCACCCGGTATGAATGTGGTGCCGGTGTCTGCCGATCTGGTTTCCCTTGGCTAAGTCCACTCCTTCAGCACTTACAACGCCCGGAAATGCAACAAGTTTTTGGAAACAACCTCCACACTAAAGATATTTTCAGACCTGGCGATATTGGTAATGAGCGTCGATTTTTTTATCTCCAGGAGGATTCCATGGATTTCTGGCACGGCATGATCATCGGACTTTTCATCGGGGCGAACACGGGCGTCGTCATCGCCGGGCTCTGTAAGGCCTGCAAACGCGGGGTCGACCAAGCTATGGGCCCAGCGAATTGGCTGCACATGGACGAGGCGGTCATGGAGAATGCCTTTGTTCCGGTTTCGAAAACGCCGCTGCCGGTGATAACGCCTTCATCCCACCCTTTTCCACATTCATAATAAAAGCGGCTGGAAAGCCGATTTTAAAACCAGACTCATCGTTCCGTCGGACACGCGGACGGATTTAACAATCCACCGCTGCACCGTTTATTGCCATCCAAGATACTCTTCACCCAGCTTTCGAACCTCGGCGATCAGCCCCATCCTTCCGCTTCCCCCTTTTGGCAAAGGGGGCCAGGGGGATTTTGAGATCAATTTTTTCGGGGAGTGACTTCAGCGGCGGATTTCAGGCAGCAGACGCGGCGCCGGGCGGGCGGGTGATCTTGCCTTCTGCATAGGCTTGGCGGAAGACGTCCACGATCTGCGGGTCGAACTGGCTGCCCGCGCCCTTCTGGATGATCTCCAGGATGAGGCCTTCGGCCATGCGCTGCCGGTAGGCGCGATCGGAGGCCATGGCGTCGTAAGCGTCGGCGACGGACAGGATGCGCGCCAGGAAGGGGATCTCCTCCCGACACAACCCGTCGGGGTACCCGGTTCCGTCGAAGCGCTCGTGGTGGCAGCGGATGATCTGCCGCTCGCGCTCCCAGAGCCCCAGCTGGGTGAGCATTTTGGCGCCGATGACAGGGTGCTCCTTGATCTTTTCGAACTCTTCGGCCGTCAGCCGACCGGGTTTCAGCAGAATCTCGTCGCGGATACCGATCTTGCCGATGTCGTGCAGGGGCCCGGCAAAATTCAGGATGTTGAGCTCCTCGGCGCTGCACTGCAGCTCGCGGCCCAGCGTCAGGGCGATCTCGGTCACGCGCGTGGAGTGCTGCCGGGTGTAGAGATCGCGGGCTTCGAGGGCATTGACGAAGCCGTAGAGGGTGGCGAAAAGATTTTCGTAGAGGTTCTCGTAAAGCGCAAGCGTCTCGATGGCGCTGCCGGCGCTCTGGGTGGTGAAGGATAGATAGAAGCGGTCCTTTTCCGTGAAGCTGCGGCCCTCCCCTGCCGTCTCGGCCGTCAGCACGCCGAAGACCTTGCCTCGAATCTGGATCGGAACTGCCAGGAGCGAGTCGATCCGGTCCGGCAGGCCTTGCGCTCCGTTGCCGCCGGGCGCCAGCAGCGGCACGGCGTCGGCCGACACCTTTTGGACCAGCCGCGCGAGGTCGCCGTTCGATCCGCTGTGATCGGCCGCCGCCCCGGCCGGCCGGCGCGCCGCGGCAACCTCATAGGGCTGGCCGTCGGCCCCGCCGACTACAAAAAATCGCGTACAGTCGGCCGGCACCACTTCGATTGCGATGTCTACCGCGCGCTGGAAGGCGTGCGCCACCGACGCTGTTGAGGCGAAGTGGGCCATGATGCGGTTCGCCGTGCCCAGCTCATCGATCTTGTTCAGCAGCTCCCGGTTCAGCTTTTCGATGCGGTCCTTGCCTCTGACCTCCTGCTTGAGCAGCATGTTCTCCAAGAGCATCGCCCGCTGCCGGATGGCGCGCCGAAGGCTGAGTTCCATCTGTTTGAGGTTGACCGGCTTGACCAGGAAATCGACCACGCCGCTGCGCAGGGTATGAATCGAGGCGTCCAGGGAGGGATAGCCGGTCATCACGATGACCGGCAAGGCGTTGTCCACCAAATGAATTCGTTCGGCCAGGTCTAGGCCGTTCATCCCCGGCATGTTGATATCGGTGAAGCAGCAATCGATGCCCCCCTGCTGCAGGACGTCCAAGGCTTCGGCCCCGTCGCCCGCCGTTTTCACCTGATAGCCGCGGCGCCGGAAGTACTCGGCGGTCACCCCCCGGATGCTGGCTTCGTCGTCGACGATCAGAATCGTTTCGTGCTTTTCCACAACCATGCCGTATCAGCGCCGGGCCCGCCCGGCACGTTACTCCTTGAGATCGGCCCGGATCCTGCCGGATCCGGCAGATCGCCGGCTTCGCAGGGATGGGCTTCGGCAGAAAGGAACCCCCTGAGGTGGCGAGCCGAGACGCACCGACTGGACTTGCCCGTCCGACCCACCATGAAGTCTATCGGCTGCGCTCGGGAAAACTTTAGCTGCTACGCCGGCCGTACAGCAGCCGGTGCATCAGGCGACATTTGGTAGTCCATTCAAAAATCCACTTGACGCGTCCGGCGTAAGACCGCTATTAATTTTTTAGGCGCGGCTGAAAAGTCGCGCCTGAAAAATTAGAGACAAAGTTCTGCCTAACAAATTCCTCGCCATCCCCCCTTTGACAAAGGGGGCTGGGGGGATTTCAAAAAAAGATATCTTGAACCGCACCTTTCCGCCCCCCGACGCCCCGCTACGGGTCTGCCTGCTGAGCTACCGCTGCAATCCGCACAGCGGCGGGCAGGGGGTCTATTTGAAAAACCTCAGCCGCAGCCTGCGCGACCTGGGGCATGCCGTGGACGTACTGGCGGGGCCGCCCGCGTTCGAGCCGCAGCCCGGCGTACGCCGCATTGCCCTGCACGGCCTGGACCTCTACAACCCGGCCGACCCCTTCCGCATGCCGACCGCGGCCGAGCTGGCCGACCCGGTCAACTTCATCGAGTGGGCCGGGGTCGCCAGCATGGGGTTTCCGGAGCCTTTCACCTTCGGCCTGCGCGCCTTCGGCTACCTGCGGCGGCGGCTGGCGGACTACGACATCCTGCACGACAACCAGAGCCTGTCCTACGGGATCTGGGCGCTCGGCCGGCGGGCGCCCACCGTGGCCACCATCCACCACCCCGTCACCGTTGACCGTCGCTTCGACGTGGCCGCCGAGCGCACGCCGCTGCGCAAGCTGCAGCGCTGGCGCTGGTACTCCTTCATCGGCATGCAAAAGCGCGTCGCGCGCCGCCTGTTTCCGGTCATCACCGTTTCCGAGCGCGCCCGCAGGGACATCAGCCGCGAGTTCGCCATCCCGGCCGGCCGCCTGCGGGTGGTGCCGAACGGCATCGACACGGATCTGTTCCGGCCGCTGCCGGGGATCGAACGCGAGCCGGACCGCATCATCGTCACCAACAGCGCGGACATGCCGCTGAAGGGCCTGACCCACCTCCTGGCCGCCGTGGCCGCGGCCCGCCGCGAGCACCCCCGGCTGCGGCTGGTCGTGATCGGCTCACCGAACAAGAACGGCGCCGTGGAGCGGATGGTCGCCGCGCTGGAAATCGGCCCGTGGGTCCGTTTCACGGGCCGGATCGGCGACGGCGAGCTGGTCCGCCACTACGCCCGGGCCAGCCTGGCCGTAGTCCCCTCGGTGTACGAGGGCTTCGGCCTGCCGGCCGGCGAGGCCATGGCCTGCGCCGTGCCGGTGATCAGCACCACCGGCGGCGCCCTGCCGGAGGTTGTGGGGGATGCCGGCATCCTGGTTCCGCCGGCCGACCCAGCGGCCCTGGCGCGCGCCATTCGCCGGCTGCTGGACCGCCCGCAGCTGGCCGGCGAGCTGGGGCAGCGCGGGTTTGCCCGGGTCCACCGGCATTTCAGCTGGCGCCGCGCGGCGCAGAAAACCGTTGACGTCTACCGCGAGGCCATCGATGGTCACCGTCGACTTCGGCCGGCTTGACCTCGCGCCCGGCGCCCGGGTGCTGGACGTCGGCTGCGGCAGTGGCCGGCACACGGCCGGGGCCTATCGCCTGCCCGGCGCCCGGGTGGTCGGCGTGGACACGGCCTGTGCGGATCTGGTTGCCGCCCGCAAACGGCTGCAGCTGCACGAGCGGCTGAACGCACACGGCGGCGGCCGCTGGGACCTGTGCGCCGCAAACGGCCTTAGCCTGCCGTTTGCCGACGGCTGCTTCGACCTGGTGCTCTGCGCGGAGGTGCTGGAGCATGTCCGTGACGACGGCCGCGTGCTGGCCGAGATCCGCCGCGTGCTGCGGCCGGGTGGGGACCTGGTGGTCAGCGTCCCGCGCTGGGGGCCGGAGCGCCTGTGCTGGGCGCTCTCCGCGGACTACGCGGCGGCCGAGGGCGGCCACGTGCGCATCTACCGCAAGCCGGCGCTTCTCAAACGGCTGGCCGGCGCCGGCCTGAAGCCGCACGCCGCCCACTACGCCCACAGCCTGCACACCCCCTACTGGTGGCTGAAGTGCCTGGTGGGGCCGCAGCGCGCGGATGCGCGGCTGGTCAACATCTACCACCGCTTCCTGGTCTGGGACCTGATGAAGAAGCCCCGCCTCACGCGCGCGCTCGAACGCATCCTGAACCCGATCCTGGGAAAGAGTCTGGTCGTGTATGCCCGCAAGCAGAATTGAAGAAAAACCGTGGGAATGAATCGCGGCTGGAAGCCGCTCCCACAGGCTTCACCTCCGCATATAGAGCTGCGGCACGGATGTTCCGCTGAGGATGCCGGCCGACTGTCTGAGACGCCTACGGAGCCTTGGCCCAAACCCAACACCGGCCTCCGTCCTCAAGCCGAGCCTTTGCCCAGCTCAAAACCCTGGCCCCTTAATCGGAGAGGTTCGGGCTTAGGCTCCGTTGGCGGTGAGTTTCGACCGCGCTCCGAAGCGGAATATCCGTGCCGCTGCGGCTCCCCGTCAAGACCTCAATCGCAGGACGCCGAGGCTGCGGACGAAGGAGTGCTCCGCGAAGCGGCCGGAGGCCAGCGCCTCGCGGTAGACCTGAAACGGCGCCTGGCCGCCCTGGGCGGGATCGGGGAAGATGTCGTGGAAGGCGAGCAGGCCGCCGGGCAGGAGGCAACCGGACCACAGGCGGCAGTCGGCGGCCACCGTGTCCAAGGCGTGGCCGCCGTCGATGAAGACAAGGCTGAGCGGGGTTTTCCAGGCGCGGGCGGCGAGTTCGGAGGGGCAGGCGACGGGCACCACCGTGTCCTCCAGGCCCGCGGCCGCCAGCGTGGCGCGGAAATGCCGGAAGGTGTCGATCCGGCCCGCGGCCGGGTCGAAGAGGGCCGGATCGAAGTACTCCTCCCCGGGCTGCTGCTCCTCCGAGCCGCGGTGGTGGTCGACCGCGAAGAGCACCTGCGCCGCCTCGCGGCAGGCCGTGCCGATCCAGACCGTGGATTTGCCGCAGTAGCTGCCGACCTCCAGGCAGGGCCCCATCACCGCCGCTGCAAGCGCCAGCCGATAGAGGTGCTCACCCTCGGCGTCTTCCAGAAAACCCTTGGTTCGGCGGATGAGATCGAGATCGGGGGGCATGGGGGTAGTAAGGGGTTGGAGTTTAATAAGGGTTCAGGGTTCAGCATGTAGTTTAGGCACGTTAGCGCACTTTAGACACTTTCCTCCCCTATCCTCCCGCTTCCTGCTTCGG
>CAZNAX010000127.1:0-1984 GCA_964570965.1 uncultured Desulfatibacillum sp.
ACCCTCATTACGTCGGGAGCCGGCATTCCTTGTCCCATTCCGGGCAGGCGTCCTTGGCCGGTGCCGTGAACTTGGCCATACACGCGCTGCACTCCAAGTCGAAGTTGGGCACGTTGCCGTAACGTTCCTGCAATTCTTCTTTGGTCAACACCGTGGTAAAGCTACAGCCGCACTGGGGGCAGCCGCTTTGAATCTGGTAGCGCTTTTTTCCCTTCTCCATTTCTCCCTCCCCGGTTAAGTTCAAATGTCGAGCAATCGATCGATTTCTTCTTTAGGTAAAATCGCTTCCGCCGTCAACACCTCGCGGATCGTCTGCCCCCTGTCGTAGGCTTTTTGGGCCACCTCGGCCGCCCGGTCGTAGCCGATGCGCGGAACAAGACCCGTCGATAGAGCCAGGCTTCTTTCGATGAACGCCGCGCAGGCTTCTCGATTGGCGGAGATGCCCCGTACGCATTTCTCGGCGAACACGGCCGCCGCTGCCGCCAGCAGATTGATGGACTCCAGCAGGTTATGAGCGAGCACCGGCATCATCACGTTGAGCTCGAAGTTGCCGGCCTGGCCGCAGACGGTAATGGTTGCGTCGTTGCCGATCACTTGGGCGGCCACCTGAAGCACCGCTTCGGGGACGACCGGGTTCACCTTCCCCGGCATGATAGAAGAGCCCGGCTGAAGGCTGGGAATAAAAATCTCCCCCAGTCCGCAGCGCGGCCCGGAGCCCAGCCAGCGGATGTCGTTGGCGATCTTAATGAGGCTCACGGCGATGGTCTTGAGCGCTCCGCTGGCCTCCACCGCCGCGTCGCGGGCGGCCTGGGCCTCAAAGGGGCTGCCAGCCCGCCGAAATGCAATTCCGGTCTCGCGGGCGATCCCGGCGATGGTGTGAGCGGCGAACTCGGGATGGGCGTTCACGCCGGTGCCCACCGCCGTTCCGCCCAGGGCCAGCTCGACCAGGCGGGGCTCCGTCGCCGCCAGTCGCTCGATCCCCAGCTCTACCTGACGGGCGTAGCCGGAGAACTCCTGGCCCAAGGTCATGGGCACGGCGTCCTGGAGATGGGTGCGGCCGATCTTGCGCACGTCGGCAAACTCCGCCGCTTTGGCCGCAAGCGCCTGGTGCAGCGCGCGCAGCGCCGGAACCAACTGCCTGCGGATGGCCGTGAGCGCCCCGATATGGATGGCGGAGGGAACCGTATCGTTGCTCGACTGGCCGAGATTGACGTGGTCGTTGGGATGCACCGGGGATTTGCCTCCCTTTCTGCCAGTGAGGAGCTCGTTGGCCCGGGAGGCAATGACCTCGTTGAGGTTCATGTTCGTGGATGTGCCCGAGCCGGTCTGGAAGACGCCCAAGACGAACTGCTCGTCCAGCTTACCCTCCATGACCTCTCCCGCCGCCGCCGCCACCGCGTCGGAGATTCTTTTTTCCAGCAGCCCGAGCCGCTCGTTGACCTCGGCCGCGCAGCGCTTGATCAGTGCCAGCGCCCGGATCAGTGCCAAGGGCATCTTGAGGTCGCCGATGGGCGAATTCTCCAGCGCCCGCTGGGTCTGGGCCCCGTAGTAGGCATTCTCCGGGACCCGCACGACCCCCAGAGTGTCTTTTTCTTCACGATACGAAGCCATCAGGCTTCCTTCATGCGCTCGATGTTGACCCTCAGCTGCGCGATCTCGATGCCGAGTCCCACGCATTTCTGGCCCAGCATGCACTTCTCGGCATCCCCCTCCTCCAGGAAGGTCTTGAGTTTCTGGTTGTCCTTCTTCAGGTTGACCACCCAGGACTTTTGCGCTTGATCGTATTCCACGTCCACGTCGATGCCGCACGCTCCGATGTCGGGGTAAAGCTGCCTGATTTTTTCGCAAAGCGTATTCTTGTCGATCACGGTACACCTCCTGTTCCTATGCCCTTACCGCCGGTTAGGTTCCATTTCGTTCTGCCGATGACGGCGTTCACGGCGTCTGTTGCAAATGATAATGCAGGCGCAGGCCGAGTCAAAGC
>CAZNAX010000127.1:2084-9759 GCA_964570965.1 uncultured Desulfatibacillum sp.
CGGCGTTCACGGCGTCTGTTGCAAATGATAATGCAGGCGCAGGCCGAGTCAAAGCGCTCAACCCCCCGCAAGGGCCGGCGCCGAAGGCCGCGCGCGGCAAGAACGCCTTGAAGGGGATAAGCGCGGCCGCTCGACTAGTGAACGGCGACGGCCGTTTCATTGAAGATAATCCCCATAAACACCCTCGAATCGGAGATAACCTCTCAATGAAGCGGGAAGATAAGGCAAGTCCCAGCGCAGCGAGCCTCGGGGGGAAACGCCAGCTTAAAAGCGGACCCGTTTCAGAACAAATGCGCGAGTTCTCGGGCGAGGTTTTGGACCTCTTCACCGAGCTTCACGATCGTTTCCGGAGCAATGCCCAGGAGGTCGGCGGAACGCAGACCGGCGGGCTCGATCCGGGCCGCTTCCATGATGCTGTATCCGATGATCCGGGTGAGCATGTTGGCCAGGTTGACCACCAGGCAGTCCATGCTGACCGCAGAGTCGAATTCGTTTTTCTCGTGCAGCGAAACCGCCCGGATGAAACCCTCGTCAAAGCCCCATCGTTTGAGCATGATGCTGCTGATCCCGAGGTGCGCCTCTTGGATGTTCGCGACCACCAGCTTCATGTCCATGCCCTTGAGCGCCGCTTCTTCCGAAAAGGCCTTCAATAGAAAGGTCTTGCCAACATCGTGGGTCAGCCCCATGAGGAACAGGGTGTCCACGTCGCTCAGTTTAAGGTGCTGGCCGATCAGCTTGGCGCCGAACGCAGTGGCGACGGAATGCCCCCAAAGCTTGTCCATCAGCAGGCGATAATGCGGGTTTTTGGTTTCGTACAGGCTCTTGTTGGCGATGGCCATGACCACGTTCATGGTTTCCTTGAGTCCGAGCCGCGGGATGGCGTCCCGGATGGTGCGGATTTCCTTCACCCCGCGATAGACCGGGCTGTTGGAAATGGAAATCAGGCGCAACGCGACGACGGGATCCCTTTCGATCACGGCAACCAGCCTGTCCGCCGTGGCATTCGGCTGATTGACGACGGTCTGGAGTTCCTGAACCACCTGGGGCATTACCGGCGGGACGATCTTGCCGCTCGCAAACTTCTGCAGGATTTGCGCGAAGACCTCCTTGATGTTGACGGTCTCCTTCTTCTTGGTCTGCATGTATTCCTTGGAGACACCGGCGGTGGCCTCGATGAACTGTGCGAACTGGTCCACCAAGGTTCCATCGAACTGCTTGCCGGAAAGCTGGATGATCTGCTCCAGGGCTGTCATGTTGTCAATGCCCTTGCGCGGGAAGCGGGGAGACGTCAGCCAGTCGAAACGGTCGAAGAGCGCAATGAGGCGCGCACCGAGAGGAATTTCCTCCCCTCTTCTTTTGTCCGGATAACCGCTGCCGTCCCAGGCTTCATGGTGATGGCGGATGTACGGCAGCGCCTTGGCGAGCGGACTGAGGTGCGACAGGATCTTTTCCGCCAAAACGGGATGGTTTTTGACGGCCTCCCGCCCCTCGTCGTCCAGCTCCGACGCCCCGGGAGTGAGCTCCGGGGGGCCGAAAACCAGGCCCAGATCGTGCAGAAGGGCGGCAAAATAAATCGAGTCGATCTCCTTGGCGGAAACGATGCTGAACTTCTCGCAGAAATGAGCGCAGGTGTTGGCGACCCGTTCGCAATGCTGCCGGATATGGGGGTCCTTTTCTTCAATCACGGCCAGCAGCGTGTTTGCGACCTGCAGAATGAACTCCCGCAATTCGCCGGGCGATCGGGGCAGGCCTCTTTCAGTCATGAGCAGTACGCCTTCAAAAAAGGTGGGCCACGTCCTTGACGATCTCTTTGGTCTTTTCTTCGATCCTCTGGATGGCGTCGGATGACAAACCCAGCAGTTGCGCCGAAGGCAGCTCGCCGGGGTCCCTGCCGTCCCACTCGAAAAAGCTGAATCCCATTTTGCGAGTCAGCAGGTTGGCCAGGTGAACGACGAGGATTTCCTTGTTGGTTTGCTCGGAAAAATTGGCGCCCTCGTGGAGCGCGACCACCTGGGTGAACTCCTCCCCGAACCCCCAGCGTTTAAGCAGCATGTTGCCGACGCTCTGGTGCGCCTCCTGAATGGCGGGCATGATGGCTTCGGCCCTCAGTTTCTCTTCTTGAGGGGTTTCGGCAAAGGCCCTCAGCAGGACCACCTTGCCCACGTCGTGCGTGAGGCCCATGAGGAAGATGGTTTCCGGATCGTTCAGGGAAAGGCTTTGAGCCATCAGCTTGGCGGCATAGGCGCTCACCAGGGAATGCACCCACAGTTTGTCCAGGAGCACGCGGAACTGAGGGGCCTTGACCTCGTACAGGCTCTTGTTGGCGATGGCCACGACAACGCTCATCGTCTCCCTGAAGCCCAGGCGCGGAATGGCGGCCTGAATGCTCTTGACCTCCCCATGTCCTTTGTAGACCGGGCTCTTGGCCACCGAGATCAACCGCAGGGAGATGACCGGGTCCCGCTCGATGACCTCCGTGAGGTCGTTCACCGAGCTATCCGGGCGCCTGATGATGTTGCGCAGCTCGAAGACGATCTGGGGCATGGCGGGCGGCACGAGTTTGCCGGCGCTGAGTTTTTGGAGGATGCCCGCAAAGGCCTGTTTGATAAGCGCCGTTTGCTTTTTTAGAAGAAAATCTCCGCCGCCGGAGGTGGATTGAATGAATTCGGCGAATTTCGGGGTCAACTCCGGATCGAACTCCCCGCCCGCCTTGGCCTGGATGTCAGCGAGCGCTTGATCCATGGTCAGGCGCTCCTCCTCCCGGCGGCCCGCGGTCACTCGGTCGTAATAATCGAACAGGTGCAGGATGCGCGCTCCGAGCGGGATCGCCTCTCCGCTCTTGCCGTCCGGCCAGCCGCTTCCGTCGAAGGCCTCGTGATGGTGACGCACCATCGGCAGAACTGCTTCGAATCGCCGATAGTTCGATAACAGGCTGACACCGGTCACGGGATGCTTTTTGATCGCAAGCAGATCTTCATCAGACAACGGCTGGGTTTTGGAGAATAGGCCTTCGGGGGCCGCGATGTAACCGGTGTCGTGCAGCAACCCCGCCAGGTAGATAACCTGCGGCCCGCCTGCGCCGAAAAGGCCGAAGCCTTCGGCGAAGCTAGCGGCACGGTTGGCCACCCGCTCGCAATGCGCTTTGAGTCGGGCATCCCGTTCGCCCAGCAAGGAGGCAACCAACATGGCTGTTTCGATCGACGGCTGCCAGCTCTCGGAATCGTCATTGAATGGGTGGGTGGCCATGGGTGATTTCTACCCCCGTTTCTTCTGGATATTGATAAAAATATCACGTTCAGGCCTGATTTCCAAATATGAATTTCACGGGATGGCGGCCGCACGCAGCTTCGTTGAGCGGAGGGTTGCGGCATGCTGCGGCCGATACCCCGCCGCGCGGATGGACAAAACGTCCGCATCCACTGCCGGAGTAATAAGGTTTGACACCCGGCGGCCTTTTTCTCTATTATCCGTCGCGGGTGCGCAACGGCTCCCCGAATGTTCCCGGCGCAAGCCGGCGCAGCCATTTAGAACCACGGGTGCAGGTTTTCCTCCAGCGCAGACTTATTCCGTTTCAAAAGCATCGGGGCGAAGAGGCGCGATGAATTCATCGATCACATTGAATGGAAATTTTATCGAAGAACAATTCACCTTCTGGAAGGCGGACCCGCTCAGCGTTTCACCGGACTGGCGCTCCTTTTTCGAGGGATTTGAACTGGGGTTCTCCGGCCAGCTGGAAGGATTCGGACTCGGGGACAGGGATCAGGCCTTGCGCCAGGCTCGGGTCCATGCCCTGGTTTACCGCTTTCGGGAGATCGGCCATCTGCTCGCCTGCCTCGACCCCCTGGAAGCCTGCCCCATCGAGCATCCGCTGCTCAGCCTGGAATCCGTCGGTCTGACCGCCGAAGACCTGGACGACTCCTTCATCGTGCCGGACGGCCCCCCCAACGTGAAAGCACCGCTGCGGGAGATCCTGGCCGGATTCCGTGAAACCTACAGCCGCTCCATCGGCGTTGAATTCATGCACCTGCAGGATCCCGGCGAACGGCGCTGGCTGATCGACCGCATGGAGCCGGTCCGCAACGCTCCGCGGCTGGATGAGGAGGAAAAGCGCCGCATTTTGGAAAAGCTCGTTCACAGCGGCGTGTTCGAGCAGTTTCTGAACACCAAATACCGGGGGGTGACGCGCTTTTCACTGGAGGGCGGGGATGCCCTCATGCCGGGGCTGGATTTTCTGGTGGAGCGGGCGGCCGGACTGGGCTGCCGCGAGATTATCCTCGGCATGGCCCACCGCGGCCGCCTGAACGTTCAGGCCGGCATTCTCGGCAAGCCCTTTGTCGACGTCTTCAGCGAGTTCGAGAACTGCTACGACCCGGAAGCGCTCGTCGGCGCCGGCGACGTGAAATACCACAACGGCTACCTCAACGACATCAAAACCCGGGGCGGGCGGGACCTGCGGATGTTTCTGATGAACAACCCCAGCCACCTGGAAGCCGTGGACCCCGTGGTGGAGGGGTTTGCCCGTGCCCGCCAAGACCTTCTGCCGGAGTCGGACCGCCGGCAGGTACTGGCTCTGCTGATCCACGGCGACGCGGCCTTCGCCGGCCAAGGGGTGGTGGCCGAAACCCTCAACATGTCCCAGCTGGATGGCTACGCCACCGGCGGTACCATCCACATCATCATCAACAACCAGATCGGCTACACCACCCTGCCTGAAAACGCCCGCTCCTCGCGCTACTCGACCGACATCGCCAAGATGCTCATGGTGCCGGTGTTCCATGTGCACGGTGAAAACCCGGAAGCCGTGGTGCATGTCATGCGCCTGGCGGCCGAGTACCGCTGGGAATTCGGCAAGGATGTGGTCGTCGATCTGGTCTGCTTCCGGCGCTTCGGCCACAACGAGGGCGACGAGCCCTATTTCACCCAGCCGCTCATGTACGAGCGCATCCGCCAGCGCCCGGCCCTCGATCGGGTCTATGCGGAAACGCTCCTCGACCAAAAGTTGGTGACCCTGGAGGCGGTCGAAGCCATGGCCGCTGAGCGGCGCGACCGCCTGAACGCCGACTACGACGCCATTCACGGCAGCGTGTGCGTATTTCCGGAGCACATCTTCTACGAGAGCTGGCGCGATTACAGCGGAGCCTATTCACCCGTCACCCTGGAAACCGGCCTGTCTCGCGACCGGCTGGGGTCTTTGGCCCGCGCCCTCAATACCTGGCCCGAGGGGTTCAACCGCAACCCCAAGCTCGATAAACTGCTGGCCCGGCGCCTGCAGGCGGTCGAAAGCGGAGAAGGCATTGATTGGGCCAATGCCGAGGCGCTGGCCTTTGCGAGCCTGCTGGCCGAGGGTCATCCCGTGCGCCTTAGCGGCCAGGACAGCGGCCGCGGCACGTTCAGCCAGAGGCACAGCGTGCTCGTCGACATAAAGACCGGCAAAGGCCATGTGCCCCTCAATACGCTGGCCCAAGACCAGGCGGTTTTTTCGGTTTACGACAGCCCGCTGTCCGAGGCCGGGGTCCTCGGCTTCGAGTACGGCTACTCCCTCGCCCGGCCCGAAGGTCTGGTCCTGTGGGAAGCCCAATTCGGGGATTTCGCCAACAACGCCCAGGGCGTTATCGATCTTTTCATTGCCAGCGGCGAGGCCAAGTGGCAGCGCCTGAGCGGGGTCACGCTCTTACTGCCGCACGGATGGGAGGGACTCGGGCCCGAGCATTCGAGCGCCCGGCTGGAGCGCTTCCTGCAGCTCTGCGCCGGCGAGAACATGCAGGTGTGCAACCTTACGACCCCGGCCCAGTACTTTCACCTGCTGCGCCGCCAGGTCAAGGCTGCCTACCGCAAGCCGTTGGTCATCATGACGCCCAAGAGCCTGCTGCGGCATCCTTTGGCGGTTTCGAGCATGGACCAGCTGGCCAAGGGGACGTTTCGAGGCGCCATAGAGGATCCCGAAGCCGACGCCGGCGCCGCCACGGTTCTTTTTTGCAGCGGCAAGATCTTTTACGACCTGCTCCAGCGCCGCCGCGAGCTGAAGCGCTCGGACGTGGCCATCGTGCGCCTGGAGCTGCTCTACCCGTTCCCGCAAAGCCAGCTCCGGATGGTCATCAAACGCTTCAAGCAGGCGCAGCGGTTTATCTGGGTGCAGGAGGAGCCTGAGAACATGGGCGCCTGGCGCTTCATCCGGCATCGGATAGAAGCCGTGGTCGGCAGACCGCTGAGTTACATCGGCCGCAAGGAGTCGCCGACTCCGGCCACGGGTTTTCCGCACGTCTATCGCCGCGAGCAGGCTGAAATCCTCGACCGTGCCGTCGGCCCGAAGGGGTGAAGAAGAGGGAGCAGCTATGGCCATCATCGAAATCAAAGTCCCCAGTGTGGGCGAATCCATCACGGAAGCCTTGTTGGCCCAGTGGTTCAAGAAGGACGGCGACACCGTCCGCAAGGACGAACCGCTCTTCGTTCTGGAAACCGACAAGGTGACGCTGGAAGTTACGGCCGAGTCCGCCGGCAGCCTGCACATCAGCGTGCCGGCCGGAGCCACGGTCAAGATCGGAATGGTCGTCGGCACAATTTCAGCGGCTGGCGCCGCTGAAATTGAACGGCCGGCGGCTGAAAAGGAACAGCCTCAGCAAAAAGACCCTGTTTCCAAACCGACTGGGGTGGAGAAGCCACCGGCTGCAGCCCCTGCGCCGGACGCAGCCGCAGAAGCCCGCGGGGGGATAGACGGCTTGCCACCCTCGGTGCGGCGGCTGGTAGGCGAACACCGCCTGGATGCCAGCCGGATCCGCGGCAGCGGCCCGGGTGGACGCATCACCAAGGGCGACGTCCTGCTCTACATCGAGCAGTCCGAGAGAGGGCCGGCGCCCGCCGCACCGGCTGAGGCTGCGGAGACCGTCTGCCCGCCCGGCGAATCCGTCAAGGAGGAGATCTCGCGCAAACCGATGACCCCCATCCGCCGGCGCATCGCCGAACGGTTGCTCAAAGCCCGCCAGAACACGGCCATGCTCACGACCTTCAACGACATCGACATGAGCGCCGTGATCGAGCTGCGCAAGCGCTACAAGGAGGCCTTCCAGAAAAAATACGGAGTCTCGCTCGGCTTCATGTCCTTCTTCATCAAGGCGAGTATCGAGGCCCTGAAGGCCATCCCGGAGATCAACGCCTACCTCGACGGCAGCGACATCATCTACCATCACTACTATCATATCGGCGTCGCGGTGGGCTCCGAGCGCGGGCTGGTCGTGCCGGTCATCCGCCACGCCGACGCGCTGAGCTTCGCCGAGATAGAGCAAGCGATCGTCGCTTTCGTAGCCAAGATCAACGCAAACCGTCTGGCGCTGAACGACCTGGAGGGCGGCACCTTCACCATCACCAACGGCGGGGTCTTCGGCTCGCTGCTCAGCACCCCCATCCTGAACACCCCTCAGAGCGGGATCCTCGGTATGCATCGAATCGATCCACGCCCGGTGGCGGTCAACGGCCAGGTGGTGATCCGGCCCATGATGTACGTGGCCTTGAGCTACGACCACCGCATCGTGGACGGCCGCGAAGCGGTGACCTTTCTCAAGCACATCAAAGAATGCATCGAAAACCCTGAACGCATCATGATGGAGATTTGAGCGATGGCGGCGGCAAGCGCATACGACCTGGTGGTGATCGGCGGCGGGCCCGGCGGCTACACGGCCGC
>CAZNAX010000128.1:0-9684 GCA_964570965.1 uncultured Desulfatibacillum sp.
CCGAACACCTGCCGCAGCACGCCGGCCATCTCGCCCACGGTGGCGTACGCCCGGCAGCAGTCCACCAGAAAGGGCATGACGTTGCGGCCGGAGCGGGTTCCCTGTTCGAGCTCCTGCAGCGTCCGGCTCACCGCGCGGTTGTCGCGCACGCGGCGCAGCTCCCGCAGTCCGGTGATCTGCTTTTCCGCCCAGGATTCATCATACGCATGCAATTCCACGTCCGGCTGGTCCTCGACGTCCTCGGTGTATTTGTTGACGCCCACCTTGATGTAATCCCCGTTCTGGATCCCGCGCTCGAATTCGTAGGCCTGGCGGGACACCTTGCGCTGGATGTGGCCGAGGGCGACGGCCCGGCGCATGCCGCCGATTTTTCGAACCTCCGCCATTTCCGCGAGGATCCGTTCCTCCATCTGCTTGGTCAGGGTCTCGATGAAATAGGATCCCGCCAACGGATCGACCGTGTCCCGCAGGCCGACTTCGTCCATGAGCAGTTCGAGCGTGCGCAGGGACAACAGGGCCGCGCGCGGCGTGGGAATGGTGTAAGCCTCGTCGAAAGAGCACAGTGCCGTGGTCTGGGCGCCGCTCAAGGCCGCCGCCAGCGCGTAGAACGCGCTGCGCATGATGTTGTTTTCCGGCTGGGCTTTGGTCAGGCCGCTGCCGCCGCCGCCGAACAATCCCCGCAGGAAGAGATTTTTCTTCTGCGTCACGCCGAACTCGTCTTTGAGCATCTTGGCCCACAGCTTGCGCGCCGCTCGGAACTTGGCGATCTGCTCCCAGAGGTTGCCGTAGACATTCAGGTTGAAGGAGAAGCTGCCGACGAACTCGTCCGCCTGCAGGCCGCGGGCCTGCACTTCGGCGATGTAAGTCTTGGCGATTTCAAAGGCGTAGGCGATTTCCTGCGCCGGCGTTGCCCCGGATTCCCGGATATGGTAGCCGCAGATGCTGACCGGGTTGCAGCGCGGCAGGGCCTTGGCCGCATATTCGATGGCATCTCCCACCAGCCTCACGGCCGGGTCCACCGGAAAAATCCAGGCGCCGCGTCCGATCATCTCCTTGAGAATATCGTTCTGCGGGGTGGCGCTGATTTTTTCGCGCGGGTAGCCGAATTTTTCGGCGACCGCCTGGTACATCGCCAGCATGATGCAGGCCACGGCGTTGATCGTCAGCCCGGACCCGATCCGGTCCAGCGGGATGTCTTTGAAAGCGGTTTCGAAATCCCGCAGCGAGTCCACGGCCATGCCGACCCGGCCGACTTCGCCCAACACGCGGGGGTCGTCGGAATCGTAGCCCATCTGGGTCGGCAGGTCGAAGGCGACGTTCAAGCCCGTCTGGCCGTGGGAAATCATCAGTTTGAAGCGCTGGTTGGTCTCTGCCGGGGTTCCGAATCCCGTATATTGGCGCGTCGTCCAAGCCCGGCTGCGGTAGCCCAGCGGGTGCAGGCTGCGCGTGAAGGGGAATTCGCCGGGCTCGCCGAGGTCTTTGGCATAGTCGAACCCGACCGCCTCCAGATCCCGGGGCGAGTAGCTGGGCTTGATTCGGATGCCGGACTGGTAGACCACTTCCCGGATGGCGTCTTTTTCGTCTTTAATGTATCTGGCAACCCCCATGGCTCCTCATCCATCTCCTGACATGCCGCGGCGATAGTCAATGTGCCCGATCCGCTCGGACCTCGCGGCCGGCGCAGCCCCGATCAAGCGGCCACGGCCCGAATCCCGTCCACGATCTGCTCGAAAGAGGTCCCGCCGGGAAAGACCCCTTTGATCCCCATCTCCTTCAACCGGGCGACATCCTGCTTGGGAATCACGCCGCCCACCACCACCGGAATTTCCCCGATGCCTTCGGAAGCCATCAGATCGAGCAGCCGGCGGCAGATCGGCAGGTGCGCCCCGGACATGAGGCTGAGGCCGATGACATCGACCGCTTCCTGGACCGCCGCGCTCACGATCTGCTCCAGCGTCCGGTGCAGCCCGGTGTAGATGACTTCCATGCCCGCATCCCTCAGAGCCAAAGCCACCACCTTCGCTCCGCGGTCATGCCCGTCCAGCCCCGGCTTGCCCACGAGTATCTTTATGATGTTGCCCGACATAGCCTCACCCTATTCCAGCCCCGCCAAGGCCGGAGCCAAACTCAAAATCCGAAGCACGAAACTCGAAACAAATTCGAATGTTCAAATGGGACAATGACCAAAACCATTGGTGCTGAAATCTCAGATTGTTTTAACGTTTCGGTCATTCGGATTTGTTTCGGATTTCGGATTTCGTGTTTCGGATTTTTCCCATCTGTCATCTGAAATCCGAATCGTTTCCTCTTTGCATATCTATGGAATAATTGCTGTCGAATGTTTTTAACACCATCGCCTGGCCCCTAACGATGTGCTCCCGGACCAGGCGCTCGACCCCTTCAGCGTCCCGTCGGCGGATGTGCTCGAGTATCAAACGATGGTCTTCGTTGCTGACCCGGGCCTGCCGCTCGTCCTTGAGGATGATCTGCCGAAAGCGGAAGATGTGATCCCTGAGGGCGTCGATCATCCCGACCAGCCGCGGGCTGCGGCTGAGGGCATAGAGCAGATCGTGGAACTGGGTGTTCACTTCCGGCAGGCCCCTCAGTTTTTTTTCACGCAAAAGGCGCTCGAATTCATCGATTTTCGCCTCCAACGGCTGCAGATCATCGGACTCGTAATTGAGGGCCGCCAGCCGGGCGGCATAGCCCTCCAGCACACTGCGGATGCCGAAGGTTTCGACGATATCCTGCCGGTTCAGACCCAGCACGCTGAAGCCGCCACGGGGAAGCCTTTCAATGAACCGTTCGCGTTCGAGCTTGTGGATGGCTTCCCGCACCGGCGTACGGCTGATTCCCTGAGCGCCGGCGATGCGGCTCTCCACCAACCGGGTGCCGGGAGTGAGGTCGCCCCGCACGATGGCCTGCCGGAGGTTGCCGTACACCAGCTCTCCCAGAGATTTGCGCGTCCGCATGCCTCGCATCGGCCGCAGGGCTGATGCAAGGTCCGCTTCGGAGTACCGGGTTTTGATTCGCATGGCGGCTCGCGGCCCGTCAAATGATCCCCTGGGCCTTCCAGTCGGCCAAATCGGACGGCGCGCGGCCCAGAAGCCCGCCGTAGATTTCCGCGTTGTGTTCCCCGAAACGTGGCGGAAAGGAGAGTTCGCGGCCGGACGACTCCAAAAACGACGTCAGGTAGGGAGCCGGCGCCAGAACGATGCGCCGGCCGGTGGCGCGATCGGCCGCATGCAGCAGCCGGCGCTCGACCAAGGGATCGGCGACGACCTCCCGGATCGTCTGGATCTTGCTGGCCGGAACGGTGATCGCGGTGAGTTTTTCCATCAGCTCCTCCGAGCTCAGAAGCTGCGTGATCGCGCTGATTGAACGGTTCAGGTTCTTCACATCGGCAATGCGGCCGGCGTTTTTAGCATAGTCCGGCCGGTCCAGCGATTGAAACATCTCGAGCGAAACCAGCGCGTTCCACTGGCGGTCGTTGCCGACCGCCATGTAAACAAAGCCGTTTTGGGTCGGGTAGACCGACACCGGACAGAAAAACTCATGGGTGTTGCCCCGACGCGAGAGGGCCTTTTTGAAAGTGGCGGCGAACGTGATGGGGACCGTGAGCCAGGAGACGGAGGACTCGAACATCGACAGGTGGATGCAGGCGCCCGCGCCCGTCGCCTGGCGCAGGAGGAGCGCTTTCATCAACAACCCGTAGCCATGCTCGCTAGTCCCCATGTCGGGCAGCGGTATCCCCAGCACCTGCGGATCGCCGCCGCTTTCACCGGTCAGCTCCATCAGGCCGGAGCGCGCCTGCAGGATGGGATCATAAGCGCCCTCGTTGCTGTCCGGACCGAAACCGGTGACTCCCAGCCAGATCAGGTCCGGCTTGATTTTCTTCAGCGTATCGTAGTCGATCCCAAGCTTGGCATAGTTGCGCGGCAGCTGGTTGGTAGCAAAAATATCCACCGGGAGCGCACGGATCAGGGCATGCAACAGCGCTTGCCCCTGCGGTTCGGCCAGGTTCAGGGTCAGCGCCTTCTTGCCGGCATTGATGCACAGGAAATAGGCGTTCATGCGCTCTTCGCCGAGAACGTTGTCGCCGATCTGGCGGTTGGGGTCGCCGTAGACCGGATGCTCGAGCCTGATGACGCGCATACCGTCGTGCGCCAGCCGGTAGGTCAGGTAAGGAAGGACGGTCGCTTGCTCGAGAGAAAGCACGGTGAGGTTGCTGAAGAGGTCCATCGCTCCTCCCTTGCTGGGCGCGGGTTGCAGGGCAACGGGTGCTGTCGGGGTGATCGAACACGGCCCGGAGAACGAACCCACTGCTGAACCGGGTTCCTTCGCGGTATACAGTATACAGATTCGGAATGTCAAGCCGATTAACGCGGCGCGCGTAGCAGCGGCGGCCTCATTTACCCATTCGACGAACGGCGATCATGGTGATGTCGTCCGACTGGGGTGCACGCTGGAAGTAAGCCAAAGAATCGAAATAAATCGGGCAGGTCGCCTCCGTTTGCCCCAAGCTTCAGAAACGGCCTGGAATCTGATATGCTTTATGAAAATACGTTTGAATCAGGAGCTGTGAATGAACCTTCGCTTCAGTGCCGACAATGGCGCCGTGGATCTTGCGATCAAAGAGTTGCTCAAATTGGCCGGCCCCGTCCATCACGGTCCGATCATCCGCGAAATGATCATCGCGGCACTGAAGGCCGGCCAGGAAAACCCGCAATCAGCCGACTTGAAGGTCATGTGTTCGACCTTGAAGGAGATGCGCTATACGTCCAAGGTGTTCGGCGACTACCGCGACGCCCGCAAGGTGACCGTTTTCGGCTCGGCGCGCACGACGCCGGACCATCCGCTTTACCACATGGCCAGGGAGTTCGGCCGAAAGCTGGCCGCCGCTGGATTCATGGTCATCACCGGGGGCGGACCGGGGATCATGCAGGCGGCCAACGAGGGGGCCGGACCGGAAAAGTCCTTCGGCGTCGGCATCCGCCTTCCCCTCGAGCAGAAGTCGAACCCCGTGTTGAACGGCAGCCCGCGCGACATCACCTACAAGTATTTCTTTAATCGCAAGGTGGCCTTCATCAAGGAAGCCTGCGCCGTGGCGCTCTTCCCCGGCGGGTTCGGGACCCTCGATGAGGCGATGGAAGCCCTGACCCTGCTTCAGACCGGCAAACGCTATCCCCTGCCGGTCGTCCTGATCGACCGGCCCGGCGACCGTTACTGGTCCGGGTGGATGGACTTTGTAAGGGATCATCTCCTGTCAGGCGGTTACATCGGGCCGGGCGATGGCGCCTTTTTCCATCACACCCGCGATGTCGATGATGCCGTGGCCGTCATCCATCGGTTTTACCGCCGCTTCCACAGCCTGCGCTTCGTTGATGGAAAAGCCGTAATCAGGATGGCGGCCGAGCTGCAGACATCGCAGCTCGACAGGCTCCGTCAGGAATTCGCGGATATCCTGGCGGAGGGCGGCGGAATGCGGCTCACCGGCGCGCTGTCCAGGGAATGCGATGAGCCGGAACTCGCGAACTTGCCGAGGCTGGTCGTGGATTTCAACAAGAGGGATTTCGCCAGGCTCCGGCAGCTCGTCGACGCCATCAACGGCGCCTAGCCGGTTCCATGGGACTGCGGTCCACCGGCCATCCGGCTCAGGCCAAGGGCGGCGGCGGAGGCGGCAGCACTCCCCGCTCCAAATCCTCCCGGGCCGCTTGGACGGGTATGCCCGCCTCGCAAGGCACCCCCACCTGGCACAGCCCACATCCATACCCTTCAAACCGGTAGGTCTTTTTCACATACTCCCGGGAGCGAACCAGGTGCCGCCGGCACTTCTCCTTGTCATGGCCGCGCTTGGAAATGGCGCGGGCCGGGCAGCGATCGATGCATTTGCCGCAGGTTCCATCGGCGAAAAAAAGGCAATAGGCCCGGTGATCGGAATAAGGCCGGGGAGTGGGCTGGATCGATATCCTGGCCACCACCGATCCCACCCGCATGGCTTTGCCCTTAGCGGTGATGAGCCCGTCGCACAGGCCGAAGGTGCCTAAACCGGCCGCATGGGCGGCATGGCGTTCGGACCAGGAAGACGCATAGGAGAAGCGCTCCGATTTGACGACGGTCCAGTTGGGAACCAGCATCGGAGCGACGGCGGCATGACCTGCCCGCCTGAGGCGGTCGGCCACGTGGCGGCGCAAGGCGGCGTTGAACTCCTCGCCGTAGACCCGGATCCGGGCCCACTCTTCGGCCGGATACCGCCTGGCCCTGCGGTTGGCCTTGCGCACCGCCTCGCGCTGGGGCAGGACCCACGCAACGACGGTCAGTTCTTCGGCGCCCGCGGGTGAGTCCGGGCAGTGCTGGCTAAAAACCTCCCAAGGGGTCCAGTGGAAGGGGCCGACATATTCCTTGTACTGCTGCCAAATCGGGTCCGCACCCGAAGCGAACCCGACCAGGGCATCGTCCCATGCGGGATCTGCAGGTTGGTTCTTCATGGTGTTGTGGGGCGAGGCGGCGATGAACGCATGGATCAGCTCCCGAATCCACTCCGCGGATATATCGGTTCTTTTTTTCACTGACGACCTCCTCTGGAATAATGATGCGGTTTGAGTTCAGCTGCATGGTTCGGCGGACCGCCGGTCTTTGCCGCTCCTCAGATCCCTTGAAACAAGAACGGCGGATTCACCGATGGGTGAAATTAGCACAGCCACTGGGCCGAGCCAAGCATTGACACGTTTATTGTGTACAGTATACAGTATCCGTCACACCCGCAGCGGAAGGCGTCCGCCGGCTCAGGCCGGCAGCCTCACCCGTCTTCCGATTGTTCTTCGGCCTCAACAGATGACCTGCAGCGCGAGGGGGACCCATGTCGAACGAGAAAACCCACCAGAGCGAGTTGGAGAGGCTTTCATCCCTGCAGAAACGCGCGCAAGCGGGCGGAGGGCCTCAGGTCCTCGATCGCCATCGCGGACGCGGCAAGCTGACCGCCCGCGAACGCCTCGAACTGCTCTTCGACCCGCAGAGCTTCGTCGAAATCAACCAATTGGCCGAAAGCCAGGCGGTTGACTTCGGCATGCAGGCCAAGAAGGTGCCGGGCGACGGCGTGGTCACCGGCTGCGGCACGATCGGCGGCCGCCGGGTCTTCGCCTACGCCCAGGACGTCACGGTGCTGGGCGGTTCGGTGGGAACCGTTCACGGCGCAAAAATCTGCCGCATCATGGACGAGGCCCTCAAGGTCAAGGCGCCCCTGGTGGCCCTGAACGACTCGGGCGGCGGGCGGCTGCACGAGGGCTTTTTCGCTTCGCAGGGGGTGGCCGGAATGTTCTTCCGCAACACCGCCGCCTCCGGGGTGATCCCCCAGATCACCGGCATGATGGGCTCCTGCGCCGGGGTTTCGGTGTATTCGCCGGCCTTGACCGATTTCATCGTGATGGTGAAAGGCACCAGTCACATGGTGATCACCGGCCCGGGGGTGATCAAGGCCGTGACCGGTGAGACGGTCGACCTCGAAGCGCTCGGCGGCGCCAAGGTCCACAGCGAAGTCACCGGCCAGGCCCATTTTGTCGCCGGCAGCGACGCGGAGTGCATTGCCGTCATCCAAACCCTCTTGAGCTACCTTCCCTCCAACCACACCGAGCTTCCCCCGCGGCTGGACAGCGGCGACGACCCCGAGCGGGCCGACGACACCCTGGAGCAGATCGTACCCGCCCATTTCAAGAAGTCCTACGACATGCATGCCGTGATCGACCGGATCGTCGACCGCGGCTCGTTTCTGGAGGTGCTGCCGCGTTTTGCCGCCAACATCATCGTGGGCTTTGCGCGCATGGAGGGCAACAGCGTCGGCATCGTCGCCAACCAGCCGCGCATCAAAGCCGGCTGCCTGGACGTGGACGCCTCCGACAAGGCGGCGCGTTTCATCCGCTTCTGCGACTGCTTCAACATCCCCTTGATCAATCTGGTGGACGTGCCGGGCTATTTCCCGGGCGTCACCCAGGAGCACGCCGGCATCATCCGGCACGGGGCCAAGATGCTCTATGCCTACTCGGAGGCCACGGTGCCGAAGATCACCCTCGCGCTGCGCAAGGAGTACGGCGGCGCGGTCATGGGCATGTGCTGCGTCGGCATGGGCGTGGACTTGATGCTGGCCTGGCCGATCGCGCAGCTGGTCGTGCTGGATACGACCGCGGCGGTCGATCTGATCTTCCGCAGGGAAATCCAGAGTGCCGACGACCCGGAAGAATACCGCCGGCAGAAGATCGAAGAGTACGACTACAAGTATTCGAATCCCTTCCATGCGGCTTCGAACATGCTGGTGAACACCGTCATCCGGCCGCGCGACACCCGGCCCCAGCTTATCAAAGCGCTACGGATGCTCCGCAACAAGGAAAGACCGGCGCCGGCCAAGCGGCATGGGAATATACCGCTCTGAAGAGAAATCCGAAGCACGAAATTCGAAATACGAAACAAACCCGAATGACCCAAATATCAAATCCGAAACAATATGACCTCGAAGATCGAACCTTGGAATTTGCAAGGAGAGTCAGGAGGTTCGTCAAAGCACTGCCGAGTTGCCGAGCTTGAAAAGGAACAGGTTTTTCTTATTGCCGAATCAACCGAGCTGATGAATATCTTCGGCGCGATATTACAAAAGAGCCAGTGACAATCCTGTTTCGATCATTCGAATTTCGAATTTGTTTCGGATTTCGTGTTTCGAATTTCGGATTTTTCTACCGACTCCCCCCTGACATAGAGAGAGGAACCATCGGATGAATTTCGATCTTACCCGCGAACAGAAGGAGATCCAGAAGGCCGCCCGGGAGTTCGCTCGCGGCGAATTTCCCAAGGTGGCGCTGGAGTGCGACGTCAACGAAAAGGTGCCTTTCGACATCATTCGGAAGGCGCGTAAGCTCGGGTTGATCGGGCTTTTCGTCCCCGAGGCCTACGGCGGACCAGGTCTCGGGTTTCTCGAACAGGCCCTGGTGCTGGAGGAATTCTGGAAGGTCGACCCCGGCATCGGCCAGCAGCTGTGCTCGCTGACGTTCGGGGCGGAGGAGCTGCTCCTGTTCGGAACCGAGGCGCAGAAGAAGAAATGGCTGCCGCCGCTGTTTGAGGACGAGGGGATCATGGGCTTCGCCATCACCGAGCCGGACGCCGGCAGCGACACGTCTGCGGCCGCCACCACGGCCGTCAGCGACGGGGACCAATATGTCGTCAACGGTTCCAAGATCATGATCGGAAACGGCACGGTGGGAACCTTTCTTCTGGTCTACTGCCTCACCCGCCCCGAGGTGCAGAAGAAGACCGGCCGCCACAGCATCCTGATCATCGAAACCGACCGGCCGGGCTACAAGGCCGACCCCATGCACGGCAAGATGGGCTTGCGCGCCTCCGACACCTCGGCCGTCTACTTCAACAACGTGCGGGTGCCGCGGGAGAACCTGCTCGGCGCGGAAGGCAACGGGTTTATCCAGCTCATGAAGTTCTTCGACCACTCCCGGTCTTACGTGGCCGCCCACGGGGTGGGCATCTCCCAGGGCGCGCTCGACCTGGCGGTCAAGCACGTGAAGGGCCGCAAACAGTTCGGCCAGCCCCTGGCCGCCTTTCAAGCCACCCAGTTCAAGATCGCCGAGATGGCGACCCAGATCGAAATGGCGCGCACCTCGGTCTACAAGTCCGCCTGGCTGCTCGACC
>CAZNAX010000129.1:0-9610 GCA_964570965.1 uncultured Desulfatibacillum sp.
CTCTAAAGCAGGACGCTGGATAGGATTGATCTGCCTGTCGGTGCTGGCGCTCAGCTGCGGCGGCGGGGGCGGGTCCGGCTCAGGGAGCAGCGGCGGGGACGCCGGCGGAAGCGGAAGCACGCCGGTCCAGGGCAACGCCACGGGCGGAGCGCGCAATGGGGTCTGCACCGCCGGACAGAGCGCCGGCGAAGTCCAGGCGCCGGTATTTCTGATGAACCTCGACGGCGAGACCAGCTGGTACGCCTCGCCGGTGGTAGCGGACCTGAACGCCGACGGGAATAATGAGCTGATCGCCGCCTACTACTCCATCTTTGTATTCGACAGCCAGGGCCAGCTGCTGGACCAGGTTGATCACGGCAGCGGCCGCGTGTACGCCCCCCACGTCGTGGTGGACCTGGAGGGCGACGGCCTGCCCGAGGTGGTCTTCGGGGCTGGCCGGTGGGTGTATGCCTACGAGTGGCGCAACGGCGCTCTGGCTCTCAAAACCGGCTGGCCGGCCGATACGACGACGGCCGGCGAGTCGCCGGAAGTGCGCGGGCTGGCGGCGGCCGATCTCGACGGCGACGGCTTGATCGAGGTGGCGGCGACCACCACCCAGACCCAGCCTACCGAGAACGGCGGCGCGCAGGTCTTTGTCTTTTCCTACAACGGCGCCATCTTCCGACCGGCCGGTCTGAGCTACCCGGCCTGGCCGCGCTACAACAATTTGTCCGGCATCGGCGACGGGGGGGACGCCGACCGCAACGGCATGGGCCACAGCGGCTACGGCTGCTACGGGCTGAACGTCGGCATCGGCAACATTGACGACGATCCCGAGCTGGAGATCATCGCCACCTATGACAACCATCACATCCAGGCCTTCGACCTGAACGGCGTTGCCATCAATGCCTCCGCCTGGTTCACCAACCGCCAAACCGCCTATTTAGCCCAGCGCATGACCTGGGGGCAGTTCATCCGCTGGGCCGACCCGCAGGTCGAGGGAGACCACTATCACCTGCACACCGGGGCCTGGCCCAATCCCGGCACCGGGCAGGAGTGGTTGCAGTGGACGGCCTCGCCGCCCAATATCGTGGACGTTGACGGGGACGGCCTCAACGAGGTCCTGGGCGTCCCCAATGTTGAGGTGAACGAGCCGTATGTAACCCAGGCCTACGCCGTCATGGTCCTCGAAGGAGCCCACGGCGACGGCAGCCGGTCGGCCATGCGCAAGCCCGGCTGGGAAACGCTTCCCCGGGGCGGAACGCCCATTTCGGTCTCCGGTTGGTATCCGCCGAACGGCGTTCCGGCCGCCGTGACTTTAGATATCCAGGGGGATTCGGCCCCCGAAATCGTGGTGTCTCTGAACGACGGCTTCATGCGGGCGTTCACGGCCCAGGGTGCCGAGCTGTGGCGCTGGGACTATACCCACGGCAACGCCATCATGTATGCCTCGGAAGCCGCGGTGGCCGATCTGAACCAGGACGGCTCGCCGGAAATCATTTTCACCACCTACGGCGCGCCGGACGTCCTGGACTCCGGCTATCTGGTCATCCTGGGGGCGGACGGCAGCCTGCTGCACGACCTTGCCCTGCCGAATCCCGGAAAAAGAAACGGCAACGGCAACGGCGCTCCGGCGGCGCCGGCCGTCGGGGATCTGGACGGGGACGGCCAGCTGGAAATTTTCGTCCAGACTTTCGAGCACGGGATGGATGTTTTCACCGTGCCCGGTTCGGCCGCGAACTGCCTGGGCTGGCCGACCGCACGCGGCGGCCCGCTGCGCATGGGGCAGCCCAATACCAACGGGCTGTAGTGTACCGGATCGATGGGTTCCAATTCAAGAAAGACGGTCGGGTCGAAAATCTGGTGGAGCCAAAGCGCGTGAGCACTTTCATGCGCAAATGCAAAACATTGGCAGGAGATCGCTGGTAATGAAATATGTCCTTCTCGGTTCCACTGGCGTGCAGGTGTCGGAGCTTTGTCTGGGAACCATGACGTTCGGCAAAGAGGCCGACCGCAGCGCCAGCCGGGCCATCTACCGGCGCTGCCGCGATGCCGGGATCAACTTTTTCGACTGCGCCGATGTCTACTCCAGCGGCGAGGCGGAGCGCATCCTCGGGGATCTGACCGCCGGAGAGCGGCAGCAGTTGATTCTGACCAGCAAAGTCGGCGGCTCGATGGGCGCCGGCCCCAATCGCGAGGGCCTCTCCCGCCGCCACCTCCTCCAGGAATGCGAAGCAAGCCTGAGGCGCCTCAACACGGACTGGATCGACGTCTATTTCGCCCACCGCTTCGACCCTATCGTGCCGATCGAGGAAAGCCTGCACGCATTCGATTTTCTTGTACAACAAGGCAAGGTGCGATACATTGGAGTCAGCAACTGGGCGGCCTGGCAGATTGCCAGGGCCCTCGGCGTGTGTGCGTTCAAGGGCTTCCAGCCCATTCGCGTGATTCAGCCCATGTACAACCTGGTGAAACGCCAGGCGGAGGTGGAGTTGTTTCCGCTCGCGCAGGATGCCGGCCTGGGGGTCATGGCGTACAACCCTCTGGGGGGCGGGGTGCTTACCGGAAAATACGGTCTCGCACCGGATCAAACGGCCGGCCGGCTGACGGAGAACGCCATGTACCGGAGACGCTACGCCGAACCATGGATGTTCGAGGCTGCCCAGGGGTTGAAAGCCATTGGCACCGAAGTGGGCGTTTCGCCGATGAGCCTGGCCGTCGCCTGGGCAGCGCACCACCCGGCCGTGACCTGCCCCATCATCGGCGCTCGCAGCGTCGAGCAGCTCGAACCGGCGCTCAAGGCCCCCGAAATTGAACTGAGCGCTGAACTATGTCTACGACTGAGCGCGTTGGCGCCTTCGCCGCCGCCGGCAACCGACAGGAGCGAAGATAGAAAATAGGCGTATTGAATCCTACCGCCTGGAGATAAGCCTGCATGCGCTTGAGGCCCAAACCGGAAGGTTAGCGAGCGATCTGCCTTGCAAGGAGAAAGAGGGCCCAACCTTATGAAATTACCCGCATTACGAATCGGCGACTTGATCGCCAAAATCCCGATTATCCAGGGAGGAATGGGGGTCGGCATCTCCTTGTCCGGCCTGGCCTCCGCCGTGGCCAATGAAGGCGGCATCGGTGTCATTGCCGCCGCCATGATCGGCATGGGTGAACCCGACATCGGGTCCAACCCGCTGGAAGCGAACATCCGCGCTCTCAAGAATGAAATCCGCAAAGCGCGCAGTCTGACCAAGGGGCTTCTGGGCGTCAACATCATGGTGGCGCTGACCCACTTCTCCAACCTGGTCATCGCCGCCATCGAGGAGGGGATCGACTTCATCTTTTCCGGCGCCGGCCTGCCGCTCGATCTTCCGAAATACCTCCGGCAGCGGAGCAAGCCCAAGCTGGTCCCCATCGTCTCCTCGGGCCGGGCGGCCGAAGTGCTCTGCAAGAAATGGTCAAGGCTTTCCCACCTGCCCGATGCGTTCGTGGTGGAAGGCCCCATGGCCGGCGGTCATCTGGGGCTGAAGCCGGAGCAGATTTTCGCGCCGGAATTCACCTTGGAAAAACTGGTTGCGGAAGTAATGGAAGCCGTGAAACCGTTCGAGGCGGAATCCGGGCAGGCCATCCCCGTCATCGCGGCCGGAGGCGTTTACACCGGCGCGGATATCCGTAAGTTTCTGAAGATGGGGGCTGCCGGGGTGCAGATGGCGACGCGGTTCGTGGCCACCCACGAGTGCGACGCGAGCCCCGTGTTCAAACAGGCCTACGTCAACGCCAGCAAGGAAGATATCGTTATCATCAATAGCCCGGTGGGGCTTCCCGGCCGCGCCATCAACAACGAGTTCCTGGAAGCCGTCCAACGCGGGGAGAAGATCCCGTTCACCTGCCCCTACCATTGCATTCGAACCTGTGATCACCGCAAAAGCCCCTATTGCATCGCCCTGGCCCTGATCCAGGCCAAACGGGGAAACCTCAACCGCGGCTTCGTCTTTTCCGGGCAGAATGCCTATCGTGTCGATCGGATTATTTCGGTCAAGGAATTGATCAGAGCTATCAAGCAAGAATATGGATCGGCGACGCGCGCCCACGCGGGCGAGGCAGCACAGGCGCTTACCCTGGCAGGGTAATCGCCATGTCTGCGGATCAGCGCACGAAATCGAAACTGCGTGAGGACCGGCGGGGTTCTTACATCATTATTTTGCGGACCTGGCCGACATGTGCCTCTTATCCCAAATCCGGTTGAACCTGAAGTGTGTCGTTAAAACGGTTGACCAGATTGGCCAGGCCGATCACCATGACCAGTTCCACGATCTCGGAATCGGAATAGTAGTTGCCCAGCCAAGTGAGAACCGACGCGTCGATGGCCGCCGCCCCGCGAGTGACGAGATCGGCGAAACGGATGGTGGCACGCTCCTTCTCGTCATAGGCATCGCTGGTCTGGTAAAAGCGGAGGTCCTCGATCTGTTGGTCATTGACGCCCGCTTGCTTCGCCGAAGCAATGTGGGCGCGCAGTCAATATCGGCATGCATTGATGCTGGCGGTTTTGAGGTAGGCCAGCTCCTTGAGCTTGACGGGCACCTTGCCCTTCGTCATGACGGCTGTGTAAAATGGCACGAACCGTTTCAGAGCCGCCGGGAAATGGGCCATGACGGCAAAAATGTTGGGCATTTTGCCGATGGCCGTATGCATTCCGTCGTAAATAGTCTGTATAGCGGCTTCGACCTGGTCCTTGATCAACGGTTGCGGCACCCCCATGGCAGCCATCCTTTCGAGGAAAATGGTCAATCGGTTGAGTATGCCCTATACCACGAAAGGTGCAGCAGGGGAAGCCGGGGGTTCCATTTCCGCGCAGGCTCCCCTGCAGCTGCGCCGCATGGACCCCGCCCCGAACGTCAACCGATTGAAACCGGCCGCGGTTTCTGATAGTTTGAATCCGGTTGAGTCGATAAGGGCTGTTTCCAACGCGAGATGGCCCTTATCTATTTTCGACAGGTGCAGGAGGGGAACTCATGGCCGTCGATCTTCGCAAAAGACATTTTCTTAAGCTGCTGGATTTCAGCCCGCAAGAAATTGCCTATCTGCTGCAGCGATCTGCGGACCTGAAAAAGGCCAGGAAATCAGGCGCCGAGAAGCAGCATCTCAAGGGCAAGAACATTGCCCTGATTTTCGAGAAAACCTCCACCCGAACCCGCTGCGCCTTCGAGGTGGCCGCCTGCGACCAGGGCGCCCGAGCAACCTATCTCGATCCCACCGGCTCGCAACTCGGTAAAAAAGAATCCGTTCGAGATACCGCGCGAGTCCTGGGGCGGATGTATGATGGCATCGAATACCGCGGCTTCGAGCAAGCCCGCGTGGAGGAGCTGGCCAAATATGCCGGCGTGCCGGTCTGGAACGGGCTCACCAACGAGTTTCATCCCACCCAGGCACTGGCCGACATCATGACCATGCAGGAGCACACCACCAAGCCGTTGAACCGGGTCGCCTTCGCGTTTATGGGGGACGGGCGCAACAACGTGGCGAACTCGCTGATCGTGGCCGCCGCCAAAATGGGCATGGATTGCCGCATCGTCGCCCCCCGGGAGCTTCATCCCGGCCCCGACCTGGTTCAAGCCGCACGGGACATCGCCGGGGATACCGGCGCCAAGATCACGGTCACCCCGGACCTGGACCTGGGGGTCGCGGGCTGCGACTTTCTTTATACTGACGTCTGGGTGTCCATGGGTGAGCCCGATACCGTGTGGGCCGACCGCATCCGCCTGCTCCAACCATACCAGGTCAATACGGCCGCCATGATGAAAACCGGAAACCCTTCCGTCAAATTTCTGCATTGCCTGCCGGCGTTCCATGACCGGCGAACGGAGATCGGTGAATCCATTTTCAAAAAGTTCGGACTAGAGGCCATGGAGGCCACCGACGAGGTCTTCGAATCGCCGGCCTCTATCGTTTTCGACCAAGCGGAGAATCGGCTGCACACCATCAAGGCAATTATGGTGGCCACCATCGGCGCTTAGGGGATGAAACCTCTCCTTTTGATCGCCCTCGGCGGCAACGCGCTGATCCAAAAAGGTCAGACCGGCACCGCCGCGGAGCAGTTTGCGAACTTGAAGCGGCCCATGCGGCAAGTCGCCCGTTTATCCCGGGATTACCGCATCGTCATCACTCACGGCAACGGGCCCCAGGCGGGCAACCTGCTGCTGCAGCAGGAGAGCTGCCGCGAAGTTCCCGACATGCCGCTCGAGATCATCGTGGCCATGACCCAGGGGCAGATCGGCTACATGATCGAATCCACCCTCGATCGGGCCCTGATGGAAATCGGCGTCACCACCGAACAGCTGTTCGTCTCCCTGATTTCCTATGTGGTCGTCGACGCGCAGGACCCGGCGTTTCAGAAGCCCACCAAGCCCATCGGGCCCTTCTACTCCGAGGAACAGGCCAAGGCCTTGTCCTACCCCATGGTCCGGACGGACAGGGGCTATCGGCGCGTGGTGGCCTCGCCGCGGCCGCTGGCGATCGTCGAGCACCGCGAAATCAAGCAATTGATCGAAATGGGCTTCATCGTCATCTGCTGCGGCGGCGGCGGCATCCCGGTGATCCGTAAGGAACGCAGGTTCAGAGGGGTGGATGCCGTCATCGACAAGGACCTCGCCAGCGCCGTGCTTGCAAGCGAGATCCAAGCAGACATCTTCGTCATCGCCTCGGATGTGCCCGGCGTGTCCATCCACTGGGGAAAGCCGCAGCAGCAGCTCTTGCGCAACGTCACGCGGGCTGAGCTTACCACCTGCCTGTCGGAGGGACATTTCCCCGCCGGATCGATGGGGCCCAAAGTGCAGGCCATCCTGCAGTTTCAGCGGGCAACCGGCAACCGGGGAATTATCTGCCATCTCGAGGACATCGAGCGGGCCGTCGCCGGAGAGACTGGGACGGAAGTGGGTTGAGATAACAGGAGACCCCATGAAACCAATAAACGTGATCATCATCGGCGCTGCAGGCCGCGATTTTCACAACTTCAACACGTGCTATCGCGACAACCCGGCCTGCCGGGTCGTCGCCTTCACCGCCGCCCAGATACCCGATATCGCCGGCCGCAACTATCCGGCGGCGCTGGCCGGCAAGCGTTACCCCAAAGGCATACCCATTTACCTTGAGGCCGAACTTCCCGAACTCATCCGCAAGCTCCAGGTCGATGATTGCGTGTTTTCCTACAGCGACATCTCCTACCAGCATGTCATGGAGGTTGCCGCCGTCGTCCAGGCGGCAGGTGCCAACTTCGTGCTCCCGGGACCCAAGGACACGATGCTCCGGAGCACCAAACCCGTCATCTCGGTGGGCGCGGTACGCACCGGCTGCGGTAAGAGCCAGACCTCCCGCCGGATCATCGATATCTTAGTAGCGAAGGGGTTGAAGGTCGTTGCCGTACGCCATCCCATGCCCTATGGCGACATCGCCAGTCAGAAGGTTCAGCGGTTTGCCGGGATCAGCGATCTGAAGAAAAACAAATGCACGATCGAGGAGATGGAGGAGTACGAGCCTCACATCATACGCGGCAACGTGATCTATGCCGGGGTGGACTATGGCGCGGTTTTGCGGGCGGCCGAAAACGATTCGAAAGGCTGCGATGTGATCGTATGGGATGGCGGAAACAATGATTTCCCGTTCTACAAGCCCGACTTGCATGTGACCGTGGTGGATCCCCATCGCCCCGGCCACGAGATGAACTACTACCCGGGGAATGTGACCCTGCGGCTGGCCGACGTGGTCGTGATCAATAAAATCGACAGCGCCGATGCCGCCGGCATCGATACCGTGCGCCGCAACATCGCTGCGGTCAGCCCCCAGGCGGTTGTGGTCGACGCGGCATCGGTGATTGCAATCCAAAATGCGGCTGCAGTGAAGGGGAAGCAGGTGCTGGCCGTCGAAGACGGCCCGACGCTCACCCACGGCGGGATGAAGATCGGCGCGGCCGTGGTCGCGGCGCGCAAGTTCGGAGCGAGCGGTTTGGTCGATCCACGGCCCTACCTGGTAGGCAGGCTCAAGGAAACCTTTCAAGCCTACCCGGGCATCGGCACCCTGCTGCCGGCCATGGGGTATGGGGAGCGGCAGCTCAGGGACCTCGAAGCCACCATCAACCGCACACCGTGCGACGCGGTGGTGATCGGCACGCCCATTGATCTCAACCGGGTCATCAAGATTAAAAAACCGACCACGCGCGTCTATTACCACCTTCAGGAAATCGGCAAGCCGGATTTGACCGATGTGATCGGGGAGTTCATCCGCAAGCCCAAAATGGGTCGCAACCTCCGTGCGTAGCTCTCCGTTGGTTGCCGCTGGGGAGCGGCTGCCAGCCGCGATCGCAGCAGGGATGCGATCCGTGCCAACCAGCCACCCCTCAAATTTGGAAGGATAACATGTCGCCAAGCATATTATACGTGATCATCGGCGCCCTTGGAACGGGGCTCTGGAACGTCTTCATCTCATCCGCCTCACGGCAGATGCATCCCTTGCTGGGCGCGCTGATCACCGAACTGACGGCCTTCAGCGTAGGTGCCCTGATTTTTCTGCCGGTGCTAAGCTCTGGTTTTCCCAGAGTTTCACTCAGGTCCGTAATCATGTGCATGCTGGCCGGGCTCTCCGTGCTGCTGGCCGACTTCTTCATTCTCAAAGCATACAAGCAAGGGGTGCCGATTTCCATCGGCGGGCCCATCATCATCGGCGGCAGCATCGTGGTGGTGACGCTGCTGGGCCTCTTTCTGGGCGAGAAGATTACCTGGCTGAAAGCCGTCTCCATCCTGATGATCGTCTGCGGAGCCTCGATCCTGGGGAGTCTTTCGCGCTGAAATTGCCATTGACCGCTGGGGCGTTTTCGCCGAGAGTCAGGCATCTCTAATAATTTCACAAGAGCGGCTTCATGCCGAGGTGCAGCAGCACCCGGGCAACCGCATGCCGCCGGGGAGGATAAGATGGGAAAAGCGCCGGAAACCGAAAATCTGGCTGTTTTTTGCGATTTCGAGAACGTTGCGATCGGGGTGCGGGATGCGCGCCACTCTCTATTCGACATCCGCAAGGTACTCGAGAAGCTGCTGCTCAAGGGCAGCATCGTGGTCAAGAAGGCCTACTGCGACTGGGAACGCTACAAGGAGTTCAAGGCCGCCATGCACGAAGCCGCTTTCGAGCTCATCGAAATCCCGCACGTGCGCCAGTCCGGAAAGAACTCGGCCGACATCCGCATGGTCGTGGACGCGCTGGACCTCTGCTATACCAAGTCTCACGTGGACACGTTCGTGATCGTCAGCGGGGACTCCGACTTCTCGCCGCTGGTCAGCAAGCTGCGGGAGAACAACAAGATCGTGATCGGCGTGGGGGTGAAGAGCTCCAGTTCGGACCTCCTGATCGCCAACTGCGACGAATTCATCTACTACGACGATCTCGTACGCAAAAAGCAGCCGCGCAAGCGCCCCGCACGCAAGACCCCGGCCGCGCGCGGGGCCGCATCCCCCGCCAAGGAGCCCAAGGAAGACAAGGACACCGAAGAGCGCACCCAGGCGGCGCTCGATCTGATCATGGAGACGCTGGAGGCCCTGGCCGAGGAGCGCGGGTCGGAGGAGAAGGTCTGGGGCTCGCTCGTCAAGCAGACGCTCAA
>CAZNAX010000130.1:0-9589 GCA_964570965.1 uncultured Desulfatibacillum sp.
CCGGTCAAATGCTCAATCGGATCATCCGGCAGCGGTCGAACCTCCATGTGGTCATCGACGAGCTTCAGCGACAGCCGTTTGCCGGGCGTAATCCCTAAAGCGTCGCGGAGTTCCTTGGGAATGATGATTTGACCTTTGGCATAGGTTTTAACAACAGCCATTTTAATTTTCCTTATAAAAATAAGTTATACATTTTATATAAAGTTTAACCTCCATGAAGTGGTATGTCAACCGGCACAGAGAACCGGGCGTTGTCTCGCGCAACCCTCAAGGACGGCACCACGGCATTCCGAATTACCCCCACGGGGCGCTCGTCCAACTGCATTCGTTCCACAGATGTCCCTCAGAAGGCTGAAGCGGCTACGAGCGGTACGACCGAAGACGTCAGTCGGAGTTGGTGGCCTGACTCACAGGTTCCACCTTGACACGACGGCCTCGCAGCTTTTTCTGCAGCGAGTCCATATAGAGGTAAAAAACGGGCGTCACGAATAGAGTCAGCATCTGCGAAAAGAACAGGCCGCCGACCACCGCCAGCCCCAGCGGCTGCCGGGACTCGCCGCCGGCCCCCCAGCCGATGGCGATCGGCAGCGTTCCCATCAGGGCGGCCATGGTGGTCATCATGATCGGCCGGAATCGAACCACGCAGGCTTCGTAAATGGCGTCTTCAGGCGTCTTCCGGCCGACGCGCTGGGCTTCGAGGGCGAAGTCGATCATGATGATGCCGTTCTTCTTCACGAGGCCCACGAGCAGGATCATGCCCACGAAGGAGTAAAGGTTGAGCTCCGCGCCGAAGATGAGCAGGGTGACGAGCGCCCCCAGACCGGCGAGAGGAAGGGCCGAGAGGATGGTCAAGGGGTGGATGAAGCTTTCATAGAGAATACCCAAAACGATGTAGATCACGAGGATGGCGACGACCAGCAGCACCCCCAGGTCGCGGAGAGACGACTCGAACACCTGCGCCGTGCCTTGGAAGTTGGCGGAGATCGTCGGCGGCAGAAGTGCGGCCGCCGTTTGGTTCAGGGCCGAAACCGCATCCCCCAGCGCAAAACCCGGACGGATGTTGAATGAGATCGTGACCGATGGCAGCTGCCCGCTGTGGTTGACGGTGAGGGGGCCGTATCCCTGGGAGATGGTGGCGATCGTTTTAAGCGGGACCAGAAGACCGCTGGAGGCGCGCACGTAGATCAGCGACAGCGCCCCGGGGTCCATCTGGTGCTCAGGCCCCAGTTCCATGATCACCGGGAACTGGTTGGTTGCGGCATAGATGGTCGAAATCTGCCGGGCGCCGTAGGCAGTGTAAAGCGCATCTTCAATCTGCTCTGCGGAGACCCCCAGCGTTGAGGCCTTGTCGCGATCGATGTCGATGTTGACTTGGGGGTTCTTGAGCTGCAGGTCGGTTGTGACGTCCTGGAACCCGGGCAGGGTCTGCATTTTTTCGGCCAGCTGCGGCGCCAGCCGGTAGAGCTCTTCGACATCGGCTCCTTGCAGCGTGTACTGGTACTGGCTTTTGCTGAGGCGGCCGCCAACCCGGATCGGAGGAGGGTTCTGAAGGAACGCCCGGATCCCGGGCACCTGGGCCATTTTGGGCCGCAGCAGCTGGATGATCCCGTCGGCGGATTGCTCGCGTTCATCCCGCGGCTTGAGCCGCAGGACCATAAACCCGGAATTCTGGCCGGTGATGCTGCCGACGCGGGCGCCCGCACTGGACATGAAGGCCTCCACGTTGGGATCCTGTCGCACCACCTCGGCCAGGGTGCGTTGCTGGCGCTGCATGGCTTCCCAGGAAATGCCTTCCGCGGCTTCAGTCATCACGTAGATCTGGGAACGGTCCTCGCTGGGGATGAAGCCCTTGGGTATGACGTTGAACAACCAGCCGGTCAACGCCAGGACCACCACCAGGAAGAGAAGGGTCATCCGGCGTCGCTCCAGAAACCATCGCAGGCTTCGTGCGTACACCCCAAGTATACTTTGATAGAATCTTTCAGAGGCGGCGTACAGACGGCCCGGCGGGCGGCCGTCTCTCTCGTTCGAACGCAGAAACCGGCTGCAGAGCATGGGCGTGAGCGTCAGGGAAATCACCCCCGAAATCAGGATAGCCACTCCGATGGTGACCGCAAACTCCTGGAATAGCCGGCCGAGAATACCCCCCATAAACAAGACCGGAATGAACACGGCCACGAGAGACAGCGTCATGGAGATAATGGTGAATCCGATCTCTTTTGAACCGTTGAGGGCCGCCTTGACAGGCCCTTCGCCCATCTCCAGGTGTCGCACGATGTTCTCCAGCATCACGATGGCATCATCCACCACAAAGCCGACCGCCAGGATCAATGCCATGAGCGACAAGTTGTCGATGCTATAGCCCAGCAGGTACATCACGATGAAGGTGCCGATCAACGACATGGGCATGGCCAGGCTGGGGATAATGGTGTCCGAAAGGCGGCGCAGGAAGAGGAAGATCACCAGCACCACCAGGACCAGGGTGAAGAGGAGGGTGAACTTTACATCCGTGACCGATTCCTCGATCGACAGCGATTGATCGTAAAGGATGTGCAGCGACACCGAGGCCGGCAGCTGCGCCTGGAAGGCGGGCAGCAGCTTTTTGACCTCCCGTGTCACCGCCACGGTGTTGGTGCCCGGCTGGCGGTAGACGGCCAGGGCCACCGAACGCTGGTCGAGATACCAGGCTGCGGTTTTGTTGTTTTCGACGCTGTCGAGAACACCGCCGAGATCCCCCAGCCGCACCGGGCTGCCGTCGCGATAGCTGACAATGATGGAACGGTAGGGCGCCGCATGGGTGAGCTGTCCACTGGTCTGAACGGTGAAGGCCTGGTTTGCCCCGTAGAGGGTCCCGGTCGGAAGGTTGACGTTGGCCTCCTTCACCGCGTCGGCGACCTGGTCGATTCCGATGCCGCGGGAGGCCATTTTCCGGGGGTCGAGCTGGATCCGCACGGCGTATTTCTGCGAGCCGAAAACCTGAACCTGGGCCACCCCGCCTACCATGGAAATCTGCTGGGAGAGCATGGTTTCCCCATATTCGTTGAGCGTGTAGAGCGGCAGGGTGGGCGATGTCAGGGCGAGCCGCAGGATGGGTTGGTCGGCCGGGTTGACCTTGCGGAAGTACGGCGGGGTGGGCATGTCCCCGGGCAGATTGCGCGCTGCCCTGGATATCGCCACCTGAACGTCCTGGGCGGCGGCATCGATGTTGCGATCGAGGTTGAACTGAAGTGTGATCTGCGTTCCGCCCATGGAGCTCGTGGAGATCATGGAGTCCAAGCCATCGATGGCCGAAAACTCGCGTTCCAGCGGAGTGGCGACGGCGGTGGCCATGGTGGCCGGGCTGGCGCCGGGCAGCGATGCCGTGACCGATATCGTTGGAAAATCTACGTTGGGAAGGTCGCTTACCGGCAGCTTGTTGTAGGCCATGACGCCAAAGATCAGGATCGACAGCATCACCAGGGTCGTCATGACCGGCCGGCGGATGAACAATTCCGAGACGTTCATTTTTTTAGAAGATATGGAATAGTTTTAAGATTTAAGTGTTATGGGTTATGCGAAGGATAAGGTCTGTTTTCAGCCTAAAACTTAACACGTCCGCCAAAGGCGGCGGCTATCCCGCTATCCGGACTTTAGCGCCAGGCACCAGCCGCAGCTGGCCCTCGGTGACCACTTGCTCCTCGGCGCTCAAGCCCCTCTCGACGACCACCTCGTCCCCCAGCGTCATTCCCAGCGCGATGGGGCGCATTTCCACCGTCATGTCCGGCTTGACGACATAAACGAACTGGCCGTCCTGGCCGATCTGGACAGCGACTGACGGGATGACGATGGCGCCGCTGCGGGTGGCCAAGGTGAGGGTGGCTGTGACGAACTGGCCGGGCCAGAGGAGGCGGTCCGTGTTGGCGAAGGTTCCCTTGAGCAGGACGGTACCGGTCTGGGTGTTCACCTTGTTGTCCAGGAAGCTCAAGGTTCCCGTTTCGGCCGTGACCTGGCTTTCCGGAATGTCGGCTTCCACCTTCAACGGGCCGGCTGCCATGTGAGTTTTAATTTCTGATAGATATTGCTGCGGTACGGCGAATCCCACATGGATCGGCATGATCTGCATGATCTCGACCATGCCGCCCTTGTCGTCGTTGGCCTTGATTTGAGCCCCCTCGTCCACGAGGATCCGCCCGGTGCGGCCCGACATGGGAGACTTGATGTAGCAATATTCGAGATTGAGCTGGGCCCTTTCCAGGGTCGCCCGGTCGGCCGCCACCGTTGCCCGCAGCGCCTCGGCATTGGCCCGGAATTGTTCGAACTTATCGCTGCTGACATAATTTTTGGCAACCAGCTCGGCATAGCGCCGGGCATCGCGCTCCGCCTTGTCGGCCAGGGCCGCGTCGCGCTCCAGCCGCGCGCGTGCCTCTTTCACCGCGGCGTCATAGGGGCGCGGGTCGATCGTGAAAAGCATCTCTCCCTTCTTGACGTCCTCACCCTCGCGGAAGTGTACCGCCATCAGCTGGCCGTCCACCCGCGATTTGATCGAGACCGTCGCATAGGCTTCCACCGTCCCGACCGCCTGCAACTGGACAGGCACTGCTTTGCGCTCGGCCACAGCCACCTTTATTGAAGCGAAGGCCTCGCTCTTTTGACGCTGCGGGGTCCCCTCGCTGCGGGTCATGATAACCATCACCGAGGCGAAGGTTATCAGAGCAACGGCTATTGCGAAAACCTTCTTAGATATACGCCAGGCAAAGGCGGGGCGTCGTTCAGTCATGCGAGATGCCTTTCAGGATTCACAGCCTGCAGGTATTTCTCAAGGCTTATCCAAATTATCAGACTTCTTCAGGCCAATTACAAGGAGAATGTGTGCGGGGGATGCTCGCATGGGAAACGGTCTTAGCTTCCGGGTTGCGTGCGGCTCAGCGCCGCACGCACTCGAAGCCGGGAATGCTGGCATGGCGCTCCAGGCGGCTCAAGCCCCAGCTGGCGAGCGAGACCAGCGCCAAGTATATCGCACCGACGACGAAGAACACTTCAAGGTATTTAAAAAACATCGACGCCAGGATCTTGGCTTCGCCGGTCAGCTCGATGCAGGTGACCATGTAGGCCAGCGAGGAATACTTGATCAGGTAGATGAGTTCGTTGCCGCAGCCCGGCAGGGCGCGGCGGATGGCCTGAGGCAGCAGGATGGAGACGACGGCCCGCGTGCGGCTGAACCCGAGCGAGCGCGCGGCCTGCAATTGACCCTGCTTGATCGAGCGCAGCGCTCCGCGCACAACCTCCGCATGGTAGGCCCCGCTGCAGAGCGAAAACCCCAGCACGGCGGCGGCAAAGGGGCTGAGGTAAATCCCCAGCTGGGGCAGGCCGAAGTACCAAATATAGAGCTGGACCAGCAGTGGAAAACCGCGGAAGACGAGTCCGTAGATTTCGGTTGCGCGTTTCCAGAACGGTCGGCCGTAAATCCGGAGAGTGCCTGCCAGAACCCCGATCGCAAGGCCGAACACCGCTGAAGGCAGAATCAAGCCGATGCTCACCCACACCCCCCGGAGCATGGCCGGCGCGACTTCCTGGGTGTAGAAGGAGAGGTCCGTGCCCATCATACCGTATCCCGGCCCCCGGTATGCAACTGCGCGATCTTGGCGCAGAACTCGCGCGTGCGGTGGAGAGTGGCATTGTTGAGAATGGTGGCGGGCGGCCCCTGTTCCAGAATGAGCCCGTTTTCCATGAATAGAATCTCGTTGGCGAGCGCCGCGGCAAAACCGATCTCATGCGTCACCAACGCCATGGTCATGCCGCCGGCGGCCAGGTCGCGGATCACCGCGTGGACTTCGCCGATCAGCTCCGGGTCCAAGGCCGAGGTCGGCTCGTCCAGCAGCATGACCTCCGGATCCATCGCCAGCGCCCGGGCGATGGACACACGCTGTTTCTGGCCGCCGGACAGCTCGGCCGGATATTTGAGCGCATGATCGCTCAAGCCCACGCGGGCCAGCTCGGCCAGGGCGCGCTGCCGGGCTTCGCGCTTGGCGAATTTCTTGACCCGCACCAAACCGATCTGGACGTTGTCGATCGCCGTCAGGTGGTCGAACAGGTTAAAGTCCTGAAAAATCATGCCGACTTTTTGACGGTAAGCATAAAGCGCGGGCTTGTTCGAGGGGTCGATTTCCTTGTCGCGCAGCCAGATCCTCCCCTTCTCGAAGCTCACCAGGAAGTTGATGCAGTGCAGCAGCGTGCTCTTGCCGCCGCCCGATGGGCCGATGATCACTTTGATGTCGCCGCGCCGAAGCTCGAGCGACACCCCTTTGAGCACCGGCTGGCCGGCGTAGCTCTTGTGGATGTCCAACAGTCTGAGAATGGGGCTCGGTCGGGTCATCCCTTGAATCCCCTCATCGGGTGTAGCCGGAAATGGCCACCCGTTCCTCCAGCACGTGCAGCGCCTTGGTCCCCAGCCAGGTCAACAGCAGATAAATGAAGCCCACCATGAGATAGAGCCATAAATGTTGATAGGTGCGGGAGGCCACGTGATTCGTCCGGGCCATGAGCTCCGCCACGCCCAACGCATAGGTTACCGCGGAGTCTTTCATGATGACGGTGTATTCGTTGGACCAGCCGGGGATCGCCAAGCGCAGCGCCTGGGGCAAAATGATGAACGCGATCGCCCGTGAGTCGCTCATGCCGATCGCCCGGGCGGCCTTCATCTGCCCCTCCGGCACCGAAAGGATCGCGCCACGCAGAATCTGGGCCTGGTAGGCGGAGCTGATGAGCCCGAGCACGATGATGGCCACCGTGAACGGCGACAATTCAGCCTCCAGCGCTGCAAGAACGCCGAAGTAGAACAGAAACAGCAAAACCAGGAGCGGGATGCCGCGGAAGAACCAGACGTACACCCCCGCGAGCCGCCGCAGCCAGGGGCGGCCGTAGACTTGGACCACCGCCAGGAAAAGGCCGAAGACCAGGCCCATAGCCAGCGCCCCCCCGACTACGGTGAGGGTGACCCCAATGCCCTGCAATACATAGGGCAGACCCTCAACAACTGCTGCCAATCCGCTGTGCATTCGGAACCCGCTCACTCAAGCACAAGCATGGTCTCGCAAAAAAGTCATCCGCTTCGACGACCTTGCAAGAAGGACAAGATCAAGGCGCGCGAGACTCGCGGCGCGAGGCGTACTTCCTGTACGCCGCAGCGACCGCGAGATGAAGCGCAACGCCGAGATTGGCCTTCTTGCAAGGTCGTCGGGAAAAAGCAAGGAAGGCTGAAGCAGACCTTCAGCCTTCCCACCCGTTAATCAAGATCCTGCAATATTGAAATAAACGGCCGGGCCGAATCAGGGCCGGACGTTTATTTCAGCTCCCACTTTTTGACCAGCTCCTGGAACTTGGGCGATGCCTTGAGTTTCTTCCAGCCCTCGTTGAGCTTTTTCAGAGACTCGGTATCGTCCTTGCGCACAGCATACCCGTAGTTGGTGTCGGGCTGGCCGTAGTTGCCGATGGTCTTGACCTTCAGGCCCTTGTCCTGGGCATTTTTTAATGCCGTGTTCGAAACGGCGGCGCAGTCCGCCCGGCCGTTGGCCACGTCTTCAATGGCCAGCGGGGTGGTGTCGTAGGCCTTCAGCTCGAAGCTGTAGCCCTTTTTCAGCAGATTTTCGGTCATCCACTTGGACTCGGCGCTGCCCCGCAGCAGGCCAATCTTGCGGCCGGGTTCCAGGCACTGCTTGTCGGTGAGCTTGGAGTCGTTTTTCACCACCAACAGCTGCTTTACCGTCCAGTAGGGCTCGGTGAAATTGACCGCAGCCTGCCGCTCCGGGGTGATGCTCATGCCGGAGGCGATCACGTCGATTTTCTTGGACTGCAGGGTCGGGACGATGGCCGCCCAGTCGGTGGGTTGGTGCTTGACTTGGAATTTCATCTCCGCGGCAATCCAATTCAGCGCATCGATGTCGAAACCGGCCGGCTTGCCGTCCTTGTCCACGAACGAGAAGGGCGGGTAGGCGGCGTCAAATCCGTTGATGTAGACTTTGTCCTGGGCCAGAGCCGGAGTCAAACCCAAAACCACCGCGACTGCTATTGCTGTAATACCCAACCAAATGATCTTTTTCGCCATGAGAGATCCCCTTTCCAAAGCAAGATAGCATTGACCCGATGGAAATGCCCGTCGGGCGGCCTCGGCCCCGCGGCGTTTAGCGCCGTTCCTGTCAACCGATCGGCTCCGGGGCAATACTCCGGGAAAGCATCGGTATCAAATGCGCGGGCTCCGCGGTCGCCTGACCTTATAGTCCAATCGGAATGGCTTGACAAGCTCACGCTGCTGGAGAGGTCTACTCTTCAGGTAACGGCGGCGAGTCTTGAGCCAACGTTCTGATCAAAACCTTGTCCACGCGGTGGCCGTCCATGTCCATGACTTCGAAGCGAAACCCGGCCCAGTCGAAGTGGTCGCCGGATTTTGGGATCCGGCCCAGGAAGGCCATTACCAGGCCTCCCAGGGTCTGGTAGAGATTTTCCTCTTCAAACGGCAGCGCGTTGATCTGCAGCAGTTCTTCGAGTTCGTCTGCAAGGACTTTGCCGTCCACCAGCCAGGAACCGTCCTCGCGTTGGATGATTTCAGCTTCCTCGACCTCGTCCGGCATGGGGATGTCGCCGACGATGGCCTCGAGGATATCGCTCGTCGTGATCAGGCCCTGAAACCCGCCATGCTCGTCGATTACAAAGGCGGCATGGGTGCGCTTCTGCTTCAACCGCTCCAATACGTCGAAGGCCGACATGCTTTCGGGGATGAACAAGGCGGGGCGCAGCACCGACCGCAGATCGATCGGCCGACAGCTCAAGTTCTGAGACAGGAGATCTTTGGAATTGACCAGCCCGATGATGCGGTCGATCTGGCCTTCGGCCACCGGGTAATGGGTGTGGCTGTCGGCGGTAATCTTTTTCTGGATTTCTTCAGGAGGCTCGTTCGGGTCCAGCCAAACGACCTCGGGCCGCGGCGTCATCAGAGCGCTCGCCGTCCGGTCTGCCAGGCGGAAGATACGTTCGACCATCTCCTGCTCGGTCGGCTCGAAAACGCCCTCCTGGGTTCCCTGTTCGATCATCAGCTTGATTTCCTCCTCGGTGACCGAGGTTTCCGTAGAGGGCTGGATGCCGAAGGCTCGCAGCACCACCTGGGTCGAAAAACTGAGCAGGTTGACCAGGGGGGAGCCCAACCAGGCAAGCGCTCGCATGAACGGGGCGACGGCGGCGGAGATGCGCTCCGCATGGTTTAATGCGATTTGTTTGGGGACCAACTCGCCGATGATCAATGACAAGTAGGTGATTCCCAGCACAACGATGAAAAGGCTGACGGCGCCCCCATGGGGTGAGATCCAGGCCATGCGGTTCAGTCGGGTGGCCAGCTGTTCGGCGATGATCGCCCCGCCGAAGGCGCCGGCCAGGATCCCCACCAGGGTGATGCCGATCTGGATGGTGGAAAGGAAGCGGCTGGGGGAATTGGCGAGCTCCAAGGCGGCTTTGGCCCCGGAGTCGCCTTCCTCGGCTCGTTGCTGGAGCCGCGCCTTGCGAGCGGACACCACGGCGATCTCCGCCATGGCTAGAAACCCGTTAGCCACGATCAGGGCCAGGA
>CAZNAX010000131.1:0-9468 GCA_964570965.1 uncultured Desulfatibacillum sp.
AGCCGGTAGCGCAGGGAGCGGAAGCTGATCCCTAAGAGCTCGGCAGCCCGGTTCTTGTTGCCGTTGCTGCAATCCAGGGCCTTTTTCAGGTAGGCCGCTTCGATCTCTTCGAGGATCGAATCCAGCGCCACCCCCCTGGAAACCTCGTCGACGTCGAAGCGCCGGTCCTTGACGCCTTCGATCCAGCGGCGCTTGTGGACTGCCAGGGCCAGGCTGTCCGGCAGGATGATATTGGTGGTGGACAGGGCCACGCTGCGCTCCAGCAGGTTCTCGAGCTCGCGCACGTTTCCCGGGAAATCATACTTGAGCATCATGTCCAACGCGTAGGAGGAGAGCTTGGTGATCTCCTTGCCCATCTCTTCCGCATATTTCTCTAGAAAATGCTGGGCCAGGGGTTTCAGGTCCGCCTTGCGCTCCCTCAAAGCGGGAACTTTGATTTCGATCACGTTGAGCCGGTAGAAGAGGTCCTCGCGAAACTTGCCGGCGATGACCTCTTTTTCCAGGCTTTTGTTGGTGGCCGAGACGATGCGGATGTCGACCGCGACGTCCTCGGTGCCGCCCACCGGCCGCACCGTCTTCTCCTGGACGGCGCGCAGCAGCTTGACCTGGATCGGAAGGCTCAACTCTCCGATTTCATCTAGAAAAATGGTCCCCCGGTGTGCTTCCTGGAACAGGCCCGGCTTGTCCTGGATCGCACCGGTGAAAGACCCCTTCTTGTGGCCGAAAAGCTCGCTTTCCATCAGGGTTTCGGGGATGCCGCCGCAGTTGATGGCGACAAAGGGCTGGCCCCGGCGGTCGCTTTCCATGTGGATCGCGCGGGCGATCAGCTCCTTGCCGGTGCCGCTTTCGCCCGTTACCAGAACATTGGTCTTGGTCTTGGAGACCTGCCGGATCATCTTATAAATGTGCTGCATGGCCGGGCTGTTGCCGACGATGGTCCCGAAGTTCAGGCTGCGCTTGAGCTCACCGTCCAGCAGCTCCTTCTCCTGTTCGATGGTCCGAAGCTTGAGCGCCTTGGCCACCGTATCCATGAGTTCGTCTTTGTTGAAGGGCTTGGGTACGTAGTCATAAGCGCCCTCGTTCATGGCTTCGACGGCTATTTCGGTACTGGCGTAGGCGGAGATCATGATGACCACCGTGTCGGCATGCTGCTTTTTGCAGGCCCGCAGGACATCCAGCCCGGAGATGTCGCCCAGGCGGATATCGCACAAGAGCAGGTCGTAGCTGTTCTGTTCTACCAGCGCCACGGCTTTGCGACCGTTTTCCGCGCAGTCCACCCGGTACCCTTCGCGCTTGAGCATGTACTCAAGCAGCTCGCGCATGCTCAGCTCGTCGTCAACGATCAGGATGTGGGGCGTATTAACGGTCATGCGGCGTCATCAACCAATTCATAAAGTCGAATAGAATCTTTTAAAAGCGTTTTCAAAATCCCCCTATCCCCCTTTGCCAAAGGGGGGAAAAGGAAGGAAAGGTGCGGCGCGCCGTGACCTGTTTCCAATGAAGTTGAAATTTTTCCTGTGGGAGCGGCATCTTGCCGCGATGATATCGTGGCTGAAAGCCACCCCCACAAGGACGACACTTCATTACCGATAAGATGGCGCCGCGCGACGTAACGTGTTTTTTATTATATGCGATGGGAGCAAAGTTGTCCAATTCAGCAGAGATAAACGTTTCCAAGCAGGCAGAACGTAGACCTTTGGAATGCAATAGATAATTTTCCGGCTTTCTCACAAAACCTGAAACTTATCTTCAAAGACGATCCGGCCGGCGACGATCGTCATGACGGCCTTGCCTTTGGCCTTCATTCCGACAAACGGCGAGTTGCGGCTGCGGGATCTGAACAGGGAGACATCTATGGTGAATTCGAGGTCGGGATCGATGAGGGTGATGTCCGCCGGCATTCCCGCTTTCAGCCCGCAGGGGACCCCGAGGATCCGCGCCGGGATGGTGGACATCTTCGCGATCAGCCCGGCGAGCGGAAGAATTCCTTCGGACACCAGGCTCAGGCTGAGAGTCACAGCGGTTTCGAGGCCGATGATCCCGTTCGGAGCTTTTTCCAGGCCCAAGGCTTTTTCTTCAGGCGCATGCGGGGCGTGATCGGTGGCGATGCAGTCGAGGGTGCCGTCGGCCAGCCCCTGCCGGACCGCCGAGCGATCCTTCTCGGACCTGAGCGGGGGGTTCATCTTGGCATCGGCACCATGCCGGCGGACGGCCTCGTCGGTCAGCATGAAATAGTGCGGTGCGGTCTCCGCCGTGACCGGTACCCCCCTCTGCTTCGCCTCCCGAATCGCCCGCACGGATTCGTGCGTGCTCACGTGGGCGATGTGCACCGGGGCACCCGTCAGTTCGGACAGCGCGATCTCGCGCAGGACCATGATGCTCTCGGCGGCATTGGGAATGCCGGCAACGCCCAACTCCCGCGCCGCTGGCCCCTCGTTCATCACGCCACCCTCGACGAGATAGGGGTCTTCGCTGTGGGAGATGATCGGCATGTTGAGCTGCACGGCCTTTTCCATCGCCCGGCGCATGATGCGCGAGTCCAGCAGCGGCCGTCCGTCATCGGAGAGTGCCGCGGCCCCGGCGGCCTTCAAGCTTTCGTAGTCGCAAAGGACGCGCCCCTCAAGCCCTTTGGTGATGGCGGCCACCGGATACACCCGGGCTAAGCCCGCCTGGGCGGCGCGCGCCAGGATGAACTGCGTGACGCTGGTGTCGTCGTTGACCGGACGCGTGTTCGCCATGCAGCAAACCGCTGTGAATCCGCCGCAAACCGCTGCCAGGCAGCCGGTCGCGATGGTTTCCTTGTGCTCGAATCCGGGCTCGCGCAAATGCACATGCAGGTCGATCAGCCCGGGACAGACGATTTTTCCGCGAGCGTCAATAATCCGAAAGTCCTGGCGGGAGAATTTTGACGCACCGCCTTCCGGGGGCGGAGAGCCGGCCGGAACCACGGCGGCAACCCGGCCGCCGACTATATAGATGTCGCCGGTGCCTTCGTAATACCCCGGGTCGATGATCCGGCCGCCGGTGATGTGCAAGTTCATGCAATGGACTCCTGGCGGGAGAATACGGAGGTCTTGATAGGTTCATTGCTGATCGCTCCGCTCTTAACGCGGGGCGATATTATTTTCCGGGCCACGGCCGGAAAATCAATGCAGCAGTCCGGCAAGGCGATTCCAGCGCACCGTGAAGTCGTCGCTATCCCAAGACCAGTAAATGATGAAGGCTTTGCCACTGACGTCGCGAACGGGCACGAACCCCCAGAAGCGGCTGTCGAAGCTCTCGTCTCGATTATCCCCCATAACAAAGAGGGCGCCCTGGGGCACGGTGATCGGTCCGAAATTGTCGCGCGGTTTGAGGCTGCCGGCAATGGTGCGCGAATCGGTATACACCCCGACGTCGTGATTGAGCCGTTTTCCGTTGATGTAAATGGTCTTGTCATGAATCTCGACGACGTCCCCCCCCACACCAATCACCCGTTTGATGAAATCCTTGCGCGGATCCACGGGAAACTTGAAAACCACGATGTCTCCGCGCTGAGGGTCATTGACCGGGAGGATCACTTTGCCCGTGTAAGGGATTTTTACTCCGTAGCTGAATTTGCTGACGAGAATGTGGTCGCCGATCTGCAGCGTGGGCTTCATGGAACCGGAGGGAATCTTAAACGCTTGCACCACAAAGGTTCGTATGAAGAGCGCAATGACAATGGCGATGAGAATCGCTTCGACATTCTCCCGAAACCGGCTGCGTTGGGGAGCATCGCCGTCGATCGGCGCCGTATTTTCCGTTTTCAAAGCCTGGCTTACCTTTCTTTTTTTTGCCTCTTTTTTGTCCCGCGGCGGTCTCGGCCATGAACGGGTCATTCATCCGGTCCAGGCTGCGGATCCTTGAAAAAAAATTGATGATAAAACCCTTAACAATATATTGCTGTAGACACCGGCGACCACATCGTCCAACACGATGCCCCATCCGCCCGGCACCCTGGCGTCTAACCATCGCGCCGGGAAAGGCTTGATGATGTCGAAAGCCCGGAAAGCGATAAAACCCGCCGCCAGATTGAATGGCGTTGCCGGCATACCGGCCAGAGCCACCAGGATACCGACGATTTCGTCGATCACGATGCAGGCGGCGTCTTTCTGGCCCAACAGCCGCTCGGCCTCTCCCGTGATCCAGACCGCGCAGAGAACCAACGCGCCAACAATCAAAACGGTGGCAGTAAAACCAACTTCAGCCAGGCCGCAACCGATCGGAATGCCCAGCAAGGTACCGAAAGTTCCGGGAGCCAGCGGGATACGGCCTGCCGCAAAGCCCGTCGCCAGCAAGAGAACCACTCGATCCCGCAAATTCATGCGCCGCTTGTACCCGCCGGCCGAGGGTTTGTCAAGCGTTGCCCACCCGCCTATTCCGGCCTATGGCTGGCCCCCGTGCCCGGATGCCTCCTTTGAAACAACCTCGTATACGGTTCTGAGGGGAATGCCTTTTTCGAGCGCAATCCGCCGGCACACCTCGTATTCGGGGACATAGCGCACCTCACCTCGGGAGTAGCGGATGCGCTTGACGCGAATCCGGCCGAAGGATGAATCCATCGTGATGTGGTCTCTCTCGAGAAGATAGCGGCTGACCTCGTAGTAGCGAATGCCCAGCGAAGTGGTCTCTGTGAGAATGCAGCGGACGACCGCACTCAGACGCTCATGCGTGCAAAGCGTCTGAAGCAGGGTCCCGGGCCGGTTCTTCTTCATCTGAATGGGAATGCAAACCACGTCCAGCGCCCCCGCATCGAAAAGCCGATCCATAACGAATCCGAAAAATTCGGGGTTCATGTTGTCGATATTGGTTTCGGCTATAACTATTTGATCATATTTGAATTCATTCCCTTCAAACGCTTGGCCTGAAGCCTTCGCGCCCAACATGATGCGCAGCAGGTTGGGTCCCGGCTCAAGGTTGCGTCGACCGGCGCCGTAGCCGATTCCGGATACGGTCATAACCGGCCTTGGCCCGAAGGATGCTGCGACCGTGGTGACGATGGCCGCGCCCGTAGGCGTTGTCAGCTCGTATTCGATATCCGTCCCGACCGTCGGCACTCCCCGCAGGAGCGCAGCCGTGGCGGGAGCAGGCACCGGCAGGCGTCCATGCCGGCAGTCGACGAACCCCCGTCCGGTGGGAATCGGACCGGAGAAGGCCTCGGTGATCCCGAGATGATGGAAGCCGAGTGCGGTCCCGACCACGTCCACGATGGCATCCACCGCACCGACTTCATGAAAATGGACCTCTTCCGGCAGGCAGCCGTGAACCCCGGCTTCGGCCTCGGCCAGTCGTCTGAAAACCCCAAGGGCCATGCGCTTCACGGGATCCGGCAGAGGGCAGCTCTCAATCAGTGTGCGGATATCGGAATAGTGGCGGTGGCCGTGGCCATGACCTGCGTGGACCTCGACCCGCTTGGCGCGGATGCCGTTGTACTCGACATCGCCAACGCTGATGTCAAACCCCGCCAAGGGCAGCTGGGCAATCGATTCCTTGAGCCATGGCAACGGCACTCCGAGATCAATCAACGCTCCCAAGGTCATATCACCGCTGATCCCGGAAAAACAATCGAAATAGGCCAACATATAAGTTCACCTGCCCACGTGATCGCTTCGCAAAAGGTCGTCACTCCGGCGAACCCCGGATCAGGTCCAGGGCGGGCGCCGGAGTCCAGGGAAGTTCTAACTGCGTGCAATACTTGATTCCGGCTTTCGCCGGAATGACAGAAAACAGCATTTTCAGACTTTTTGCGAGTTTATCATACTGGATTATTTCTCCGATTGCCGAATTCCGGCATGCAGCTGAATGATTTCGACCAGCAGCTCCGTCGCACGAACCATGTCGTCCAGCCGTACGTATTCCCGCACCGTATGGATCTCGCGCATGCCGGTCCCTAATATGCCGAGCGGTATGCCCTTTTCAAAAAAGATGTTGGCATCCGAGCCGCCGCCGGATTTTTTGGTTCTCATCGGCCGGCCGAGTTTGGCAGCGGCCTGCCGCACCAGCGTTACGACCGGGTGATCTTCGGCGATGCGCGTCCGGAAATAACTCCGCTTCACCTGCGCTTCCAGCCTTGGAAGGCCGTCATGCCCCGCCCGGTTTCGATGCTCGGCGACCACCTGCTCGAAAGCCCCGACAATCCCGGCCGTCACGCGCTCAAGCTTTTCCTCGTCGTGGCTGCGCACCTCGCCCCTCAGGGTGACCACCGGCGGGACCACATTGGTAGCAAGGCCCCCTTCGATCCAGCCGATATTGCAGGTGGTTTCCCGGTCGATACGGCCGATGGTGAGGCCGGCCATGGCCTTGGCCGCCAAGTGAATGGCGTTGATCCCCTGCTCGGGATGTGCTCCCGCGTGAGCGTCCCTGCCGAACAGGCGAATTTCGAAGCGATTGGCGGATGGAGATTGAACGATGACCCCCTCGGTATCCGAGCCATCCAGCGCAAATCCATAGGGAGCGGAAACCAGGCTGAAATCAAGATTCCGGGCACCCGCCAACCCGACTTCCTCACAGGTGGTCAGAACAATTTCGATCGGTCCATGGGGGATTTGATCTTCTCTGATAACGCTGAGGACTTCGAGGATCACGGCGATGGCGCTTTTATCATCAGCGCCCAGAATGGTGCTTCCGTCGCTGGTGAACACACCATCTTTGAAAACGACCGCTATCCCCTCTCCCGGCTGGACGGTATCCATATGGGCGCTCAGCAAGAGCGCCGGGACCGCTCGGGTGCCCTTCAGCCGGGCGATCAGATTGCCGGTATCGCTTCCGGTCGAGGCTGCGGACATATCGAAAACAGTTTGCGTCCCCAACCCATCGAGTCTTTTTTTTAGATCCGAGGCCAGCGCCCCTTCGCGCCGCGAAACGCTGGAAACTGCCACGAGTGACCGAAATGTTTCTGCAAGGCGTTGGGCGTTCAGCATGCTGCGCCGCCCATTGAGGCAGCAATAAAGGATTGACAAAAACCCGAAACCACTTAATATAGCCTCCGAATTAATTGATAATGCATTTCTTGCGGAAGTGCGCAGCTGTCTGGTGAAGCTCCCGGACTTCAAATCCGGTGTGGGGCGCTAATACCGTCCCGGGTGGGTTCGATTCCCATGCACTTCCGCCATTTTTCTCTCAGGTGGCACATGGAGAAAATCCAATTCCAAGGAGGACTCCTGAAATGCCTATCCTGTCCGTCTGTACCAGCTGCAAATCGACCTACCGACTGGGAACCAAATCCTGCCCCCGCTGTAAGAAAGCTCTAACGCACTTCAAGGCCAGAATCAAGATAGACGACCACTGGCTATCCCGACAATCCCAAAACTTAGGGGAGATCAGAGCTTTCCTTCAGGCTCAAAATGGGGGTACTCCCCCCCCCCGGGGAAGCCCCCCGCTGAGAAGTCCCCGTAAAACGCTTGTCCGTGAGCGAGGCGAAGCCGTGAGCTTGCCTGAGGGACCTTCCCTTCGCTCGGTATGGAACTCTTTTCTGCCTTGGGCGATCGATCGAGCACCTCCGGTCCTGGAAGTCATACGAAACCCTCTGGCGTTTGCGTCTGGGGCCGGCCCTGGGGGGGAAACCTGCCGCTGTCGGAGATCACCCCTGAGCGGCTCTATGACCTCCTTGAAGGTATCCCTGGGGCTCCCGAAAGTCGGCGCAAGGTCCGGGCTTTGGTGTCCCGACTGTTCACCTGGGCAAGACGACGAATGGGCTACCGAGGGGAGAACCCGGTCCAGTTTGTCGAGACCGAGCGTGTAGACAACGTGAGAAGGCGTGTCCTATCCTCCGAGGAGACCGAGCGGCTCCTGGGAGTCCTGGAGTCCTGGCCGAACCGACAGGTGGCTCTCTTGATTCTATTCCTGTATCACACCGGCCGGCGCCGAGGGGAATGCCGGAAGCTGACCTGGGACCGAGTAGACCTCGAACGGGGAGTGGTGACCTTCGATGCCAACACGACCAAAAGCAAGAAGACTAACGTGGTGCCGGTATCTGAAAAGGCCTGGGATATCCTCCGGGAGGCTCACAGGATGAGGATAAATGGTAGCCCTTTGGTTTTCCCGAGTCAAACCGGTGGCTATGCCTGGGACGTGTCCAGGTCCTTCAAACTGGCTGCCAAGAGAGCCGGCATCCCTGACCTACGGCTCCAGGACCTCCGACGCGGCTGGATCAGTCGAACCCTGGCCCGTGGTGTTGGGGCTTTCATCGTGAAGGACCTGGCGGGCCATGAGCATATTACGACGACGCAGCGGTATGTGAATTTGGACTTGGGGGCCTTGGAGAGAGCGGTAAGGTCGTGTTAGCTTAATTTTAACTCGGCGGGCAACGGCGATCTTTCTCATTCTCTTTGTATTCATAAATAAACATCGCACTGGGGAGGTCTAAAGGCAACGTCTTCGGAATCGTGGGCAGCACGACAGAAAGTTCTCTCGCAATTCCAGTACGAACCGCAGCAGCTACCAGATCCGAGTGTTCTCGATATCGGCGGAGGTCTTTCTCTTCCAAGTCACTTCGCGCGTGTGCTAAGTCGAGCCGGCTTTCGTAAATTTCCTCGGCTTGAACTTCCGTGTACCCGACTCCAGTTAGAAAATAGACAACACGTTCACGAAGACCTGGGCCGATTGTCACTTCTTCTCCACAGCTCTTGCAACGACGAACCCTGCCGGGTGCTCCCTCGACCGCACCTGATATCAGGTCAAGGGCGTTGTTTAGGGAGACGAGTTGATCGACCGTATCTCGTGTGGATATCCCTCGCGCCCACCAACGAATAACGCGGTCCATACGCCGGTCAATATGTAGAGCGAGAAGCTGAGCCGGAAAAGGTGTCGGCGTCGTGAAGCTTCCGGTCTCAGTCGCGCGAGTTGTGCAGCGATACGTGGGAGGTGTTTCCGAAATCCGACGTTTCGCCGAAACGCCGCCGGAAACTTTCACTGGTCGTCCTATTCCCAACGCGGCTAACGCTGTGACTCTATCGACTAATCGTTCCGCACGCTCATAGACATCATGCGGCTCTACCTGACCATCCGCGCTTTTTTCAAACGACAGTACGGCTTCAAAATTATGGAGCCCCGTCCATTTACCATCGCTATCGACTTCGGGGTAAATTGATAATTGTCTCAAACCTTCGGTTAATGGCGCTGTCGCCGAGACATGCTCCTTTCTTATTAAGAAATCACCTACCAACTTCGCACTAACCGTCCACTCTTCTGCCGGCATTCTCCCCTCCCCCGCTTCCCTCTTTGCTGCCCGCTCTTATGTCTACTTCGCTTCGTTCCCGGTGCCTGTGCCGCTCCTCTTGTTCGGCTCTTTCTCTCTCCCTGTCCTCATTGTCATAGGTGTTGACCTTAATCCGGTTAAACCCTGTTGCAATGCGGTGGAGGTCTTTTTCGATTTCCTCCAGGCTTTGCGAAATTTTGTAAAGGTGAGGAGCGCCCACCTGTGTCAAGCCTTTGAACTCAGAGAAGTCA
>CAZNAX010000132.1:0-9413 GCA_964570965.1 uncultured Desulfatibacillum sp.
TGACAGAGGGAGTCCCCTATGCCAACGGAGCGCCCAACCTGACCCTTGACATCCCCGCGCTGCAACAGCTGGCCAAGAAAAACAAAACCCCCATCTGCGGCAAAGACCTCAAGACCGGCCAGACCCTGATGAAGACCATTCTCGCGCCGGGATTCAAGGCGCGCATGCTGGGCATGAGCGGCTGGTTTTCCAGCAACATCCTCGGCAACCGCGACGGCGAGGTGCTGGAGGACCCGGAGTCCTTCAAGTCCAAGGAGGTCAGCAAGCTGGGCGTGCTCGACTTCATCCTGCAGCCGGAGCTCTATCCTGATCTCTACGGGAAGCTCTATCACAAGGTGCGTATCCACTATTACCCGCCGCGGGGGGATAACAAAGAGGGCTGGGACAACATCGACATCTTCGGGTGGCTCGGCTACCCCATGGAGATCAAGGTCGACTTCCTGTGCCGGGACAGCATCCTGGCTGCCCCCCTCGTGCTGGACCTTTCCCTGTTCATGGATCTCGCAGCCCGTTCCGGGATGAGCGGGATCCAGGAATGGCTGTCGTTTTACTTCAAGTCCCCCATGGTGGCCCAGGGCCTGTATCCCGAGCACGACCTGTTCATCCAGCTCAAAAAGCTCAAGAACACCCTGCGCCATATGCAGGGCGAGGAATTGATCACCCATCTCGGTCTCGAATACTACGACGAATGAATTTCACCGCAGCAGGCTGCGGAGAAATTCATAACCGGTTGCTGTCTCGGTTTTTTTTCTTCTCATGAGATCCCGCCGCTTTGCCTTTCTCTGCCTGGTCTGGCTGGCCGATATGGTCGTATTGGCCGGCATCGGGCCGCTGGGGCGGCATGTCGCGGCATCGATGGCGCTCTACGGCGGCGGTTTTTTTCTGCTGGTTATGATGGTCCGGTTTTTTCCGGCGCATTTAAAGACAGGACCTGCGCTGGGACTCATTATGGGGCTGGGGCTCGCTGCACGCATTGTTTTTCTTTTCTTTCCGCCCAACACGGATATCTACCGCTATATTTGGGAAGGTGCGGTCCAGAACCACGGCTTCAACCCGTACCTCCTCCCCCCGAACGATCCGACCCTGGTCTTTCTGGCCCAGGGCGACCTGAGCCGCCTCTGGCAAGACATCAATCACAAAGGGCTCAGCGCGGTTTATCCCCCGGCGGTTATGCTGCTTTTCCGCCTGCTTGCCTGGATCAGCCCGACCCCAATTTTTTTCAAGGCGGTCTTTCTGCTCTTCGACCTGGGGGTGATGGCGCTGCTCGCGGCGCTGATGCGGATGCGCCGATTGCCGGCCTCCATGCTCTTGTTTTACGCTGCGAACCCGCTGGTGATCGTTTTCATCAGCGGAGAGGGGCATCTGGATGTGCTGCAGGCCTTTTTCGTGTGCCTGGGCCTCTTTCTGGTGCTGAACCGGCGCATTGCCGGCGGCTATCTGTCCCTGGGCTTGGCGATGATGTGCAAGTACCTGTCTGCAGCGGTAATCCCCGTATGCTATAGGCGCCATGCAGGATGGAAGGCGCTTGCGCTCCTCCTGCCGTTAGTGCTTTTTATCCCTTATCTTTCAGCGGGATCGGACCTTTTTCGGACTTTGGGCGAATTCGCGACCCGCATGCATTATAACGATGGGATCACCGAGGTGACGGGCGCCCTATTCGGGTCCAGGTCGCTTCAGGCGGCCGGCATTCTCTTTTTTTTCTGTCTGGGATGGGTCTGGCTTACGGAGGACGATCTGCTGCGCAGCGCCTATCTCGTCATCGGCTGTCTGCTGGTAGTTCTGCCGACCCTGCATCCCTGGTACCTGGTGATGATCGCACCTTTTTTGTGTTTTTTCCCCTCGCGGGCCTGGCTCTATTTCCAGGCATCCATGCTGTTCACCTTTCCGGTGCTGGGCCACGAGTTCCGCACCGGCGTCTTCCAGGAAATCGGTTGGCTCAAGCTGATCGAATATTTGCCGTTTTTCGGCCTGCTGGTCTGGGGCCTTTTACGCAAAGGCGGTCTGGCCGACCCTCGAATTTATCGAGCGCCCGAGAGCATCTCCGTGATCATTCCCGTGCTGAATGAGGCGGACCACATCGGCCGGCTTCTCGCGGATTTGCAGAACCGGCCGTGGATCCAGGAGATCCTCGTGTCGGACGGAGGCTCCGCCGACGCTACCATCGCCGTCGCCAAGGCGTTCGGTGCGCGGGTGGTCACGGGTGAAAAGGGCAGGGGCGTGCAGATCCGCTCGGCGGCCGAGGTCGCCAGGGGGGACGTTCTACTGATCCTGCATGCCGACGCCCGGCTTCGGTCGGAGGCCACCGCACGCATCATCGCGGCATTGGCTGCCGATCGGGGGGCCGCCGGAGGATTTTTCGGCATGCAGTTTGCGGACGCCAACATGGCTCAGCGGATCATAGCCTTCTTCAATAACGTGAAGGCCATTGGCACCGGCGTCTCCTTCGGTGATCAGGCCCAGTTTGTGCGGGCCGAAGCCCTCGGACGCATGGGCGGCTTTCCGGGCCTCATGCTCATGGAGGACGTCGAGCTCTCCCTGCGCATGAAAGCGCTCGGCGGTGCGGTTTATCTGGGATCGGGAGTGACAGTTTCCGGGCGGCGCTGGCAGGCGGGAAAATTCAGCGAAAACATCTGGACGGTGGGAGTGCTATTCTTTCGGTATCTGTTCGAAAGGCGACTGGGGCGGAAGGCGGATGATAAAGGGTATTACCGAAAGTATTACAGAGACGTCGCGTGAGCGGCTTGACAGTCACCCAAAAAATATATACTGATATATATCATCTAAATGAGGGGTGTTTTTTATGGGATCAACGGCAAAGATATTTAAGAATGGACGTTCCCAGGCCGTCAGGCTTCCAAAAGAGTTTCGCCTTAAGGGTTCCGAAGTTAAAATCCGCAAAGAAGGTGAGAAAGTCATTCTGGAACCCATCGAAAAGGCTAAGTGGCCGGCTGGATTTTGGGATATTTTTAAACCGGATCCGGGATTTGAAATTCCCCAGCCAACACCAACAAAAGAATTTTATTTGGATTAGCTGAAGACCTTATGTATCTGCTTGATACCAATATCATCAGCTATTGGATGCGTGGCCATCAGTATATATTGGAACGGATCAAAAACCACAGCCCGAAGGAACTCTCGATTGCGACGATCACATTGGCTGAAATCTATTACGGGATAGAGAAATCTCCTATAAAAAAGAGAGAGCGTCGCAAAAAAATTGAGCAAATACGATCAATTCTGGATCTGCATCCATTTGATGAATCGGCCGCGTCAAAATACGGAATCATTCGAGCACAACTTGAAAAAAAGGGGCTGATAATAAGCGAAAGAGACCTTCAGATAGCATCCATCGCCTTAGCCAGGAGACTGTGTGTCGTCACGCACAACACCAAAGAGTTCTATCGCGTGGAAGAACTAAGAGTGGAGGATTGGGCAAAAATTTAGAAGCGGCTGCAGAATCTTTATCCTGTTCCCGCTGGGTCCCTCAAGCTTTTACCAGATCGCTTCATAATCCTTCGGAGCGAGGTTCCATTTGAGGCCGTATACATGGATGCGACGGGTCTCTCCGGTCCGGTCGTAGATTTTGCCTCCGGCGTGGAGCCAGGCCAGCATCCCGCCTTCCAGGTTGAGCATGAGGATCCCGCGGGCTTTGAGCTTTTCGGCGAGCTTGCCGCTGCGATAGCTGATGGTGCAATAGCCGATGATGACGTTATCGCGGTAACGTTCGGGGTCCTTCAAAAATTCTTCTTCCGTGACCGCGCCTGGAAGCATGGAGACGTCCTGCTCCTTTTTTTCACGCACATCCACGAAAAGCGCGCGGCCGGCCTTCAAGAGCTCCATGGCCTCGGCTGGTGCGATGTCCTGAACGCCCGCAAAATCTTTCTTGTAGTTGCGGTACATGGCTTCGATCCTGGCGCGCTTGGCATCGTCGCTCATGCCATCATCCGCCCGAACCGGTAGTCCAATCCCGCCCGCCAAAATCCACGCGGCCGCGGCAATCCCAGCTTTCAGCAACTTAAAGCGAATCGATTTCACGGATCACACCACCGTCACGGCCGGCCCGACCATCTCAGCAAGCGCCCGCAGGGCCAGCGCATAGCCGGCAGCGCCGAGTCCCAGAATTTGGCCGGTGACCACACCGGCCGTCACGGATCTGTGGCGAAACGCCTCGCGCCGGTGGATATTGGACAGGTGGACTTCGATGACCGGCACGGCCAACGCCGCCAGGGCGTCGCGGATGGCGATGGAGGTATGCGTGAATGCCGCGGCGTTGATGATCAAGCCGTCACAGCGGTCGGCGGCCTGCTGGATGCGGTCGACGATGGCGCCCTCGTGGTTGGACTGGAAAGCGTCCACCGCAAGCCCCAGCTGCGCGCCCAATTCTCCCAGGTTGCGGTTGATATCATTCAGGGTGGTTCGGCCGTAAATCTCCGGCTCGCGGCGACCGAGCAGGTTCAGGTTGGGGCCGTGAATGACCAGAATGCTCGGAGAAGACGTCGGCGGGTGACTCATGGGGTGCTCCTTGCTCCTTACCGATCCGCCAGCTGGCGCATGGCGAGAATCGTCCGGCGATAGTCCGGACTTTTAAAAATCGCTGATCCGGCAACGAAGACATCGGCTCCGGCGGCGGCGATATCGGCAATGGTCTGCGGACTGACGCCGCCATCGATCTCGATCAGGGTCCGGAGGTCTTTTTCAGCGATCATCTTCTTCAATTGGATGATTTTGGCGAGGCTGTTGGGTATGAAATTCTGGCCGCCGAACCCCGGGTTGACGCTCATCACCAGCACGAAATCCAGGTATTCGAGAATCCATTGAAGCGTCTCGATCGGGGTGGCCGGGTTCAACACGACTCCCGGCCGGGCTCCCGAATCCCGAATGAGCTGGACGGTGCGATTCAGGTGCACGCAGGTTTCCGCGTGCACACTGATATAGGTGGCTCCGGCGTTGGCGAAGTCGGAAATATAGCGATCGGGCGCATTGATCATCAGGTGCACGTCGACCGGAAGCGCGGTGACTCTGCGGACAGCCTCCACCACCATCGGCCCGAACGTGATGTTGGGGACGAAATGGCCGTCCATGATGTCGGCATGGATCCAATCGGCTCCCCCCGCTTCCACCGCCTGGATTTCTTCTTTGAGGCGTCCAAAATCGGCCGACAATATCGATGGCGCAATCAGCTTCATGTTCTCATCTCTTTTATAAATTTATAAATTATTCTAATTGGTTGCTTATATAAAGTTGAAGCTTAATGTTTGGTTCTAAACCGCACGGCGAAGAAGCCATCCATATAACTCAGATGCGGATAGGTTTGCAAGAACCCGTGCGCGTCGATCAGCGGCCGGACGATCTCCGGCAGGTCTCCGGCTAGGCCGTCGACCCGGAATTCCGGGTTCCTTGAAATAAACGCTTCGACCACTTCGACGGTTTCCTCCGGTTCGGGCGAACACACGGCGTAAACAATTACTCCCCGGGGCTTCAGCCGCGCCGACACCCGCTCCAGCAGCCGAGTCTGAACGTCGCGGTAGCGGTTTAAGTCCCTGTTGCGGTCAGACCATTTGATGTCGGGGTTTCTCCGCAGGGTGCCCAAGCCGGAGCAGGGTGCATCCAGTAGAATGCGGTCGAACGGTCCTTGGCTTTCGTAAGCGTCGGGCTGCATGAGGTCGGCTTCGCAAACCGCGACCATCGAAATCCCGAGGCGCCCCATTTCATCCTTGAGTTGTGAGAGCCGGGATGCGCTGTGGTCCAGGGCGACCAGTCTTCCGCGGTCCTGCATGAGCTGGTCGATGTGGCCGGTCTTGCCGCCGCGGCCGGCACAGGCATCCAGCACGGTTTCGCCCGGCTGCGGATCCAACAAAATCGAAACCAGCTGCGCCGCTTCGTCTTGGACCTGGAACCAGCCCTGACGGAAAGATTCCAGGTCGCGCAAAGGAACCTTAAGACCGCTGACACGCACGGCATCGGGAGCTGTGTCGGCCGGCGCCGTTTCCACCGCGAAAGCCTGCAGGGCGGCAGCCAAGTCATCGCGGTTTGTTTTCAGAGTGTTTGCCCGCAGCGTCAGTGGCGGCAATTGATTGAGGGCAGCACACAACTCGAGTGTTTTCTCGACGCCGTAGCGTTCGATCCAGCGCTCGACCAGCCATGCTGGGCAAGACCATTCCGCGGCGATCGCCGGGACCGGCAGGGTTTTGGAGTCCGGGAAAACCACGTTGGAATACTCTACGGCGGCCCGGCGCAAGACCGCGTTGACGAATGGCGCCACCCGGGCTCCGGCCATGGCCTTGGCTGTTTCGACCGCGCTGTGGACGGCAGCCGACGGTGGGATCCGGGTGAGGAACAGGATTTGAAACAGAGCTAACCGCAGGCTGGCCAGCACCGGCAGTTCGATTTTGCGAAGCGGGATTTTCGAGAAATGTGAGAGGATGAAATCCAGGCGACCCTGCCACCTCAAAACCCCGAATACGAGTGCCTGCAGAAGGTCTCGATCCCTTCGATCCCGGACAGTCCCTGCACGGTCGAGTTCGTCCAGAAGGGCTTCCAGATTGCTCCGGCCCTGGCTCAGATGAACCAGGAGCGTGGCCGCCGAGCGTCGGGCATCCGGACTCCAATGCAGGGATCCGGATCTTGATGTTGGCATGCGCCGCGGGGTCATAGATGCCTTGCCGTAGCTACCGTCTGCTCGGCACTCGCCGCAAATTTTACACTGGGAGGACGAACATCCTCATGTCGTTTCGGACATCGGCCGAATATCCAAACTGCCTGTTTAAACGGCTGCTGCTGGATGTCGGCTGCGGCAGAATTCAGGCGGATTATGCCTGTCGAGCCCTCGATCGGGTCGGATCAGGCCAGAACATCCCCGGGTGCGATGTGGCATCCGCGCAGGAATTCGGAAACCGGCAATCGGCTTCCGGAAGCTTCCTGAATCTCCAGAATGGAAAGCGCCCCCTCGCCGGTCGCCACCGTCAGATCATTCGCAGGGCTTTTCAGTACGGTCCCCGGAGGTGCCTTGGTCGGCGTCTGGGCTGTCCCGGCCCTGAAAATTTTTAAGCGCCGGTTCCCCCAATAGGTGAAAGCGCCGGGCCATGGATTCATTCCGCGGATGAAAGGCTCAATTGAAGCAGCCGGCTTCCTCCAATCGATCAGACCGTCGGTTTTTTTCAACAGGGGCGCATAGGTGGCCTGCGCGTGCTCTTGGGAAATGCGGCGGATGGTTCCATCGGAAAACGCATCGAGGGTCTGACAGATCAGGCGGGACCCCAGCAGCGCCAGGCGATCATGGAGGGTTCCGGCAGTATCCGTTGCGGCTATGGGTTCTCTCGCCCTCAAAAGAACATCCCCGGTATCGAGCCCTTTGTCCATCATCATGGTCGTAACGCCGGACTCCTTGTCGCCGTTGATGACTGCCCAGTGGATGGGCGCCGGGCCGCGATAGCGCGGCAGAAGCGACGCGTGCACGTTGATGCACCCCTGCGGGGGCATGCCCAGGACCGTTTCGTTGAGGATGTGGCCGAAGGCCACCACGATGAAAAAATCGGCCTGCGCTTCCCTGAGTGCCTGTAGGATCGTTTCATCCCTCAAGGACTGTGGCTGTATTACGGGGCGCTTCAGTTTGATCGCCGCTTTCTTGACCGGCGGAGCATCCAGTTTGCGTCCGCGCCCCTTGGGCTTGTCCTGGCGGGTGACCACCAAAACGATGTCATGACCGGCTGCGTGCAAGGCTTCCAGCGAAGGCACGGAAAAATCCGGCGTGCCCATGAAGACGATTCTATGGCGCTGTTTCATTTTCGCGCATCGCCTTTCTGACCCGGCGCTTGTAGAGTTCGCGTTTGAGGGCGCTGATTCGGTCGATGAACAACTTGCCGTTGAGGTGGTCGATTTCATGCTGAAGCACGATGGCCTGCAGCCCGTCCGCTTCGACGCGCAGCGGCTTGCCCTCGCGGTCATAGCCTTCCACTAGGATCCGTTCCGAGCGTTTCACGTCGGCCCGGAAATCGGGAACGCTGAGGCAGCCTTCGTTGTCCGAAATCATTTCGCCTTCACTGGAGACGATTCGCGGGTTGATCAGGACATGCATGCCGCGCTTCTCATCGCGTGCGGAAATGTCGTAAATCAGCACGCTCCGGTCCCATCCGACCTGAATCGACGCCAGGCCGATGCCCGGCGCCATATACATGGTCTCCGCCATGGCGTCGATCATCTGCTGCACCTGGCCGTCAATGTTTTCGAGCGGGACGGTCGGCTGAAGCAGGAATTTTTCCGGATAGGTCAGAATTTTCAATTTGGACATGCCGTCATGAACGGGAATTTGGTCCGTTGCTCAGGCGCGGCAGGCGATGCCGTTATCCGCAAGCAGCCGCCGTGCGGTTTCCGTATCTGCGGTGATCTGCTCCCGGAGCGCCGCGAGGCTCGAGAACTTTATCTCATCGCGGATGCGCTTGATGAAGTTCACGCGAATTTTTTGCCCGTAAATGATTTCTTTGAAATCCAGAATGTGCACTTCCACGGTGAATTGAAGATCATCGAACGTCGGACTGTACCCGATGTTGGCGACCCCTTGGAGCATGTGGCCCTGGGCCTCCACCGTAACGGCGTAGATTCCGGCCCGGGGGCAGAGTTCGTCCTCCAATTTCAGATTCGCCGTGGGAAACCCCAGCAGCTTGCCGCCCCGGTCGCGGCCGGCGACCACGGTCCCCCTGATTTGGAAATGGCGCCCCAGCATGCGGCAGGCGTGCTGCATTTCCCCCGCCTGCACCAATTCGCGGATGGCCGTGCTGCTGATGCGCTCAAGGGTTCCCTGAAGCGTGCGGATCATTCCCGTCACGATCACTTCAAAGCCCAGCTGGGGCGCGAGGGAATTCAGCAGATCGATGTTGCCTTCACGATTTTTGCCGAAGGCGTAATCTTCCCCCACCACGATGGCCTTCATGCCGATTTTTTGCACCAACAGGTCCTCAACGAAGCGCCGGGCGGATATGGCTGCAAATTCGAGCGTGAACGGTATGGAAATGAGGACGTCGATGCCCGAACGCTCGATCAGCTCGACCTTCTGCTCGAACATGGTGATGAGAGGGAGCGATGAATTCTTTTTCAGAACCCGCAACGGGTGAGGTTCGAAGGTAATAGCAATGGAGGTGCCATCCATGGCATGCGATCGTTCGATGACTTCATAAAAAAGGGCTTGATGGCCAATATGCACGCCGTCAAAGTTTCCGATCGTAACTACCGCGCGTTTGAATGGACCGGAGATGTCGCTAAGGTTCTGAATGTGCTGCATGTTGTTCTTTTCCGCACTCCAAATATCTGCTTGACATATAATGCGAAACTATATAGATAAATCAAGTCTTGCAGCAAATCAATTGTTTTGTGCCGAAGTGGCGGAACTGGTAGACGCGCTAGGTTCAGGGTCTAGTGAG
>CAZNAX010000133.1:0-9381 GCA_964570965.1 uncultured Desulfatibacillum sp.
CAGGTGTTTCCACGGGCTCGTAATGCTCGGGGAAGGGCCCGTCGACGCGGCCCGGGCCGAAAAAGGCCCCGAACCCATGGGTCTGCATGATGAAGGGGTATTTGCCATTTTCATTGGCCAAGGGCGGCCACGGGCCGTCGGGCACATCCCCGACCCATTTGCCGTTTTCCCAGGCGATGAGGGCCTTGTCCGGGTTCCAGGGCTTCCCGGTGGGATCCACCGAGGCGCGGTTGTAGATGATTCGGCGGTTGACCGGCCAACACCAGGCCCAGTTGGGATACAGGCCGATTTTTTCCTGCATCGGGGTCTGTTTGGGGTCGCGTCGCTTGGTCTTGTTGCCCTCTTCTTCGGTGAAGCTGCCCGTGTAGACCCAGCAGAGGCTCGAGGTGGACCCGTCCGCAGCCAGGGCTCCGAAGGTCGGTACGAGCTGGCCTTTTTTGTATTCCTTGTCCCCGAACTTGGAATCGGCGTGGAAAAAGCCGTTGATCCGTTTGGTCCAGTCTTCGGCAACGTAGGTCTTGGGCCAATCCTGGTAGGTGATGGCTTCGGGCAGGATGCCGCCTTCCGTAGCGTACTTGTCGCGGATCACGTTCATCAGCCCCACGAGCATGAAGCCGAAGGTCCTGGCCTCACCCGCGGGTTCGATGGCCTGGTGGTGCCAGAGGACCAGGCGGCCGCTGTTGCTCACCGTGCCTTCTTTTTCGATGCGGTGGGCTGAGGGCAGGAGGAAGTACTCGGTGTTGACCGTTTTGGGATCGACCCCGGGCCGGTGCCAGTTGTCCGTGGTCTCGGAGTGGTGCAGCTCGGAGACCACTACCCAGTCGAGCTTGTCCATGGCGGCCCTTGCCTTGTGGGTGTTGGCCAGGGTGTTCATCGGATTGAGGCCGAAGATGAAACCCCCGCGCATATTGCCCTGATACATGCGGTCAAAGAGGTACATATAGGAATAATCCACGCCCTTAGCGGCCTTGGGAATCAGGCCGTAACAAAAATCGTTGTCCGGCGTGGCCTTTTCCCCATACCAGCCTTTGAGCAGGCTGGCCAGGTACTTGGGCTTATTCTGCCACCAGTTGGCGCTCTTGGGATCCTTGCTGGCCGGGGTGTTGGCCTTGTTGTAATCGGCAACGGTCTGCCACTCGTCGATGGGCACGCCCAGGTAGCCGGGCAGGATGTGGTAGAGCAGGGCATGATCGGTGGAGCCCTGGACATTGGGCTCGCCGCGCAGGGCGTTGACGCCGCCGCCGGGGATGCCCATGTTGCCTAGAAGCAACTGGACCATGCAGGCCGAACGGATGTTCTGCACACCCACGGTGTGCTGGGTCCAGCCCAGGGCGTACATCACCGTGCCGGCCTTGGTGCCAAGCCCCGTGGCGCTGTATGCCTCGTAAACCTTGAGCAGATCTTTCGTGGACACCCCGGTGATGCTGGAGACCTTGTCCAGGCTGTAGCGCGAGTAGTGCTTTTTCATCAACTGGAACACGCAGCGTGGATCTTGCAGGCTCTTGTCTTTTTTGGGCAGGCCGCCCTCGTCCATCTGAAAGGACCAGGATTTGGTGTCGTACTTGCGGGCCTGGGCATCAAAACCGCTGAACAGGCCGTCTTTAAAGGCAAAATCCTTGTTCACGAGGAAGGCGGCGTTGGTGTATTCGACGACGTAGTCCTTGAAGTACTTTTCCTTTTCGATGATGTACTTGATCATCCCGCCCAAAAAGGCGATGTCCGTTCCCGAGCGCAGGGGAACGTGGAAGGTGGAGCGGGCCGAGGTGCGCGAGAACTTAGGGTCCACGTGGATGACTACGGCGCCTTTTTCTTTGGCGTGCAGGACCCACTTGAAAGAGATGGGGTGGTGCTCGGCGGCATTGCTGCCCATGATGAGAAACGCATCGGCGTTTTTCAGATCAACCCAGTGATTCGTCATTGCCCCGCGACCGAACGACTCTCCCAGAGCCGCTACCGTGGGGCTGTGTCAGGTACGGGCCTGATGATCGATGTGGACGATGCCAAGGCCGCGGGCCATCTGGTGGGCCAGGGCGCACTCTTCGTTGTCGGCATGGGAGGTGCCGATGAAAAACATCGATTCGAGCCGGTTGACCGTCTGGCCCTTGGCGTCTTTGAGGATCAGATCCTTGTCCCTGACCTTCTTGACGCGGCCGGCGATCTGTTCAAATGTCCATTCCCAGGTCTTTTCCTCCCACTTGTCGCTGCCCGGTGCCCGGTACATGGGTTTTGCCAGGCGGCGCTCGTTGCGGGTCATGGACAGCATGGACGCGCCCTTGGCGCAGAGGGCCCCCTGGTTGATGGGATAATCCGGGTCCCCCTCGGTGCTGACCAGTTTGCCGTCCTTGACGTGGGCGATGATGTGGCAGCTCACCGAGCAGAAGGGGCAAACGGTGACGACCTCCTTTGCACCTTCGATTTTGAGCGTCTGTACATAAGCCCGGACGGGCTTGACATCGACGCCCAGCTGGAGCAGGGACAGGCTCACAATGCCTGTTCCGCTCACCTTCAGGAATTTTCGCCGATTGACCTCCATGCGTCCTCCTTTCTTCTGGCGATAGGCAAAAGGACCAGTATCGGTCCGGTTTCGAGGGGTTTTGAATGCGTGAGGTTAAACTATGTCATTTTTGACAGAACCCGGAAGAATTGTCAATCCTAAAAATGGGGAAAATATTATAATTTTAATATGTTATAATTAGCACAATGGGGCGGGAAAAGGTTTAAATTAATTTTTAGACAGTCCTACACAACTATGTATCCCGAAGTAGTTTAGGAGGGTTGGGATCCCTTGCATCTAAGTTCTTTTAGTGCACCCGAAGCATGATCCGTCTTGGTTTCTTTGAAAGCCCTGGGTTCGCATGGCAACAGCAGCCTTGCTCGACGAAGTGCATAGCTCTCGACTTCCTTAAACCAGCTATTGAAACGAGCCACCAGCGCGGCGCCCTCAGCGGTGAGTCGATACCCCGCTCGGTTTCCGGCGCTCTTTTCAATCAGAGGCACGCCCATCACTTTCTCGGTCCTTTTTATTTTCCCCCAGGCCGCCCGGTAACTCATCCCAAGAGACTCGGCAGCACCTCTCAGAGATTGGCCGGATTGGATTTTTTTCAGAAGCTGCAAGCGACCCAGACCGAAAAAAACTCCTTTTTCAGTTTCGAGCCACAAGTGCAGGCGCACGATCGGTTGGTCTTTCAAGTCAACACTCATGGCTACATGGTGTCCGTGAAAAGGCGCTTGTTGGCGAAACCCACTATCGAACGAAGAACCCGACCTCGAAGCTAAAACTCAGCGAAGGCTTTCATCGATACGTCGGGTATAGTCTAAACTTGCCAGAGGCCGGCCGGTTATAGATTCAATTCGTTCGGCGGACCTGTAAACCGATTTCAGCCTTGAGCGGATGGAGGCCTGAATCTCAGGCTCGGTGCGATGGTCGTTCAAGCGCTGCAAAAAGCGCGCGTCAATCCCCACGAAGCGATCTTCGCATATCAGTTTGTCCGATAGAAACACGACCTCGGCTTCGCATATTGGATCTGTCTTCTCAATGCTGAGATCCATGTGTGTCTCGACGATTTCGGCCATCTGCGGCATGTTCAGCTCACGGAGGATTCTTCCGCCCTGCCGCGCGTGCCCGGGTTCTCCCCGCGCCATGTCGTGCACAAGAGCCGCCGCATAGATCAGATCAAGGTTCAAACGACAGCCCGCTGCCACCAGCGCTCGACCGATATAAAGGGCCTGCTCGGCCACCGCCCGTCCGTGAGCCCAAACCGATGCGGGGACTTTTAGCCTTTCGACCAGCAGGGCATGGCACTCGGCCGAGGACAAGACCGCGTAGGTTTTCAAACATCTCTGCATGCGCTGGTAGTCGTCCGGGCTGTCCATGTCTTGAAGGATAAATTCGTCTGCAACAGGGACATCGAGTGCTTCGCTTTCAAAGCGGTCGAGCAACGCTTTAAGGCCGCCGTTCCCCCTCCAATCGGTGATCGTCTTGATAAAGCGTCTATCGATCAACGTCGGGTGCCCACGGCGGCCCAGAAAAATTGGATGGCAGATCACTGTCGTGCCGGGTCGGAAGGTGCTTATAAGGATGCGGATCGTCGCAGCTCTTACGAGGGGAATGTCCACGGGCATGACGAAAAAGGACTCGGTGCGCTCATCCAGGCTCGCCACTCCGGCCGCCACAGATGAGAACATGCCGTCGGCGTAGCGGACGTTCAAGACGCAGTGGCCGCCCAAGCGTTGGATCAGGGGAGTCAACTCAATCGCGCGGTGGCCGACCACCACATGAATGCGGTTGACACCGGCCGATTGAAAAAGCCGAATGACCCGTTCCAGAAGCGTCATTCCACCGAGCGTCATCAGCGGTTTGAACTCCCCCATGCGTTCGGAAAATCCGGCCGACAGCACGAGCGCGGTGGCGCCTTCCGGATTCATCCTTGCCGCCTTTGGGCGCGGGCATGAACTAATTCGGAAACGATGCTCAATGCAATCTCCTCAGGGGTTTCCGCGCCGATGTTGAGGCCGATTGGCGAATGCACCCTTTGCAAATCAGTTTCCGTGAACCCCTGTTTCAGGAGCGCATTGAAAATGTGGTCCCGCTTGCGCCGCGAGCCGATCATCCCGATGTAGGCCGCCTCCGTTCGTAAGGCCTGCATCAATACCGTTTTGTCGTGCAGGTGGCCGCGGGTTACGATGACGAAGAAAGCGCTGCGGTCGATCACCAGTCCTTTCAGGGCCGAGTCGAAATCCTCAACCACTCGGATCTCATCGGCTTCCGGAAAACGTTCGCTGCTGGCAAACTCGCTCCGGTCGTCCACGACCCGCACGCGGAAGCCGACGAAGGCGGCCAGCCGGGCGGTGGGCTGCGCGACATGGCCGGCTCCGAACAGAAAGACGGTCTCCCACGGGAGAACCGGATCGATCAGCATTAAGGACCCGCCGCAGGTAACGGCGTGCAGGCGGGTGGCAGCTCTGTGGTCGCGGGCCAGTTTCTCAACGGCCGCCGGAGAGAGGGAAAGCCCGCCGCAAACGATGCGGCGGTTTTTCAGCAGGGCATGGCCGAGGCCTTCCAGCCGGTCGCCGGCGAAGCGCAGTTCGGTCAGGAAGAAGCAGCGGCCAGACTCTGACTGTGCTTCCCGCCACCCTTTGAGCACCGTTGCCGCAGGGGTCCCGGGATCGATGAGCTCCAGAAGCACCTCCAGCCGTCCGCCGCAGACCATGTCCATCGTGGCCAATTCAGATTGGGTCATGTCGAAGGGGACTACCTGGGGACGGTGCGAATTCCGCACGTCTCCGGCCGTTTCAATGACCCGGGCTTCGAGCAGGCCGCCGCCGATCGTGCCGACGGCCCTCCCGTCCGACATAACGATCATGCGCGTACCCGCCGTTCGGGGTGCGGATCCCTGGCGGTTGACGATCGTCGCCAGGACGAATGCCTGGTGGTCGTCCATCAGTCTGACGGCCGTTTCCGCAATGAGGTTCATGGAATCGATCGCTCCTGTCTTCGGTCGATAAGGGTACGTTTCGCGGCCCCGCTCGTGAACCAGGTTTCGGGTGTCAGCCGGATCGGGTCAATGGCCAGGCGCCCCCGGGAGACGGCCTCATGGACCGCCGGCAAACGGGCAAGTGCCGCTTGAATTTGGGCCACGGTGTCGTCCAGCCCGCAGGGGTCGCAATGGAGGGTTATCCTTAGTCGGCTGCATCCGTTAGCCGGGACCAGTTCGGCCTGGAAGTTGAGAACGGACGGTATGGCGAACAGCGCTTCGTCCAATGCCGCCATCTTGAGCCAGGCCAGCGGCCCCAGCGCCGCACCGTTCATCAACCGACCCTGCACCTTGCCGAGGCGCCGCAGCATGCTGCCGCAGGGGCAATAGTCGGGAAGGAACCGGGCCTGATCGCCGGTGCGGTAGCGGATCAGGGGCATGGCGCAGCGGGTGAGGGCGGTGACGACGACCTCGCCGGAGACACCGTCCGGCAGGGACCTGCCGGTGGCCGGGTCGACGATCTCCACGAAGAGGTCCGCCTCGCGGAGATGATAGCCGTCGTGGGCGTCGCACTCGACCCCTCCGCCGTATCCCATTTCCGTCATGCCGTAGTGCTGGTAGACGCTTGAGCCCCAGCTCCGTTGGATGTCCGCTACAATCGCGGCGGGAACGTAATCGGTGCTCAACAGAACACTGCGGATGAATCCCTGCGGGATGCGCCGGCTTTGCGGGTGTCTGACCAGCGAGAGAACTTGCACGGGAATCCCTACCAGGCACTGCGCCCGGCGGGCTAGAATCTCATCGATGGTTTGCGCGGGATCTTGGACCGGCCCGTGAACGATTCCCTCCACATGATTGCGGGCGAGCCCCTCGACGAGCAACTCCCCGACACTGCCCGGCAAGCCTCCTGGCAGCAGGATGAGCACGCGGTCTCCAGGACAAACCAATGACGACATGCCCTGTTGAAAAAAATCAACGGTCCGGTCCAGGTCCTCCGGGTCGAAAAAGACCCGCTTCGAATGGCCGGTCGAGCCGGAGGACCGGAGCGTGACCACGCGGGCCACGTCCGACTGGGAGACGCAAAGGAATTCAAGCGGGTCGCGGACCAGATCCTCCGCGGTTGTGAAAGGATACTCCGCGAAATCCTCAAAATTCAATAAATCGGCGGGGGCGCAGCCGGACAGCTGTCGGCGATAGAAGGGGCTTCTTTGGGAGGCATATGTCAGGGTCTGCCTGATCTTTTCCAGCTGGAATCGCCTCACGTGATCTCGGGTGAAAGCGCTCTGAGGTTCAAGACCAATGCGGTCTTTGATCCAGCGTTCAAGCGGCGTGATGCGCAAAGTGTTCATCGCCGATACAAAGGCCTTCCATCGATAGCGGTGAGATTGAACGCGCAGAAAGGCACCAGTCCACGAATCGGATCCAGCACATGGATGCAGCATTCCCGCAGCCGCTCCAAGTCGATGGTCCAGGCGTCCTGGAAAGCCATGGCGGACACCGTGAAGACGTGGGTGCGGGCGCGATCGAGGAAGTCGTCCAGGTGCAGCGGCCCGCCGCCGGGCGAATCGACTGCGTCTTCGGAGGACTTGACCGCCGGCAGTGCAGGGTCCGCCGGTTTTCGGTCCGGCGCCGCCCACTGCCGGGAGACGTGCGCCATGGCGCGCCGCGCGCCCTCCTCGGCCGGGATCGGTGGGCAGCAGCCCGAGAACGGCCGGGCGGGATGCAGCGCTCGGACAAGGCTGCCCGGCAGGACGATGGAGTCGGCGTGAAACGAGCACCAGGCATTCTCGCATCCGGGCGGGCGAAAATCGGCCGCTTTGAACATTCCGGCCGACTGGTTTTCGATCGCTGCCATCAATTCGGGCAGCGTGATCCGGGATGCGTCATCAACTATCTGGGGGTAGCGCCCGAAATAGCTGACGGGCTGGAAATGCACGCCCCGCACCCCCGGTGACAGACCGACGGCCAGCCGCAGCAGGCTTCCGATCTGGTGGGTGTTCACCCCCGGGACCAGCGTCGGCACCAGCACGACCCCGACACCGAGATCCGCGCAGGCATCGATCGCCCGGCGCTTCACGTCCACCAGCGGCCGGCCGCGCAGTTTCATGTGGACCGTATCGTCGGTGCCGTCGAACTGCAGGAAGACGCTCGCCAGCCCGGCCTCCTTGAGGGCCTTAAGGTATTCGGGATCATCGGCCAGCCGGATCCCGTTGGTGTTGAGCTGGATGAAGCCGAAGCCGAGCTGACGGCCGGCGGCTACGATCTCAGGCAGGTCGTCCCGCACGGTGGGCTCACCGCCGGAGAGCTGGATGTTGCTGCCGGGGGCCATGCCGAGCACCCTCCGGTACCAGTCGCGGATGTCCTCCAGGCTGGGATCGGCCGCGTCCCCCGGATGCGACCCGGCAAAGCACACGGCGCAGTGCAGGTTGCAGCGGCGCGTCACCTCCAGCAGCACGGTGCAGGAGCGCTGCCGGTGATCACGGCACAAGCCGCAGTCGAAGGGGCAGCCCCGCAGCGTCTCTTGAAATACAGGGCGAAGCAGCAAGGGCGTTTTGGGGCGCTGCCATTGCCTCATGCTCGGCCGGCCGTTCCAGACGACCGCCCTGAATTCCCCGTGTTCGGGGCAGGTCTTGACCAGTTGCACCTGTTCGCCGCACGCGATCCGCGCCGCGCCGATGCGGTTCAAGCAGACCGGGCAGAGGCTTTCGGTGGTTTCACGCTCCATGGGTGTGCGTCCAATCAGGCGCCGGCGGGATCGAAGCCGTGGGCGGCCAGGATCTCCAGCACCTTGGCATAGGTGTCCGCCACAATCGCGCCGCAACGCTTACGGGCGGCCGCCGGGCCTCCCACGCCCACGATCGTCTCGCAGGCCATCCCGCCGTGGGGCCCTCCCACCTGGTTTTCGAACCAGTCGCTCAACTCCTGCAGCATCAGCAGCAGCCGTTCGGAGCCGGCTTCGCCGTCCTCCCCCTTGCCGGCATAGAGCGCCAAGGCGCAGCAGCCCCCGGTCAGCGTGCCGCAGGTGGCACGCCCCCCGCCGCACCCATAGGCCAGACCGGCCATGGAGCGGACCAGGGCGGGGTTGTCCTCGCCGCGCGCCTCCAGGAACAGCCGGATCAGAATCTGGCTGCAGCCGTAGCCTTTCTGGGAAAGCTGCAGCATGCGCATCATGACGTCGTCCATCATGAGTTGCCTTCCTTGCGGGCCACCGCCAGGAAATACCCGGGGTGCGCCCGGTGGTCGGGAAATGGAACCGTGTTCACGGAGGCGGAGGCACCGGCCGCCCCCCAGAACGCCTGCAGGGACCCGCAGGCGAGCACCAGTTGCGCCGCCAGGCGCTTCAAGGCCTGCGAGTGATCCTCCCAGACGAGGAGCGTGAACCCGGATCGCTGCATCCGGCCCACCAGTTCGTCGCGGGACGTTGCCCCTTTGAGGCAGCAGGCCGCTGGAAACGATCTCAGGCCCCCGGCGTGGTCCGGTGCGCGGGCATAGACGTCCGCCACCATCAGGAGCCCGCCCGGGGCGAGAACACGGTGGAGTTCGCGCCAGGCCGCATCGGGATCGTCCACCAGGGACAGGACACACTCGCACATCACGGCGGCCAGACGGTGATCCCCAAAAGGCAGGCGGGTGGCGATCCCTTGTACGAGGGGCAGCCCGGGGTCCATCTGCCGGGCCTGGCCGAGCATGCCGGATGAGCGGTCAAGGCCGAACGCCTCCAGCCGGCAGTGCCGCCGCAGGTAGTGGGCAGTCACCCCGGTCCCGCAGCCGATGTCGACCACCCGCGCTCCGGCCGGCAAATCGGAGAAGCCCAACGCCCGCCGCGTCAGCTCCAACCCCCCGGGCCGCAGAGCCGGTCCGGTCACGGCCTGCAGCGCGGGGGATTCATAAAGGCTGGGGGTGTGCG
>CAZNAX010000134.1:0-1746 GCA_964570965.1 uncultured Desulfatibacillum sp.
AAGGAGGCCTCATGCTGGTCATGATCGACAATTTCGATTCCTTTACCTACAACCTTTACCAGTACCTGATGCAGATGGGTGCGGAGGTGCGGGTCGCCCGCAACCATCAGCTGACCGTGGATGAGCTTGAAGCCCTCGCGCCCCGGGGGCTGGTCATCTCCCCGGGTCCGGGGCGGCCCGAGGACGCCGGCATCACCGTCCCGGCCATCCAGCGTTTTTCAGGCCGCATCCCGATCCTGGGCGTCTGCCTGGGGCATCAGGCCATCGCGCTCGCCTTCGGCGGCCAGGTGGTTGCCGCCCGGCAGTTGATGCACGGCAAGACCTCGGCGGTGACCGCCGACGGCCGCGATCTCTTCCAGGGCATCCAGAGCCCGTTCGAAGCCATGCGCTACCACTCGCTGGCCGTGGCGCGCGAGTCGCTGCCCGCGTGTCTGGAGGTGACCGCCGAGGCCGAGGACGGCGAGGTCATGGGCCTGCGCCACCGCAGCCATCTCACGGAAGGGGTGCAGTTCCATCCGGAATCCATCATGACGACCGTGGGCAAGCGGCTGCTGCGCAACTTTCTGAAGATGACCCACCAGAGTATTTATGTTTGACGGCTCTGTGAATAAGCGAATGAGCAATAGGGGATAATAGATGTGTTCGAATTTGTTTCGAGTTTCGTGCTTCGGATTTCGAATTTGGTCCCGGCTTGTCCGGGTTGGGCACTATAATTTTGGGCACTTTCTTTTTTTCAGGAGGGTAGAATTATGTTCCGCGACCACCTTCGAAAGATCATCCAACGCCAGAACCTGAGCGCTGACCAGATGGCGGCGATGATCGGCGAAATCTTCTCGGGCACCCTCTCGGACGCCCTGATCGCGGCCTTCATGGCCGCGCTCGCCACCAAGGGCGAAACTTTCGAGGAACTGGCCGGGGCGGCGCGCGCCATGCGCCGGCGAGCCGGGCGCATCCAGGCCCCGGCGCCGGCGGTGGACACCTGCGGCACGGGCGGAGACGCCGCCGGCACCTTCAACATCTCGACCACCACGGCCTTTGTGGTCGCCGGCTGTGGGGTGACCGTAGCCAAGCACGGCAACCGTTCCGTCTCCAGCCGCTGCGGCAGCGCCGACCTGATCGAGGCCCTGGGGGTCAACCTCAACGCTCCGCCCGACCTCGTGGAGGAGGCCGTCGGGCGGATCGGCATCGGTTTTCTGTTCGCGCCGCTCTACCACGGTGCCATGCGGCACGCGGCGGCGGCGCGCAAGGAACTGGGGATCCGCAGCATCTTCAACATGCTCGGCCCGCTCACCAATCCGGCCGGGGCCGACTGCCAGCTGCTCGGGGTCTTTGCCCCGCCGCTGACCGAAATGTTCGCCGAGGCCCTGCGGCTGCTCGGCTCGCGACGCGCCCTGGTCGTGCACGGCCACGACGGCTTGGACGAAATCTCGGCCTGCGCGCCGACCCGCGTCACGGAATTGAAGGACGGGCTCATCCGCACCTACGACATCGCGCCGGAGCGTTTCCTGGGCCGGCGCGCGGCTCCGGCGGAGATCGCCGGCGGAGACCCGGCGTTCAACGCCGCGCTGACCCGTCGCATCCTGAACGGCGAGCCGGGCGGGGCGCGCGAGGTCGTGCGGCTCAATGCCGCCGCCGCGCTGATGGCGGCCGGACGGGCCGAGGGCTTCGAGGACGGCCTGCGTCTGGCGGCCGAGTCCATCGACGGCGGTGCGGCGCGCACCAAGCTGGAGCAGCTGGTCCGCTTCA
>CAZNAX010000134.1:1846-9237 GCA_964570965.1 uncultured Desulfatibacillum sp.
CATGCCAATCGACATTTTAGACCGCATCGTCGCGGCCAAGCGTACCGAGGTCGCGGCCGCCCGGCGGGATGTTCCGCTGAACCGCCTGCGCGAAGCGGCCGAGGCTCGGCGGGACATCCGGCCGTTCTTCGAGGCATTAAAGACGCCGGGACCTGCGGGTGTCAACATCATCGCCGAAGTCAAGCGCGCCTCGCCCTCCCGGGGGATGATCCGGGCGGATCTCGATCCGGCCGGCATAGCCGCGGCCTATGCGGCCGGCGGCGCTGCGGCCGTCTCGGTGCTGACCGAAAAAGGCTTTTTTCTCGGCTCGCCGGAAGACCTCCAGCACGCCCGCGCGGCCTGCGATCTGCCGGTGCTGCGCAAAGACTTTATTTTTTGCGACTACCAGGTCTACGAGTCCGCCGCGATGGGCGCCGACGCCGTGCTGCTCATCGCGCGCATCCTGGATCCGCCGCAGCTCAAGGATCTGATCGGCCTGGCTGCGGGCCTGGGGTTGGCCGTCCTCGTGGAGATCTACACCGGCGCGGACCTATCGTCCGCCAGCCGCGCCGGCGCGCGGCTGATCGGCATCAACAACCGCAACTTGAAGTCATTCGACACCGACCTGGACCACACCCTGCGGCTGGTGCCGCTGCTGCGGCCGGACCAGGTCGCCGTGGCCGCCAGCGGGATCAAGAGTCGCGCCGACATCCGGCGCTACCAAGCCCGGGGCGTGTTCAATTTCCTGATCGGCGAAAGTCTGGTGCTTTCAGAAACCCCGGCGGGCTTTCTGCAAATGCTCAGGGGAGAAAACGAGGATGCAGAAACCTAAACGGCAGGGGGCCGAGGCGGCTCTGCGAAAAGGCGGCGGCCTGCAGGTCAAGATCTGCGGGCTGACGCGCATCGATGAGGCCGTGGCCTGCGCGGAGGCCGGCGCGCGGGCCGTCGGCTGCGTGTTTTATCCCGCCAGCCCCCGGAACGTCGCTGCGGCCGTGGCCGCAGAGATCCGCCGCGCCCTGCCGCCGGGGGTCGCCTGCGTGGGGGTCTTTGTGGACGCATCTTTCGATGCCGTGATGCGCACCGTCGACCGCACCGGATTCGCGGCCGTCCAGCTCCACGGTCACGAGACGCCCGAACTCGTGGCCCGGCTCCGCCGCGAAGGGCTCTTCGTCATCAAGGCGCTCTTTGCCGGCCGGGCGCCCGGTTTCACGGAAGCCGCGCGGTTTCCGGCTTCCGCCTTCCTGGTGGAATGTGGAAATGGCCCCCTGCCGGGAGGCAACGCCCGGAGCTGGGAGTGGGGCGACGCCGAAGCCCTCGCCAGGCGCCATCCTTTGATCTTGGCCGGGGGCCTCGGCCCCGAAAATGCCGCGCAGGCCGTTCGCGCGGCATCCCCGGACGCCGTCGACGTCAGCTCGGGCGCGGAAGCAGGCCCCGGGCGTAAGGACCTGTGCAAGGTCAAACAATTGATCGCGGCCGTTGCCACGGTCAAAGCCAGGAGGACGATCTTCGCATGAACTCGCTGCACGCATCTTTTGATCCGGCCGCCTGCCGCGGACCTGACGCGGCCGGGCATTACGGCCCCTACGGCGGCCGCTATGTGGCCGAGGCCCTGATGCCGGCCATTCAGGAACTGGAAGCGTCTTACCGCCGCATCGCACCGGACCCGCGGTTCCAGCAGGAGCTTGCGCGGCTGTTGCGGGACTTCGCCGGCCGCCCGACGCCGCTCTTTCCGGCCGAACGCCTGACGCGGCATGCCGGCGGCGCGGCCATCTACCTCAAGCGCGAGGACCTCGCGCACACCGGCGCCCACAAGATCAACAACACCATCGGCCAGGCCCTGCTCGCCCGCTGGATGGGCAAGCGCAAGCTCATCGCCGAGACCGGGGCCGGCCAGCACGGGGTCGCCACGGCGGCCGCTGCGGCCCTCTTCGGTCTGCCGTGCCGGATTTTCATGGGGGTCGAGGACATCCGGCGACAGGCCCCCAACGTGCAACGCATGCAGCTCTTGGGGGCCGAGGTGGCGCCCGTGTCCGGGGGCAGCGGCACCCTCAAGGACGCCATGAACGAGGCCATGCGCACCTGGGTGCAGGCCGTGACCGACACCTTCTACGTCATCGGTTCGGTGGCCGGCCCGCACCCCTATCCGATGATGGTCAGGGACTTCCAGCAGGTCATCGGCATCGAGACCAAGCGCCAGGTGCAGGCGCTGGCCGGCCGGCTGCCGGACGCCCTCATCGCCTGCGTCGGCGGCGGCAGCAACGCCATGGGGCTGTTCCACCCGTTCATCGAAGACCCGGTCGAGCTGATCGGAGTGGAGGCCGCCGGGAAGGGCATCGGCACCGGCCGGCATGCCGCGGCCCTCTGCGCCGGCAGCGTGGGCGTCCTGCACGGCTCCAAGTCCTATGTCCTGCAGGAGGCCGGCGGCCAGATCCGCGAAGCGCATTCAATCTCGGCCGGCCTGGATTATCCCGGTGTCGGCCCCGAACACGCCCTGCTGAAGGACCGGCAGCGCGCGCGCTATGTCGCCGTGACCGACGATGAGGCCCTGCAGGCCTTCCAGACCCTCTGCCGCCTGGAGGGGATCATTCCCGCACTCGAAAGCGCGCACGCCCTGGCCTGGGCGCTGAATGCCGCACGGGAGCGCCCCCGGCAGGACCTGCTGGTGGTGAACCTTTCCGGCCGAGGGGACAAGGACCTGGCCATCGCGGTCCCTCGCCTGCAGGAGCTGTTCCAGGACCGAAAGGAGAAACGCCCGACATGAACCGGATCGATGCGACCTTCGAGCGGCTCACCCGCCGGAACGAAAAAGCGCTGGTGGGGTTTGTCACGGCCGGCGACCCGGACCCGGGCCGGTCCCTGCGGATCATGGCCGCCATGTGCGCGGCCGGGCTGGACCTGCTGGAGCTCGGGGTGCCTTTCTCAGACCCGACCGCGGACGGCCCGGTCATTCAGCGCTCTTCGGACCGGGCGCGGGCGGCCGGCGTCGGCCTGCCCCAGGTGCTGGCCATGGTCGCGGCCCTGCGCCGGAACACCCAGATCCCGATGGTCGTTTTCAGCTACTACAACCCCATCCTGGCCTACGGCGCGGCGGCCTTCCACCGCGACGCCCTCCGGGCCGGCGCGGACGGGGTGCTCGTGGTGGACCTGCCGCCGGAGGAATCGGCCGAGCTGACCGAGCGGTGGTCGGACAACGGCCTGTGCCTGATCCGCCTGACGGCCCCCACCACCCCGCCGGAGCGCCTGCGCCGGATCGCGGCCTGCGCTTCGGGCTTCATCTATCACGTCTCCCAGCTGGGCGTCACGGGCAGCGGGGGGCTGCGGCCCGATGAGATCGCCGGCAAGCTGCACGAGCTGCGCGCGGCGACCCGGCTTCCGGTCTGCGTGGGGTTCGGCATCTCGTCTCCCGCGCAGGTCGCCGCAGTGGCCCGGATTGCGGACGGCGTGGTCATCGGCAGCGCCTTCGAGCGACTGATCGAGGAACACCTCGACCGGCCGGACCTGGCCGAGATCCTCGCCGGCCGCGCCGCCGAGCTGAAACAGGCGACCTGCCAGCGGGGGGTGGAAGGCAGCGGACGTTCGGGCGCCGCCGGTTGACTTTTCGGCCGGCGCCGGGTTATCCACCTCGCAAGAGGAACCGCACCGAACGACCTTGACGCGCAGGTCGGCGGTGTCAAACCAACCCATGAGTATATCCCATGCTCAGCGAGGATGACCGCCGCAAGCGCCGCCGCATTTGGTTATCAGGGACTGCCGCCCTCTTAGCCGTGGCAGCGGCGGGTGTCGTCTGGGTCGTGCAGCACATCCCCGGGGACATCGCGGCGCGCACGGTCGCCGCCCTGCAGACCGCCGGCCTGGATCCCCGCGTCACGGTATCGGTCGAAGGCCGCACTGTGATCTTGAGCGGCCAGGTACCCGACCCCTATACGCGTGCTCGCATGCGCGCCATTGCCGGCTCCATGCGGGGGGTGGGCGCGGTCCGCGACCACCTGGCCGTAGCGCCTCTGCCGGCCGAGATTCTCCCGCCTGCCGAGCGCGCGCCGCATCCGGCGCCGCCGGAGAAATCCCCGTCACCCGCCCGCCCGCCCGATGCACCGGCGGCCAGTGCACCCCCGGTGGAGGTCCGGACGGAAGCGATCGCGCTTGCGACGCCCGATCCGCCGCCCGTCGCTGCGGCGGCCGAGGCCATGCCCGCGCGGCCGGTCCTTGCGCCGCCCGTTCCAGGAGCGCTTTCCCGACCCCTATCGGAAACGCCGGCGCCCCATCAAGGGGCTCCCCCGGCTCCCTCCAAGCCTGAGTCGGCGGCCGCCGCGCCTGAGCCGACCGGAGCGCAGCTGGCCCTGCTGCACTTCGAGTTCGACAGCACCCGCCTGACGCCGGACAGCGAGCCGCGTTTGCAGGCCATCGTTGAGACCCTGCGTAAATGGCCGAACCTGCGGATCGAAGTGGCCGGCCACTCCGATGCCGTCGGATCCAGGTCCTACAATCAACGCTTAAGCCTGCGACGGGCCCGGGCGGTCGCCGACCGGCTGGTGTCGGCGGGGATCGACGGCGCCAGGCTGCAAGCGCGCGGCTACCGGGAGAGCCGGCCCCTGGTGGACAACCGCTCCCGCAAAGGCCGGGCCATGAATCGGCGGGTGGAGCTGATCCTGATCCAGTAAAGGAGGTTTGTTCATGGCATACCTGATCGGTGAGGTTCTGGTCTTCCTGGCGGCCGCCGCGCTGATCGGCGCCGGCATGGCGTGGATGCTGCAGGGCCTGCGCGCCCACGCCCGCGAACGCCGACTCACCGCCGAGATTCAGGAAGCGCGTTCCGGCCGCGATGCCGCCGAAACTGCGGTCAGGACGCTGACGGCCACCCTGAGCGATCTGCGCACGGAAATGGAGCGCGAAACCGGCCGCCTCAAGGCCCGGGTCGCCGAGCTCGAAGCGGCGCCGCCGGCCCCCCAGGCACGGGCCGTCGCTCCCGGGCGGCTGAGGGAGGCCGTCGGCATCTGCTGGCGCTTTCTGATTCGAGTGGTTGCGCGGCTGGTCGGCCTTATTTCCAGCGCTGGCCGGCGCTTGCTCCAATAAAAGAAACTGCCGCCGGCCCCGCCGGCGGCAGTTTCTTTTTCGGTGAAATCGGATGACACCTCGTTGGCACACGCAATCCGTGGACGCTGTTCTGAAAAAGTGGTCCACCTCCGAAACCGGCCTCACGGCCGCCGCGGCCGCGGAGCGGATGCAGGTCCATGGTCGGAATGAACTCAAGGAGCGTCGCGGCAAAGGTCCCCTGCGTATGCTCTGGGAGCAGTTCACCGAAACCATGGTGCTGATCCTGATCGCCGCCGGGGTGATCTCGGCCTTCCTGGGCAAGGGCACCGAAACCGCGGCCATCCTGGCCATCGTGACGCTCTTTGCCGTTCTCGGCTTCATTCAGGAAAATCGCGCCGAGCGGGCCATGGCGGCCCTGCAACAGCTGGCCGTCCCGGCGGTCCGCGTGCGCCGCGACGGAGCGGTGAACGAGATACCCGCCGGCGAGCTGGTCCCGGGCGATATCGTCCTGCTGGAAGCGGGCAACGCGGTGCCGGCGGACCTGCGCCTGCTGGAAGCCGCCCATCTGAGGATCCAGGAAGCGGCGTTGACCGGCGAATCCGAGCCGATCGAAAAAACCGTAGAGGCGATCCCTCTATCCGATCTGCCCCTGGGCGACCGCCGCAACATGGCCTACCTGGGCACCTCCGTCACCTACGGCCGCGGCCGCGCCGTGGCGGTGGCCACCGGGATGAACACGGAGCTCGGAAGAATCGCGACCCTCATTCAGGACGTGGCCCCGGAGCGGACCCCGCTGCAGCGCCGCCTGGACCAGCTCGCCAAGGCCCTGGCGGCCGCGGGGGGACTGGCGGCGGTCCTGGTGGCGGTCGTCGGCTGGTTAAGCGGCGAGCCCCTGGCCGACATGTTTCTGACGGCGGTCAGCGTGGCGGTGGCGGTCGTCCCCGAGGGGCTTCCGGCCGTCGTCACCATCACGCTCGCCTTAGGCGCCCAGCGCATGCTGCGGCGCAACGCTCTGGTCCGCAAGCTGCCGGCGGTGGAAACCCTCGGGGCGGTCACCGTGATCTGCTCGGACAAGACCGGGACGCTCACCGAAAACCGCATGACGGTCACGGTGGTCGACGCGGCCGGTGAACGCCTGGACCTTATCGAGACCCTGCGCCGCCACCGGCCCTCCGTGACGCCGGATGAATGCCGCATCTCCGCCGGCTGGGACGTGCCGCAGCCCATCCGGCTGACCCTGGCCGCGGGGGCCTTGTGCAACGATGCCGTGCTCAAGGCCGATGCCGGCCCCGGGTGTTTCAGCGCCATCGGCGATCCGACCGAGGGGGCGCTGCTGGTGGCGGCGGCCCGCTCCGGGATGTTCCAGGACCGGCTGCAAGCGGCGGCCCCGCGCGTGGCCGAAGCGCCGTTTGATTCCAACCGCAAGCGCATGACTACGGTGCATCGGCTGGCCGACGGCGACGGCGTACCCGATGCCCTGCTTCCCTTTAAGGGCTCAGAGCAGGTGGCCTTCACCAAGGGCGCCGCGGACGGCCTGCTGGCGCGCGCTACGCGGGTGTGGACCGGTGAGCGGCCAGAGCCGCTCACCGCTGCGCTACAGGCCCAAATCCGCGCGGCGGGCGACGGGCTGGCACAGGCCGGGATGCGGGTGCTGGGGGTCGCCTGCCGGCTGCTGGAGGCTCCCACCGCGTCCGCCGACGCGGATCTCATCGAACGCGATCTTACGTTTCTGGGCCTCATCGGCCTGATGGACCCCCCGCGCGCCGCAGTCAAACCGGCAGTGGATACCTGCAAGGCCGCCGGCATCCGCCCCGTGATGATCACCGGAGACCACCCCCTGACGGCCGCCGCCATCGCGCACGACCTCGGCATGGCCGGCCGGCCGGAAGCGGTCACCGGCGAGGCTCTCAGCCGCATGGGGCCTTCGGAGCTTGCCGGAATCGTCGACGAAGTGTCGGTCTATGCGCGGGTGTCGCCCGAGGACAAGCTGCGCATCGTGGACGCCCTGAAGCAGCGCGGCCAAGTGGTGGCCATGACCGGCGACGGCGTCAACGACGCACCGGCGCTCAAAAAGGCCGACATCGGGATCGCCATGGGCATCACGGGCACGGACGTCGCCAAGGAAGCGGCCGACATGGTGCTGGTCGACGACAATTTCGCCACCATCGTCGCCGCCGTGGAGGAGGGGCGCGTGATCTACGCCAACCTGATGCGCTTCATCAAGTTCTCCCTCGGCGGCAACCTCGGCAAGGTGCTGGTCATGCTGGCGGCCCCGCTGTTCGGGATCCACGTGGCCCTGCGGCCGCTGCAGCTCTTGTGGCTGAACCTGCTGACCGACGGGCTGATGGGCTTGGGGCTGGGGGTCGAGCCGGCCGAGGCCG
>CAZNAX010000135.1:0-9084 GCA_964570965.1 uncultured Desulfatibacillum sp.
CATAATTGAGGTGGCCGGATTCGCCGAAGTCATGGTTCAGCCCATAGTCCACCGGGAGCAGAAAAGGTGACAAGGAAAAGGTTTTGAGCGGCCCCTCGAAGCTGCGGATGTAATCGAAACCCGCCATGTAATAGCCCTCCAGGTTGAGTGCGGGGTCGTCCGGGTCCTTGGACCGGTCCAGGAAGGCGACCGGGTTCCAGGCATAGCCCTTTCCCCATTTGGCGGTCAATTTCCCTGCGGCAGCGGTGAGCGAGGGAGTCGGCTTGGCGGCCAGAAACAGTTCATACGGTTTGGAGTCGTCAGACCATCCGTCGTAGGTGCGGTCGAGGCTGTTGTTGACCCGCGCGAACGCCTTGAAGATGTTCCACTCGACCCCAGCGTCGAGCTGCAGGGTGAAATCGTACTCGCTGAGGGGGTTGCTTACGTTCCGGTCATAAAAACGGGTCTTGTAGAGAGCGGCATCCCGGTCGAGGGCGAAGAGCATCGGCTTGGCTTCCGCGTATCCGCCGAAGGAATAGGGTTTTTTGTCGGTCTCCGACGGGTCGAAGGAGTAGTCGTCTGCGGCTGCGGAAAACGGAAAAGCGATCAGCGCGACGACCATAAGCAAGCGTCCCATTGCGCTCAAATTGCTTAATGACCGTCGAACGCTTCGCCCTCTTTCAATCGGCCTTTTACGTTGCCACCCTAAAGCGGCCGAAGAATAAATCCCCCCCAGCCCCCTTTTGGCAAAGGGGGTGAGAGGGGGTTTTGCCGCAGCATGATCAGGGCACACGCGCTATCACCTGCTTATATGCAAGCCGCAATCAGCGGTTTCAGGATGTGAAACCGCTCAGCGCAGGGATTCGATGTTGGGCATGTAGGTAAGGGTGAAGACCTCATCGGCCAGTTCCCGCACCTTGAGTTTCGCAAAGATCATGATCGACTTGTAGCCTTTGTAAAGCGGGCTATCCGTCTCGATGACGGCCGGCCGTACGAAACCGCCGCTGAAGTCCTGGATGTCCTTGAAGTAGAGGGTTTTGATGAGCATGTCGGCCTCGGTTTTGCACTCGATCCGCGTGGGCACGATCTTTTCGCGATCCACCCACATTTTCAGCCGATCATAGGCTACGGTCTTGGTCTTGGCCTTGAGGTCGAGAACGAATTCTCTATCCGACTCCTCAATCCGCGCCACGTCATATTCATCGCTGTAGTCGAGCTGCAGGAGGTCGGCGTTGTTGAACACCCCGCCGATGACGGATTGCAGGCTCGTGATGCGTACGGGCTTGCCCACGTTCGGGATGTAGAGCCACATGTTGTCCCCCAGCCGCAGCGTGCTGCGGCCCTTTTCGCTGGCCGGGGAGAGGAACACCCCGGCCACCATGTCCTTTCCCTTTTTAACGGTGAAAAGGACATATTCCTTTTTGGCGCCGTTCGGCTCGATGTTGATCAGCTTGCGGTAGAGTTCATAAGAATTCGGCGCCAGGTTGCGGTCCACTTTTTCGAGGATCTGGGCCCCGTCTAGTGCGTAAGCGCCGGTGGCGCTCGCAAGCGATATCAGTACATATAGAAGCTTGAACATTTGAATCTTCCTTTCGGCTTAAGCGTCCGGGCGAGGCTGTCGATTTCCGATAAAGTCACTTAAAAATCCCCCCAACCCCCTTTATCAAAGGGGGCGAAGGAGGATTTCGTTCTGCTAAACATGGCCTAAAGCCTGGATCGGATCCATGCGTGCAGCTTTGAGAGACGGCTGCAGGCTGGCCGCCACCGCGACGATGATCACGATGCCCCCCACGGCCAGAAGGTCCAGGGGATGAAGCCGCGCGGATAAAAGCAGTCCGGTCTGCTGGCCGAAATTGAAGGTGATCTTCGAAAGGTTGAGGACGAAAAGGACCCCCACGCTCAGCAGGGCGCCTGCGACGGCGCCGACGGCCCCCAGCAGAAATCCTTCGACCAGGAAGAGTGAAAGGATCCTGCGCGGCGGCGTGCCCATGGCGGCAATGGTCCCTATTTCACGCACGCGCTCGTAAACCGCCATGATCATCACATTCATAATGCTGACCAGGACGATGGCGACCAGCATGACTTTGATGAAAATGGTCATCAGGTCGATCATGCGGGCGATGTTGTAGAAGGGTGAGAGCTTCTCCCAGGTGTGGACCTCGAAGGCGGCCTGCCCAGTCGGGTTTTTCTCCTGAGCGAGGCGTCCCTCGATATCCTTGAACACGGACTGGAGGTGACTGAAATCTTTCAGCCGCACGGCGATCTCGCTGATTTCCATCTCTTCCATCCGCAGCAGGTCCGTGGCGTCCTCGATGTGCACGTACCCGTCGCGCCCGCCGGGGCCGGTGACGCCTTCGAGGATTCCTCCGACCTGGAACTGCTTGCCGTTTACGGAACCATCCTTGTTGGTGGCGATAACCACGACCGGGTCGCCCACTTTGACCTTCATCCCTCGGGCGAGGAGCTCGGGTACCAGGATCTTTCCCTTGAGGACGGCTTTCTCTCCGTCCAGCACCCGCGACAGGAGCAGCGGCGAAGTCCTGGTTTCCTTATCAGGATCCACCCCGTTCAGACGGATGTTAGTGGTCTCGGTGAAGTTGCTGAACATGCCGCCCAGCTTGATACGCGGCGAGTAAGCCTCCACTCCGGGAGTGTCCTTGAGAATGGACTCTATCTTACCATATGCCCGAAGCTTAAGATTCATGTTCAGCGGCAGGGTATCGATGGCGGCGAGATAGCCTTTGCGGTGGATCTGCAGGTGGCCGATGTAAGAGTCGGTGATCTGCCCGATCATCATGTTTTTAAACGAGTCGGTTACACCCACGAACACCGCGACGAACACGACCCCGATGACGATCAGCCCCAGGGTAAGGAGCGTCCGGCGCTTGTAGCGCAGCAGGTTTCGCGCCGCGATTTTGAACAGGTTAGTCATGCCGTAATCCTCCCCCGTCGTTTTTCAGGCGGCCGTCCTCGAGTCGGAAGACGGATTCCACCTCGCCGATGATCCGCGCATCGTGGGTGGAAAACACAAAGGTGGTCCGCAGCCTGTCCCGGATGGCCTTCATCAGGCGGATGATCGTCATGGCCGTGTCATGGTCCAGGTTGGCGGTGGGCTCGTCCGCCAGGACCAGATCAGGTTTGGTCACGAGCGCGCGTGCGATGGCGACCCGCTGTTTCTGGCCGCCTGAAAGCTGGTCCGGCTTTTTGCGGCGCTGGTCGGTCATTCCCACGGCTTCCAGCAACTCTTCCACGGCTTCGCGCCGCCGGCCGGTTGGGACGTTTTGAACCATGACGAGCGGGTATTCCACGTTTTCGAAAACCGTCAGCACCGGAATCAGGTTGAAACTCTGGAAGATGAACCCGATGTGTTTCCCCCGAAAGAGCGCGGCGTCGGTGCTGCCGAGCGAGCCGACCTCCATCCCCGCTACCAGGAGCTTCCCGCTCGAAGGCTTGTCCAGGCAGCCCACCAGGTTCAGCAACGTGGTTTTGCCGCTGCCCGAAGGACCGACAAAGGACACAAACGCCCCTTCATCGATGGAGAAGCTCACGCCGCGCAGCGCCTCAGTGGTAATTTCTCCCGTGCGGTAGGTCTTGCTGAGATTTTCTGCAATGATGAGGTCCAATGAATGTCTCCTGGTAAAATTTGCCAAATGCAGAGAAAATGGCCACTCCATGCTTGCAAGTTTTAGCATGGATACAAAGTACTCACCCAGAATATCCACCTGGGAAAAAAATATCCAGTCAACCTGTCCAGCAATTCTGACCAAACGACTACTAAAACCTTCAACAGGGAAGCTGTCGATCCTTAATTCTCCGTGTTTAAGGGAAAAGGAACGGCCTCACGGTAATCATTTAGACCGGTCTGGTAGCAGAAGCGGCAGATAATGGCAGCCGGCTTATCCGAATGGAATGTAAATTTAAAAACCAGGGATACTTGGAAGAATACAGCAAGCGGTGTGCCAGACTCCAAAAAGTGCCGCCAAGATATAGGACCTCGGGATGTGCGAAAACTCTTTCATGTATCAGCCGTAGACCTGCGATGCTGACAGCAGTATGTTTTAGGGAGATTTTTTTGCAGAAGGTTTTTCAACGGTCCCCTTCGCCGTCAGCCCCAGGCGGCGACGAAGTTCAGCTTCCTCCAGCAGGCCCGCGTGAAATCTGCGGTCCGGGAAGATATAGGTCGGGGTTCCGTTGACGCCTTTTTGGGAAAGCACCTCTCGGGTGGCGTCGATCTTCCGCGTGCCGTCTTCGCAGAGGTTGTCGGAGCGGTAGCCGCTTTCAAATTCATGCAGCGATTTATTGTCGCAGATCGTAGAAACGGATTGCTCTCTGGCTCCCTTGTGCGAGTCCAAGGGAAAGAGCAAAAAGTGCACCTGGATCTCGCCCGCCGAGGCCATTTTTTCCAGTGTTTCAGCGCCCTTTTTGCAATAGGGGCATTGAGGGTCGGTGACATAGAAAAGAACCTTGCCCTGCTGTCCGATGGTGAAGGCGCGCAAACCGGCCATCCGCTCCATCTCTTCCGGGCTGAAGAAGGTGATCGCTTCAAGGGTGTCACGCGTCACGTTGCGGCCGGAAGCCGAATCATAAAGCTGGCCCATGAGGAAATAATCGCCGGCGGACCCGGTATAAAAGATGTGGGTCTTGCCATTCAGCTGGACATGGGCTTCGCACAAACCGGAATAATCGGTCGGCCGCAGGGTGATCAGCCGCTTGTCCGGCGCTTCAAATTTCGCAATGAGCTGCTCGACTCGGTTTTGTGGCGGGCACTGAGCATAAGCCGGTCCGGAAAACTCTAAAATCGCTAACGTGACAAGCCCTACCCACACCGCAACGCTTGTTCGCTTCATTGTAAACTCCCCTTTCCGATAATTCACAAAAATTTGTTTTCCTTCTTGTGGGAGAGGCTTTCAGCTTTGATCATCGCGGCTGGAAAGCCGCTCCCACAAATGTAAAAAAAACAAGCAGCTACCTTGAAGGTCTTTTCATCTTTGTGCGGAAGACGGGCCGGATTCCACCGGCAGGCCCGCCTGCTGCCAGACCGTCAAGCCGTTGACCAACACCCGCGTGTCCGTGAAACCGGCATCGCGCAGGAAAAGGGCCAGATCATGGCTCAGCTCGCAGGTTTCCCCGTCGCAGTAAGTGACGATCGGGGTCGTCAATTCCAGGTCGGCGGTGACGGCCATGAAGTTGAGGTCCACATCCTGCCATGGCAGACTGCGGGCGTCGCGGATGTGCCCCTGCGCGTATTCCTCAGCCGATCGAGCATCGATGAACACCGCCGCATGCGTGAAATAGAGCTTCTCGGCTTCCTCCAGGGTGATGTCCATGCGTTCGCCGGTGGCGGTGGTCATGCGCGCTGCCATCGAAAAGTCGCCGACCAGGGGCAGTCGGTCCGATCGCAGGGCGTTGACGCCCAGGGCTGCGACCGCACTTAGTATCAACAGTGCCGGTATCTGCCAGGCGGCTCGTTTCCAGATGGCTTTGGCTTCATTCATATTTCTTAGAAGTCTTCAAACGTCGAAGTTGAAGCGGCCCAGGTAGTTCTCCAGGTGCTGCCTGGCCTCCGCCTTGAGCAGGGGGCAGTCCGATGCGCTCCTGACCCCTTCGGACGCCCGAACGGCGAACACCATGCAGGTCGGCTCCCCGCACTCCCGGCAGTTGGTGCGGGGCAGCAGCTTCAGAATTTCGAACACCTGCGGTTTGGGCGTCCCTTCGGTGATGGGCGCGATCTCGGTGCGATTTTCCCAGGCCTGGTTGATTTCGCGCTTGAGCCAGTCGAGGATCTTGTCAGCCTCCTCTTCATCCCGCAATGCATTGACAGCGATTTGACGGCCGTGGACCGTGATCAATCGGCCGCGCGAGCGGAAAATCACCGCCGGCGGGTCCTTGAGGTACTCGAACCCTCCCAGGACCGCGTTCAGGTAGGGCAGAGCCTCCGACACATCCTGGTCCAAGGTGGCGATGCAGTGCAGAGACTCGAATTGCGGGTTGCACTCCGCCCGGAATATCTTTTTAGTGTAACTTTCTAAAAGCATGGGGCACCCGTTCAATTTTCACTCGTCACGGCGATCCCGTTTCTAACCGAACCGCTTCCTTCGTTTCATTTTCGAACTTTATCCGAAGCGGCTTTCTGTCTCTCGAACCGCCGCTGTAAAAACACCGCATAGAATATAAAAACGCCGAGGGATAGAAACAATGCATCCCGCAACAGGTACCAGCCGGGTGACATCGACGGACCCAGGCCGTCGCTGCCGAAGCAGCCGCAGTCAACGTCCAGCCCCCGCGCCATGTTGAACACCAGGGCGGCCAAAAACGCCAACAGGAGTCCGTTCACCGACAGCACGGTCCCAGGCATCCAAACACCGGCCAGCAGGCACAGCCCCAGGAGCAGCTCCAGCCATGGCAGCACGAGGGCCGTCAGGTTGACCCAGGCGTCCGGCAGGATCTGGTAGTTGTAGACGTCCTTGGCGAACGCCGCCGGGTGGGCGATCTTGTCGATGCTGGCATAGATGAAAATTCCTGCCATGGCCAGCCGAGCTGCAATCAGTGCCATATGCACGCTACGGGAAGGCTCTTCAAAGCTCGATCGGTTTTCAGGCATGCCCAACATCGTTGCCTCCGCAGGACAGTTGGCACAGCAGGTCTCCGTCGCCGCAGGCCGCAGTCTCGAATTGCAACACGGGGTGATCGATCCCGAAGGACTCCAGAAGGTCGCGTCGAATCTTTTCGGCCAGAGGTTCAGTTCGGCTGACCGTCTGATCGGGCACCACCACATGGCAGGAAAACGCGACGCTGTTCGATGACACGTTCCAGGCATGCAGATAATGCACCCCGCAGACTTCGGGAAGTTCCTGCAGATGACGCCGGACTTTTTCCAGGTCGAGGTGGCGGGGGGTCGAATTCATCAAAATCAGGCCAGACTCCTTGGCGATGGCCCAACAGTTTTTCAGAATGAAAGCAACAATTACAAACGACAGTACAGGGTCCAACCAATACCACGGGCGGTAAAACAGGATGGCGCCGTTGGCCAGCACCGCCACCGAAGTCAACATGTCGCCCACCATGTGCCAGAAGGCTCCTCGGACGTTAAGGCTGTGCTTGGCGTCCTGATGCAGCAGCCACGCGGAGAGGCCGTTGCCGAGGATGCCCACGGCCGCCAGTCCAATGACGATGCCACCGGACACGGCGGCGGGGTTCTTGATTCTTTCAGCGGCCTCGATGACGATGACGACGGCCGCGCCGATCAACAGCCCGACATTGATGAGGGCCGCCAGAACTTCCGCGCGGCGATAGCCGAAAGTGTTGCGGACCGATGCGCCCCGCCGAGCGATGCGGAACGCCAGGTAGGCGATCAGAATGGCGGCGAAGTCGCTGAAATTGTGCGTGGCGTCCGAAATCAGCGCCATGCTGTTGGCCATGACGCCGCCGATAATCTGGGCCACGGGGATCAACAGGTTCAACCCCAGGGTCAGAAGCAGCCGCGTGCCGGTCTGACTGTCGACGACGGGCGCGTGGTGATGGCCGCAGGAAGAGTTTGCGCCAGCGTGGTTATGCTCCGCAGGTTTCAGGTCGGCTTGCGGATGCCTGGCGTTTTCTTGGGCCAATGCAGACACTGCGGATCTCCCTCAGTGATGGCAGCAGCAGCTCAGGCAGCAGCCAGGTTCGTCCAGATGGGGTTGATGATGAAGTAGAGCCCCAGCAGGCAGATGACTGCGCCCGCAGCCTTGCGGAACCAGCCGCCGGCTCCCTGCCAGGCGCTGTTTTCCACCAGCTTCCGCACGGCTGCGGTGGAGCTGCCGGCGATCGCGATCGGCAGGCAATGGCCAATCGCAAAGAGCAGGATGAAGAGGAGCCCGGTCGCCACTTCCTGCTGCACCGTGATGATGGCCAGGATCGGCGCAATGAAGCCGAAGGTGCACGACCCCGAAAGGATGCCGTAGCCCAGGCCGAGCGCGAAGGCTCCCGATATTCCTTTGAGGCTCAGGCGGTAGAGGAGGCTTCCGGACATGGAGCATTTTTCAACCCCCAGCATCCCGAGCGCCACCCAAATGAGCACCGCGCCGATCAGGATCTGCCACCAGCTGCCGATATCCCCCAGCATGCGGCCCAGCAGGGCGCAGATCGCGCCGATGACGGCGATGGTGATGAAAAGGCCGGAGCTGAAGGCTATCGCGTAACCGGCGGCGCGGCGCGGAACAAGAGCCGTCTGCTGGCCGCCGACGTAGGCAACGACCAGCGGGATCGAGGCCAGGTGGCAGGGGCTGAAAAGCACGCTGATCATGCCCCAGAGAAAGCATCCGGCGGCGGCCAGGACGCTGCCGGCGACCATCCATTCGTTAACCGTGAGAAAAAGCGTATCCAGCATGGCGGCTCCTACTTGACACCTATTTGGGCCAGAATTTTATTCACCTCCGCCTCCGCGAAAAAGCCTTCGTGGCGGAACACCTCGTTGCCGTTGGGGTCGTAAAAAACCTGCACCGGGATGCTGCGGATGCCGAACCGCGCCGCGAGCACCTTTTCCTGCCCGACGTGGACGAACACCACGTTCAGCCGGTCGGCGTGGGTCTTGCGCAACTTATCCAGGATGGGCTGCATCATGTCGCAGGGAACGCATCCCGAGGCGCCGAACTCGATCAGGCTCGGTTTGCCCGAGGTCCGCGCCCGGTCGACGGGGTTGTCGCGGGCCAAGACATACTGGGTTTTCACCCATTCCGAGTTGACCTGCATGGCTAAGCGTTTTTGCAATGAAAGAATGTATTCCTGAACAGCCTCTTCTTTTTTATTTTCAAGCAGCACCTGCCGAATGGTGTCGGCGACCACGTCGTAAGGATCACTGCCGAACAACTGCTGGTTGGCATCGTAAAAGGCCCGGGCTTCGGATTCGGGCACGGTCGCCTTGCCGGCCACCTGATTGAACAAACTCTGAACCGCCTCGCCGTCCGACAGGTTGGCGGGAATGCCGGAGGATGCCTTGGCCTCGCGCACGATGACCCGGCGCGCGGCTTCCTGCTCCAGTAAATAGAAACGGTTTTTTTCGAGCTGGGGCTTCAGCTCGGGTGGAGCCTGCTGCAGCATTCGGTCTAACTCGGCGGCGCTGATTTCGAT
>CAZNAX010000136.1:0-6705 GCA_964570965.1 uncultured Desulfatibacillum sp.
ATCGGCGGCAGCTCGCGCTGGATGGCGAACTTATCGTTGTTTTCGCACAACGAGCCCACCACGTCCACCGCTCCGGCCGGATTCTGACCCAATTTTTTAGGTACCGTGATGTGGTGATAGGCGCCGTACATGCCCGGCCGCATGAGGGCCGACATGCAGGCGTCGACACCGACGTAGGTACGGTAGATGTCCTTGCGGTTGATCGCCGTGACGACCAGCGCGCCGTGAGGTCCGGTCATGAAACGGCCGCTTTCCATATAAAGCCGCGGCATGTAGCCGTGTTTGGCCTCAAACCGGCGGAACAACTCCGTGACCTCGGCCCCCAATGCCGCCAGATTGAGCGGTTCGTCCGCCGGACGGTAGGGAATTCCCAGGCCTCCGCCCATGTTCATGAACTCGAAGCGGATGTCGAGCTCCTGCGATACCCATTCGATCAGCTCAAACAGCATCGCCACGGTCTGCACCATGAAACCGTAGTTGCGTTCGTTGGAAACCACCATGGTGTGGATTCCGAAGCGCACAGCGCCGCGGCCGATCGCCCGGCGGTAGGCCTCGACGACCTGGTCGTGGGCCAGCCCGTATTTGGCCTCGACCGGGTTGCCGATGATGGCGTTGCCCGTGCGGCGCGGGCCCGGGTTGTAGCGGAAGCAAATCTGCTCCGGGAACTGCGGGACTTTCGGCACCAGGCTGATATCGTCCAGGTTGAGGATGCAGCCGCCGTCGCGTGCCGCCGTCGCGAACTCGCGCTGGTCCGTGTTGTTGGATGTAAACATCAAGTCCTCGCCGCGCGCCCCGATGCGTCGGCCGAGCATCAGCTCGGGCGCCGAACTGCAGTCGAACCCGAATCCCATCTCGCGCATGATCGCGAGAATGCGGGGGTTGGGAAGGGCTTTCACGGCAAAGTACTCTCGGAAGCCCGGCACCTGAGCGAAAACGTTCTTCAAGGTCTCCCCCGTTTGGCGGATCCCCGCCTCGTCATAAATGTGAAACGGGGTGCCGAAATGGGCGGCCACCTGATCCAGGACGGAGTAGAGCCGCCTTTCGAAATCGACAGACATCGGCATGTTTCAAGTTCTCCTTTTCTTCAGCTTCTGGATGGCGGAATCATCTAGAGGAATGCGCGCAGTTTCTTTGTAGGTATGCAATGCAACCACGGTGCGGGTGGACCTTACCTGAGGTATGGCCGCAATCCTCTCGCGGCGCACCCGCTCCAGGTGGGCCGTGTCGGACACCCGGAGCTTGGCTAAAAAACCATCTTCGCCGGCCACGTAGTGGACTTCCTGCACGTCCGGAATGGCAGTCAACGCCTTGCCCAAACCCGACTGGTCGCTGCCCGGTTGCGGCCGGATGAAAACGAACGCCACTAAGCTGCGGCCGAAACGGGTGGGGTTGAGGCGGACTTCGTACCCGTCGATGATACCCTGCTTTTCCAGCTTGCGCACCCGCTCCAGCACGCCCGACGGTGCCATGCCCACCTGGCGGGCCACTTCGATGTTTGGAACTCTTGCTTTCTCTTGAAGAATCTTTAAAATCTTCAGGCTGACATCGTCCATATCGTCACCCTTGATATATTTACTATTTAATCGATATTTACGATAGATATTTTATAAATTGTAATATGTCAATTATAAAATTCATAAAAATATATAAAATTAAGAATAATTGGCAGTGGGGCGGCGGAACCGAAAATGACGTCAACCGAACCTGCCCCCCTCGTGGAGGCACGGCGGCACGCATGGGCGGGCGGATCCGAGACATCCGCATATTGACTTTCGCCGCACTCACAGGGTAGATGGGAGAACGTTGATCCTGGAGCTCCGTAAATTTATATCAGAGTAGCCAAGCCTTTTCCGGCGCGGTCCGGCGGTCGCCCGCCGTCGCTCGGAGAGTATGCAACACGCGTTGACGGAGCGGGCCGCCGGCTCCACCCGAACCCCGCCGATGGAGGACATCGATGCCCAAGTTGAACCTAGACGATCTGAAACGCATCAAGCAGGAAACCTCAAACGCCATGGCGCTTCGCCTGGGCCGACCCCGGGCAACGATCACCGTGCACATGGGGGACTGCGGTATCGCTGCCGGAGCCCGGGAGGTGATGCAAACCCTGCTTGGCGAGGTTGCGGACTCCAATCGCCCCGATGTCCAGGTGCTGGCCGCCGATTGCATCGGCCACTGTGCCAGCGAACCGAATGTCACCGTTGGGGTCGAGGGAGCCGAACCCGTCGTCTATCAGAAGATGGATCCTGCCAAGATTCAGCAGGTTTTTCGACGGCACATCCTTGAAGGCGAGGTCCTGCGCGAATGGGTGTTGAGCCGATAGAAAGAACCTTCTCATGCGTTCCGGCCCTCCAATGACTCCCCACGACTTAAAACCCCTGCCCCAACCGCTTCGCCCGATCTGGCTGGACGAAGCGGACGGCGACGTGAAGGTCATCGACCAGCGGCGGTTGCCCCATGAATTCATCGTCCAGCCGCTTGCGGACCTCGATGACGTCATCCGGGCCATCTCCACCATGGTGGTACGGGGAGCGCCTCTCATCGGCGTCACTGCCGCATACGGCATGGTCCTGGCGGCGCGCCAAGCGGCCGCGCAGGGCCTGGGAATCGATTATCTGGAAAGCGCAGCCCGGCGGCTTCAGGCCGCGCGACCGACTGCGGTGAACCTGGGCTGGGCCGTGAACCGCGTCTTGAAAGCGTTGGCGACCGGAGCCGGTGGCCGGGAGCGGGTCGCTCAAGCCCGGAATGCCGCGGCGGCCATTGCCGAGGAGGAGGTCGAAAACTGCCGCAAGATCGGCGCCCACGGTTCGCCGATCATCGAAGCGATCAGCCGCGGCCGCAATGGAAAAACCGTTCATGTCCTGACCCACTGCAACGCCGGGTGGCTGGCCTGCATCCAATACGGTACGGCGACCGCCCCCATCTATGCAGCCGCCGAACGTGCCATTGACGTTCATGTGTGGGTGGATGAAACCCGGCCGCTCAACCAGGGCGCCCGCCTGACGGCCTGGGAGCTCGGCCAGCGTGGGCTTCGGCACACGGTCATCACCGACAACGCCGGGGGGCATCTCATGCAGCGGGGGCAAGTGGATTTGGTCATCGTCGGCTCCGATCGGACCACGGCCGGCGGTGATGTCGCCAACAAGATCGGCACCTACCTCAAGGCGCTCGCCGCCCGCGACAACGGGATCCCTTTTTATGTCGCTCTGCCATCCAGCACGTTCGACTGGAATTTGACCGACGGCGGAGGCGACATCCCCATCGAAGAACGCGACCCGGACGAAGTGCGCTACGCGGAGGGATGGGACGGAACCGGGCAGCGCCGCGTCCGGTTGTGCCCGGAGCAGTCGGCGGCCGCCAACTATGCGTTCGACGTGACCCCGGCGCGGCTGGTTACCGGTCTCATCACCGAGCGGGGCATCTGCCGGGCCACAGCCCTCGATATCGGCCGGCTATTTCCGGATAAAGTGAAGCAGACTGTTCCGGTATCTGGGTAGATGGGCATTTGGGTATGTTGCCAAACACCAAATACCAAATACCCGAAAACCCAAACACCTGAACAACTAAATACCCAAACACCCGACTCCATGCTGACCGATCTCGAAAAAAAAATCATCTCCTCCATTCAGCAGGACATGCCCGTCATGGAGAGGCCCTATCGGCAGATTGCGCGCCGCATCGGGCTATCCGAGGATACCCTGCTGGAAACCCTGCGCCGTCTCTGCAAGCGCGGGATCATCCGGCGTTTCGGCGCCACCCTGCGCCACCAGCGCACGGGGTACCGGGCCAATGCCATGGCGGCCTGGCGGGTCCCGGAAATCCGCATCGAGGAAGTCGGCCAGATGATGGCATCCTTCCGGCAAGTGTCGCACTGTTACCGGCGCAACCCGACTCCGCAATGGGCTTACAATCTTTACACGATGATCCATGCCGACGACGAGGCCGCCTGCCGCGCGACCGCTCGCCGGATGGCGCGGGCCGCCGCCGTAGACGACTACGCCCTGCTTTTCAGCCGAGAGGAGCTCAAGAAAACCTCGATGGTCTATTTCGCCACGGACGATGAAGAATGACGCGCCTCACATCCTTCTCATCAACCCCTGGATCCACGACTTCGCCGCGTATGACGTTTGGGCCCGGCCGCTGGGGCTTCTGACCCTGGCCGCCATTCTCCGGCGGCACGGCTGCCGGGTGTCCTACATCGACTGCCTGGACCGCTTCCACCCCAAGGCGCCGGGGACCGATCCGCGCGCGCGCCATGGCCGTGGCCCGTATCGCAAGACCCGGCTCCCGAAACCCCGTCAGTTTCCGGACGTACCCCGCCACTTCGCGCGTTACGGGATCGAGCCCGCTTGGTTCCGGCTGGATCTCGGCCAGGTCGGGCGTCCGGAACTTATTCTGGTCACCTCGGCCATGACCTACTGGTACCCGGGGGTCCGCGAAACCGTGGCGACGGTGAGAGACGTCTTTCCGGAGACGCCGGTGGTGCTTGGAGGCACCTATGCGACGCTCTGCAGGAACCACGCCCGCTCATCATCCGGGGCCGATGAAATCTTTGCGGGACCCGCCGAGGCGGCCCTGCTGCATCTTGTGGAGGGTTACACCGGCTGGACAGCCTCGCCGGCATTCAACCCCGACCAGCTTGACACCTATCCCTTTCCGGCGTTCGATCTCCAGCATCAGATCCCCTTTGTGCCGATGCTGACCACTCGCGGCTGTCCCTTCGCCTGCGCTTACTGCGCCGCACATCTCTTGGAACCCCGCCGGCTGAAACGCAGCCCGGAGTCGGTTATGGCGGAATTGACCCATTGGCGCCGCCGGGGCGTGACCGACTTCGTGCTCTACGACGACGCCTTTCTCGCGGACCCCGAAGGCCATGCCCTGCCGGTGCTCGAGGCGGTTGTGCGCAGCGGCCTTGGGTTGCGCTTCCACACCCCGAACGCCGTGCATATCCGCGGCATCACGGCCGAAACGGCCCGGCTCATGTTCAAGGCCGGCTTCACCACCTTGCGGCTGGGCTTGGAGACCGCCGATTTTGAAAACCGCGATCTGGATCGTAAAGTGACGGCTGCGGAGTTCGACCAAGCGGTTCGATGCCTCAAGCGCGCCGGATTCAACCGGCGTCAGATCGGCGCCTACCTGCTGGTGGGTCTGCCCGGACAGGCGCCGGCGGCCATCGCGCGATCCATCGACACGGTCAAACGCGCCGGCATCACCCCGATCCCGGCCTATTATGCTCCGATCCCGGGCACCGCGCTGTGGGATCGAGCGGTGGCGGCCTCGCGCTACGACCTAGCCGAGGACCCGCTTTGCACCAACAACGCCGTTCTGCCCTGCCGCCGGGAACCGTTCGATTGGCGCTGGCTGTCGGAGCTGAAGCAGCAGGCGGGCGGCGCCTGATGGCCCGGCCCGGGAATTGACAGCCAAGTGTCTTTTAAAAAATTAGATGTTTTTAAATATTTGTTTTTATTTGGTTTTAATGTGTTGTACCGCTTGATAATATTCCTTGTTGTGTAAGATATTGCAAAGCGGGTTACATGCTCAAAGCATCCTACCAAGCAAAAAAACCAATAAAAAAAGGCGCTCGACACTCTGAGCGCCCTTTCTGTTTTCTGATACCGTCGGCTTAGACTCAATCTGTAGGGTATGCGTCCCTTATCGCTGAAAGGACGTCCCTCGAAGAACATTCTTTTGTGAGGAAACTATGCGCCCCTATCTCTTTTGCTATCAGCATGATGCTCTCCTTTGAGTGCATCGAGAGAATGATCACGCGTGTCTCGGGAAAATTGGCACTAATGAATCGGGTAGCAGCAAGCCCGTTCATTAGAGGCATGTTGATATCCATCAGAATGATATCAGGCTGGTCCTCATCAGCGATACCTATTGCGTCAAGCCCTGTCTCGCCTTCAGCGATTATCGAAAAGTCGCTTTGTCTCTCTAAGAGGCTTCGTAGACTCTTCCGAAAAATCTCCGAGTCATCTACTATGGCAATGCGGATCGGTTTCATGGGGAAAGTCCGATATTATAAGCCTACCATTCAATAATTTCAGACAAAATAAGGTAAATCCTGTATTTTGCTTTACGGAATAACAAAGCATGAAAAGACCGGGAGACCACGGCAACCAACGGTATTTTGACGCTGTTGGGTTGATCTGGTATGCTTTTGGTATCTTGAACTAAGGGGATCTTATGAACTGAGCCCGGGAACTGATGGCGCATTGCTGTTGGACCGGGCTTTTTTTATCTGTTCACTTTGGTGATTTCATCGAAGTATCACCAAAGCGCCAAATCGGTGATATATCCCTGCGCTGCCATTTAACACCTTGCATTTAGTGATTTTTTGACCCGAAGCAGTCCGAAGGAATAAGGAGAAGGTTAGCGCTTCCACTCAGAATCAAGCGCTTTCATGTGTTGTTTTTCTATCAGGCGAGGTAGATTTTGAGCCCTAACAACGGGTTCCTGCCGATGGTCCTGCCTCCGCTTGGCTTTGGCAGTCCTGCGGCTGAACCTGGCCGTTAGACTGGTCGTCTTTATCGCTCAGAGGTCGAATCAAAGCCGATGCTGATGGGCAACAGTTCTTTGAAATAAGGAAATATATTCCTCTTTGGAAATCGATAGCAAGATTGAAGTATGCGGTAAGCAGCCGGCTCTTGCCAAAAGGAGTCGCTGCGGTCAGTTGCTTTGAAAATGCCATACTTGATAGGATAATGG
>CAZNAX010000136.1:6805-9066 GCA_964570965.1 uncultured Desulfatibacillum sp.
TAGAATATATCATAATATTATATAGTTGTCAAATGTTCCGAGAATTGACAGCCATCCCCCCGGCCGCCTATAGTGCGGCCGGGCTCAAGGAAATGCCGGTCATCGCGCCGGTGCGGGCTCGACCCGCCCCGGCGCGCAACCGCCGCCCTCCCGAAAACCAGCACCCTTAGGAGAAGCCTAACCATGCTGCACCTGACTGCCGCCGACCTCAAACGCCAGAAGATCAAAATCCTCTTCATCCCCGTTTGCGAGGACAAACCCATCCACTCCGATGCCACAGTCTCGGCCCTGGTGGACCGCGCCATGGCCTTTGAAGAATTCAAGGGGAAAAAGGATCAGGAGCTCACCCTCTACCACCCTCCAGGATGCTCGGCCGAACGGGTGGTCTTCAGAGGGATCGGCAAAATCGAGGCGCTCGAAGCTGAAACGCTGCGGCAGATGGCCGGAAGAAGCGCCAAGCGCTGCATCCAGTCGGGAATGGCACGCCTGTGGCTGGTGGCGCCGGATCCGGCCGCCTCCGGCATCGCCGCGGCCGACGGGTTGCAGGCGCTCATGGAAGGTGCTTTTTTGGGCAACCACCTGTTTGACCGCTACAAAGCGAAGAAAGAAAAAAAGCCGCTGGGCCGAATCGATATCCTCGTGCCGTTCAAACCGACTGGCCGCCTGCGCCGCCTTCCGGCCGAAATCGAGACGGTCTGCAGCGCCGCCCTGATGGCGCGGGAATGGGTCAACCTGCCTTCCAACGCCAAGCCGCCGGAGGCGCTCGCCCAGCTCATCGCAGCCGAAGCCAAAGCGCGCAAGCTGGCGGTGGAGGTGTTCCAGGAAAAACAGCTGCAGCAGAAAAAAATGGGAGCGCTACTGGCAGTCGCCGCAGGCAGCAGCAACCGGCCCGCCATGGTGGTTCTCCAATACAACGGCGGAGACCGCCGGCCGCCGGTGGTCCTGGTGGGCAAGGGGGTTACGTTCGACTCCGGCGGCATTAACCTCAAGACCGGTGAATCCCTGCCCGATATGAAGGGCGACATGGCCGGGGCGGCCGCGGTGGCCGCCACGCTGACGGCCGCCGCCGGGCTGAAGCTCAAGCGCCGCCTGGTCGGCGTGATCCCGCTTGTGGAAAACATGATCTCGGGCCGGTCCACCCGGCCCGGGGATATCGTCAAAACGTTCTTGGGCAAGACGGTGGAAATCGGCAACACGGACGCGGAAGGCCGGCTGATCCTGGCCGACGCCATGGCCTACGCCGAGCGGCGGTTCAAACCCGAAGTAATGATCGATTTGGCCACCCTGACGGGCGCTTGCGTCGTGGCGCTGGGCGAGAAAATCGCCGGGGTTTTCTCCAAAGACGAGGCTCTCAGCGAAGGCCTCGTGGCGGCGGGACGCCGCACCCATGAGCGCTGCTGGCCCCTGCCCCTTCCCGAGGACTACAAGGAGCTTCTGAAGAGCTCGTATGCCGACATCAGCAACATGCCCAGCAGCCGCTACGGCGGCGCGATCTCGGCGGCCCTCTTTCTCTCGGAATTCGTCGGCCCGACGCGCTGGGCGCACATCGACATCGCCGGCCCGGCGTTCCACAAGAAGGAAGACGCCTACTGCGGCCCCGGCGGCACCGGCTTCGGGGTGCGGCTGCTGGTGGATTGGCTGATGAACCTATCCTGAAAGGACACAGCGATGCCGCCGTTTAAACCGCTCGATCCGGATTTCGAATCCCGCATCCGATCCAGCTTTGGTGCTCAGCAAGTCATGCGAACGATCAGAGCCAGCCTGAGCCATATCCACGCCGGGGAGGTCCACATCCAGCTTCCGTTCAGCCCGGCCTTGACCCAGCAGCATGGCTACCTCCATGCCGGCATCGTCGGCATCATCGCCGACAGCGCCTGTGGATACGCCGCCTACACCTTGATGCCCGCCGACTCGGAGGTGCTGTCGGTCGAATACAAGGTCAATTTCCTTTCACCCGCCGCGGGAAAGATGTTTGTCGCCATCGGAAAGGTGGTTAGACCGGGCCGCACCCTGACCGTGTGCACGGGCGAGGTGTGGGCGCACCCCGACGCTGAACGCAAACTCGTCGCCACCATGCAGGCGACCATGATCGGCGTGTCCAAATGATCTCAAAGAGGGCCGCCACGGAACGCGATGTTGCCGAAAAGCGGGGAAAATTTTAATCATCAAAAAGCCCGGTCCCGGCAGGACCGGGGTTTTTGATTCAGAACTCTTGGGCGCACAGCCACCATCTGGATTCACCGATGAGATCAAGGCTCTTA
>CAZNAX010000137.1:0-9043 GCA_964570965.1 uncultured Desulfatibacillum sp.
CCGCATGCCTGCATTTTCTGCGTCGGCCGCCGCATGGTCGGCGCCCGGGTCCGCTACCGCAGTCCCGGGCTGGTCGTGGACGAGCTGGAGCACCTCGCCGGGCTGGGATTTCACCAGGTCAATCTGGCCGATGACCTGTTCACGGCCGATCATCTCCACTGCAGCGCCGTCTGCGACGAGATCCTGAAGCGCGGCCTGCGCACCCGGTGGACCTCGTTTGCCCGGGTTGACACGGTTTCGGAAGGGCTGCTGCAACGGATGCAGGCCGCCGGCTGTACGGCGGTCAGTTTCGGGATTGAATCCGCCAATCCCGAAATTCTCAAAACCATCAAGAAGCGCATCACCGTGGACCAGGTCGTATCCGCGGTCGGCATGTGCGCGAACGCCGGCGTGACGCCCTTCGCCTCCTTCATATTAGGGCTGCCCGGGGAAACGCCGGACACCCTGCGCGAGACCATCGAGTTCGGCAAGCGACTGGAAGACAAGGGGCTGGTCTACGGCTTCCACCTCCTGGCCCCCTTCCCCGGCACGGAGGTACGCGAGCGGGCCGCCGAACTGGGCCTGCGCATTCTGACGACCGACTGGTCGGCCTATCATGCCAATCGGGCGGTGGCCGAAACCGAAACCGTCAGCCGGCGGATGCTCGATGAGATCGCCATGGAATGGGAGGACCGCTTCAACCGGTATCTGGGCGATATCAAGGATCGCATGCAGCAAGGGCAGGCCTCAGATGAAGAAGCCCATCAGGTGACCAACATAGAACGAATCGTCTGCGTGTACGATCTGATGATGAAACGCACCATCGAACGAGTGGGCGCGTGGCCGCTGGGCAACGAAAGGGACACCGACATGGGCCTGAACCGCCTCATCGGCCGGGTCCAGTCGGCAACGGACGGAAACGCCCCCGTGATCCGGGATGCGCTGGAGGCCGCCGCCCGTCAGAAAAACCTGATCGCCGAACGCGACCACGGACGCATCCGCTGGCACTGGCGGGATTATCTGTAACGACGCAGGGCCGGTCGCCTCGCAGCAACGGGCCTCCGCGCCCCCGAGGTCCGGTGACAGAGCCGTCGAACGGCCTGCCGCCGGGGCGCGTATCCAAGCAGTCTATCCATTCAGAATCTCCGCCAGCTTCCCCATTTCCTGCAGGGTCTGCTCGGCCAGCGAAGCCATGTCGCTCGGGGCGAGGCCGAGACGGCCGATGACCTTGGAAGAGGCCTCTGCGGAAGGGTCGCTGGCGCTCTTACCGTAACCGATGCCGCAAACGGCGATATTGGCCACATGGACCAAGTCGCTCAGCCGGCAGTGATTCTCGCACTGATCGGGGTCATGGTGCCAGGCCACCGCCTGGACCAGCTCTTCGGGCATGGACCAGCTTTTGAGAATCCGCGCACCGACGTCCGCATGGTTCGTTCCGAGCACGACGTACTCCGCCACCTCGAAGGAGATCCCTTTGGCAACCATTTCCCGTATGCTTTTCAGCTCCTCCTGAACATAGTCTCCGAGGACCATCTTGCCGATGTCGTGCAGCAGGGCGGCGGTGAATACTTCATCGGCCTGGGGGATGTTTAAGATCTGAACCAGTCGATCGGCCGCCACAGCAGCGGCGACGGAGTGTCGCCAGAGCCCGCCCTGCGGCAAATCGTAGCCCGGCACCGATTTTTTCATCAGGCCGCTCATGCACATGGTGGTGACGAGCTGCAGCAGTCGCTTTCGCCCCAGCAGCAGGATGGCTTGGCGCACCGAACTGATCCGCGAGGGCAGTCCGAAGTAGGCCGAATTGGTGAGCTTAAGCAGGTTCGCCGTCAGGCCGGGGTCGTATTTGATGAGATCTTCGATCCGGCCGATGCTGGAATCCGACTCCCGGAGCAGCGGCAGAAGCTTGGCCGCCGTGGTCGGCATCCCGGGAAACGACTTTACCTGGCGCATGATCCGGCTGAGATTGCCCTTGTCCACGATGGCTGATTCTCCTGAGCAAGATGACACAGGCAGCTGAGGGATTTCCTCGTTTTTACCTGATCTATATCGGTGAGTTGCCTGCGGGACTTTAGCGCATCATGCCCTGAAGCCTTGAATCCGCTTCAGATGTGCGTTAATAATTTAGACTCGAAGTTGAATCGGCCGACGCCCGACCGGGTCACGGACAGGAGACAAAACATGAAGATCCAACAGGCTGCCTGGCTTCTGCTGGTACCGGTGATGATGGTGGGATGCGCGGAAAAGCGGCCGGTGCTTTACCCGAACGACCGCCTACAGCAGGTTGGTAACGAAGCCGCTCAAAGGGATATCGACGAGTGCATCCGCTTCGCCAAGGAGGGTGGCGCCGATTCGGAAAGGGGCACGGAAGTCGCCAAGGATACAGCCGGTGGGGCGCTCATCGGCGGCGCCGCAGGCACTGCTGCCGGCGCGGTTCTGGGAAATTTAGGCCGTGGGGCGGCGGCGGGGGCTGCCGGCGGCGCAGCGGTCGGTCTGACCAAGGGCATTCTGCAATCCGGCGACTCCGACCCCATCCTAAAGAACTTCGTAGATCGCTGCCTGCGCGAAAAGGGGTACGACCCCATCGGGTGGCGGTAACCCAGTTGCGGATCCTGATGTTTGGCCCTTCACCTTGCCGCCGCCTTCCGCATTGTCATGATTTCGATCATCGTGGAAAAAAGCCTGCCAGCTTGCCCATCAGGCGCTCGGCATCGAGCGGCTTCAGCATGTGTCCGTCAAAGCCCGAGGCGGCCGCCCCCTCCGCGGTCAGCTCGAAGTCGGCCGCGGTGATGGCCAGAATGGGGGTGCGGCGACCGGCATTTTTCTCCAGGCATCGAATGGCTTTCACCAATCCAAAGCCGCTCAAATCCGGCATATCTATATCGGTGAGGACCAGATCGTAGCCCGTGGTTCTAAATTTCCAGAGAGCCTGACGGCCGCTGGCAGCCGTGTCGACCGCAAACCCCATGGATGCCAGCTGGTTCTTCATGATTTCGAGGCTGATTTCGTGGTCGTCCACCAGCAGCACCCGTTCGATGCCGCTGCCGGGCGGTGGTGCGCACCGGCAGCCGGCGCCCAGCATTGCGCGTTCCTCATCGAAATCCGCATAGACCAACGCAATATTGCGAAAGGTGGTCTCCAGCGCCATGAAGGCGTCGACCAGATCGGGGTCGAAATGCACGCCCCGGCCGGTGCGGATGATCGCCACGGCCTTCTCGTGCGGCAGCGGCGGCTTGTAGATCCGTTTGCTGATGAGCGCGTCATACACGTCCGCCAGCGCCATCAGCCGTCCTGAAAACGGGATTTCATCGCCCTTGAGCCCGCGCGGATAGCCGGATCCGTCCCATTTCTCCTGGTGGCTGCCCGCGATCTCCCGCGCGAAGCGCAGAAAGGTGCTCTGGCCGAGCTTCTGCTCGGTACGGCGCAACGCCTCCTCGCCGAATAGAGTATGCTGTTTCATCTGTTCGAACTCGGCCTCGTCCAGCCGGCCGGCTTTAAGCAAAATGTGGTCGCGCACGCCCACCTTGCCGACATCGTGCAGGGGTGCCGACAGGTACAACAGCTCGATGGTTTCCTCGTTCAGCATCCCTTGGAAGCGGGGATGGTCTCTGAGGTGCACGGCCAGGGCCTTCACGTAATTCTGGGTGCGCTTGATATGCCCCCCGGTTTCGGGGTCGCGGTATTCGGCGAGCGTGCCCAGGCTTTCAATCATGACCGCTTGGGTGAGCCGCACCTCCCGGACTTTCGCCCGCACCAATTGTTCCAAATGGTCCTGGTGATGCTTGAGCTCCAAGTGGGCATGGACCCGCGCCCGCACCAGCTCGGGATGGATCGGCTTGGTGATGTAGTCCACCGCTCCCAGGGCCAACCCCTTGGCCTCGTCGGCGGCGTCATCCAGCGCCGTGAGAAAGATCACCGGAATGGGCCGCGTGGCGCCGTCGGCTTTCAAGCGCCGACAGACTTCGTAGCCGTCCATGGCCGGCATGAGGATGTCGAGCAGGATCAGATCCGGCCGAGCCCTCGCGGCGATCGCCAGTGCGCTCGGTCCATTCTTGGCGGTGAAGAGTTTGTAGCCGCAGCCTTCCAGGGTTCCGCGCAAGACCTGGAGATTGGCGGTGGTGTCGTCCACCATGAGGATCTTGAAAGCTTTCATCCAAACGGTCATCTCAGGGCTTCGAGCTCGGCAACCAGGATCAGGATACCTTCGAAATCGAAGTCTTCGGCCATCTGTAGAATCCGTCCGCCGGTCGCGGAAAGCTCGCCGGACCCTACGCAAATGCCTCGCGCCAACGCGGTGAGTTCGGATACATCTCCCAGTTCGGCGGCCGCTCTCAAGCCGGCGGTGATGTTCGCGGTGATCTCCGGCGCAAGCGCTGGCGTGGCCCCGCCGGCGGAGCCCTTCTTGCCGTCGCTGCCGGCAGGTATCAGCGACCCGGCCGAAGCCACGGTGACCGCGAGGGCAGCCTTGAAATCCCTGAAGGCGGTCTGGAGGGCTTCCGCATCCGGTGTCCTCCCGAGGCCGGCGGGTCGAATCCGTCTTTCGAGCGTGACGGTGGCCGCCTGCAGCGATTTGGCCGCCAGGTTGCCGGCAACTCCCTTGATCGCGTGCATCCGCTGGCGCGCGCGGTCGAAGTCGCCTGCGTCCAGGGCGCGGCGCAGGGTTTCGTCCTCGTGGCGGTGCTGGTCCGCGAAATTACGGATCAGCCGGCGGTATAGCGTCCGGTTGCCCTGCAGGCGGCGCAGTCCCTCGGTCAGGTCGAACCCGGGCAGCTCTTCGGGCAGGATGGGCTCCTGCGGGGTGCCCGCCGGAAACGGGGCGACCGCCGCCGGCGCCGGCCCGATGGGCGCCGGGTGCATCTGCCCCCAGGGCTTGATCCACTTGGAAAGAGTTTCCAGAAGCGTGCCGGGATCGATGGGCTTCGTGATGTGGTCGTTCATGCCCGCCGCAAGGCTTTTGGCTGCATCGCCAGACATGGCATGCGCCGTCATGGCAATGACGGGAATCGGCGACAACCCCTTGCTCCGCATTCCGGCTTCCCGCTTCCGAATTTCGCGGGCGGCCGCATAGCCGTCCATGACCGGCATCTGCACATCCATCAGGACCGCATCGAAAACCTCCCGTCCGGCCCGCTCGACGGCCTCCCGGCCGTTGGCGGCCAGCACCACCTCCAGGCCGGCCCCTCTGAGAATTTCCATGGCGACCTGCTGGTTGATCTCGTTGTCCTCGACCAGCAGAACCCGAGCGCCGGCCAAGCGTTCGGCAACGGATGTCGTTTCCTCCGCACCCCCCCGGGCGGAGGCCGGCAGCCGCCCTCTGCCGAAGATTTCCATGATGGTGTCGAACAGGAGGGATGGGCTGACCGGCTTTAGCAAGAACCCCTCCAGGCCGGCGGCTTCGGCTTCTCGCAGAGTCTCCTCCCGTCCGTAGGCGGTGAGGAGGATTACCGGCGCCGGCCTCGATCCGCTGCAGGCTTTGATCCGCCGGGCCGCCTCGATCCCGTTCATCATGCCCATCTTCCAGTCCATGACCACCAGTGCGTAGGGACGACCGCCCGACGGAGCGGCGAATTCGCGCAGGCCCTCCTCGCCGGAGGCCGCCAGGCTCACCTTGAAGGTGAACGATTCCAGCATGTCCCGCAGGATCTCCCGCGAAGTCGGGTTGTCGTCCACCACCAGCACCCGCATCCCCTTCAGCTCCGAGGGCGCGGCGCAACGGCGGGCGGCAGACCCGCCGCCGATGCGGAAGTCGGCGCTGAAGCTGAAGGTGCTGCCCCGCCCCGGCTCGCTGGTGGCCCGGATGTTTCCACCCATCATCGCCGCCAGCCGCTTGCAGATGGCCAGCCCCAGCCCCGTGCCGCCGAACCGGCGGGTCGTGGATGTATCGGCCTGGGAAAAGGACTCGAACAGCCGCGCCATCTGAGCGGCGGTAAGACCGACGCCGGTGTCGCGGACACTGAAGCGGATGCGGGCGCTGCCGGCGTCGACCCGGACCAACTCGGTCGCAACCACGATTTCGCCGGCTTCCGTGAATTTGACCGCGTTATTGGCCAGGTTGATCAATACCTGGCCCAGCCGCAGGGGATCGCCGACGAGCGTGCGCGGCACCTCGGGGCCGGTGCGGAAAAGAACTTCGAGCGCCTCTTTTTCGTGCGCTTTGACGGTGATCAGACCGGCCAGATTGTCCAGGACGTCATCCAGGTTGAAAGGAACCGACTCCAGTTCCAGTTTGCCTGCCTCGATCTTGGAAAAATCAAGGACATCGTTGATGATGCCGAGCAGAGAATTGCCGGCCGCGTGAATTTTCTCAAGGTAGTCTCTCTGCCGCGGCGTCAAGCCCGTCTTCAACGCCAGGTGCGCCAGGCCGAGAATGGCATTCATGGGTGTGCGGATCTCGTGGCTCATATTGGCCAGAAAATCGCCTTTGGCCCGGCTGGCGGCTTCGGCCGCCTCCTGGGCCTGACGCAGTTTCTCTTCGGCCTTCTTGAGTTCGCCGACGTCGTGAATGTTGCCGAAGATCGCGGGTTTTCCCTGCAGCATCATCTGCACCAGGGTGATCTCGCAGGGGATCGGGCTGCCGTCGGCAGCGACATGCAGCCACTGGAAGCGCTGAAGGCCATGGTCGTATGCGGCTTTCAAATAGCGGGCGGCCGCGGCCTGGGAAGGGGTGCCGTCCGGCTGGCGGGGCGGCGACAGCTCGAAGAAGCGCTCCACGAACTCTTTCGGGGATTCAAGCTTGAACAACCGTTGTAAGGCCGGGTTGCAGTCGATCGGACGCGCCTGATCGTCGAAGATGACAAAGCCGTCGACAGAATTCTCGTAGATGGCCCGCATCCGCTCCTCCATCTCTCGAGTTTCGGTGATGTCGGTGAACACCACCACAGCGCCGATCACGTTTCCATCCAGGCGGAAGGGCGAGACGGACACCTGCGCCGTGAACCCCGAACCGTCTCGGCGCCACAACATTTCCTCGGCGGCCGGCTGAACGGTCCCGCGGGTCAGGGCCGCGTGCAGCGGGCATGCCTGCGCAGCATAGAAGCCGCCGTCTGCGCGGCGCGAGTGGATGAGATCGTGGATGGGGCGGCCGATCAGCTCGCTTTCAACAAAACCGAGCATGCGCTCGGCGGCGGGATTGGCGAAGATGGCGCGGGCCTCCTTGTCCACGCCGATGATCCCGTTGCTGACGGATTCCAGAACGAGCCGCAACCGCTGCTCGGCGGCCCTCGCCGCCACCTGTTCCCCCGCGCGCTTTTCCGACTCAGCAATGAACTGCGCGCGCTCGGCACCGTGTGGCTTGGTTTTGTGGGGGACGGCGCGTTTCAACGATTTTTCACCTCGCGGGTTAAGGGCGCATCGGAACGGAAAAATGGCAGCGCTCCGGAGCGAACCCGTCTGCCTGATTGAAGTTATGTCATCGCTTCGGCCGATTCGAAAAGAAGCCCGGCCGGCTGAATCAGGTGGGAATGATTCGTGTATCGGCAATTAGGGAGTCTTTCATGAGAGAAAATCGATGCAGGCGGATTTCGTATTTGGCCCCAGCGCGCTCGGGCCGGGTGTCAAGGAGGTGGGGTCCGGCGCTGCGGGGGTTCGGCTGCAGCGCCGGCAGCCAATGTTTCAATCGCCGAAGGAGATGCCGATATCCCGTGCCGTTAAAATGGTGTCGCCGTCCAGCGGAACCGTCTTCATTCGGCGGATGCTCGCTTCCAGCGGCACGTAATTGACGGCCGGCGGGTCCAGCGCGACCATGATGCCGGAGCGCCCTTCGCTCAGGGCGCGGACCGCCGCCGCGCCGAAGCGCAGCGAGATCAGCCGATCGTTGGCGGTGGGGCGCCCGCCGCGCAGCAGGTGGCCGAGAACGACCACGCGGGACTCCTTGCCGGTCAGCTTCTCCAGCTCCGCGCTGACTTTCTGGCCGACACCGCCCAATCGCTCCATTTTTCCGGCGGCTTTTTCTTCCAGCACCGTGCGGCCGCCGTCCTTGGGGGCCGCTCCCTCCGCCACGACGATGATCGAAAAATGACGCCGACCGCGCTCGCGCTCGGAGATCTTGGCGGCCACCTGCGAGATGTCGTAGGGGATTTCGGGGATGAGGATGGCATCCGCCGAGGCGGCCAGACCGGCGTGCAGCGCAATCCAGCCGGCGTAGCGGCCCATGACCTCGACGACCATGATGCGCTGGTGGGACTCGGCCGTCGAGTGCAAACGGTCGATGCAGTTGGTGGCGAAGTCCACGGCGGTGTCGAAACCGAAAGTGACCACCGTTCGGTCCAGATCGTTGTCGATCGTCTTGGGAACCCCTATCACGCTTAGACCTTTGCGGTGCAAGGCGTTGGCGATTTCAAGTGAGCCGTCACCGCCGATGGAAATCAGGGCATCCAAGCCCTGCCGGCGGAACAGGGCCACGAGCTCGTCCGTGCGGTCCTTTTCGACTACGGTCCCGTTTTCCATCGTCACCGGGTAGCGCAGCGGATTGCCGCGGTTCGTGGTCCCGAGGATGGTGCCTCCAAGGTGCGTAATGCCCCGGACGGTGTCGCGGTCAAGCGGCAGCAGCCAGCCCTGGGGGTAGTCCGCCGGGGCCAGCAGGCCGTTGAAGCCGTCCCGGATACCCACACATTCCCAACTGCGGTTCAACGCGGCGAGCACGATCGCCCGGATGACGGCGTTGAGTCCCGGGGCGTCCCCGCCGCCGGTGGAAATGGCAATCCGTCGAATGCTCATCTTGCTCAGTCTCCTCTTGGTCGTCCAATCTTGTATTATAACAGGTTTAACTCTGGGGCGCGAGTCCTGCCACTTAACAAATTTGATTCTTTCCACCCAGAAGCGGATCAAGAACCCTTGCCGAAGGCACAGTCCGGAAACACGCACTCGGCGCAGTCCTGGCAAAGGCCGCCGTGGCCGAAGAAGGCGAGCTCCTTCCTGCCGATCCGCTCGCCGGCCAGGACCCGCGGCAGCACCAGGTCCAGGACCGTGGTGCGGTGGTACAACCCGCAGGCCGGCACACCCAGGAGCGGCACGTCCCCGATCCAGGCCGCCAGGAACATCGCTCCGGGCAGGGCCGAGGCCCCGTAGT
>CAZNAX010000138.1:0-8853 GCA_964570965.1 uncultured Desulfatibacillum sp.
TTTCTTGATCTATAATTGCCACGTTGGCGTAGCCAGCGATTATTCTTTTTCCATCTGATTTACTCAATAGTATTTTTGTATTTCCCTTCAAGCATATATTTATTTTATCTTCCATTTATATTACCTTACTTAATAACATAGTTACTAATGTTACTATTACTGCAACCGTTCCAGATATGGTTGCCATTTTTACTTGTAATAAAGTTAATCTATCATTAAATTTATCTATTTTATCATCACAACATCTAATTGCTTCCTTTATCTCCTTTAATTCTGTATTACTATCTTCTAATGCTCTCACGACATATCCTCGCCATTTCGACATTTCCATATCCCAGTCATCAAAAGCCTTTTCTTCAATCATATCTCATCCTCATCAGTAGCAATAGCCATAACACCAGATACACCATCATATATAAGAGGTATAGCTATCAATCCATACCTTCTTTTAGTTGCTGGAGAAGTAAATTCCCTGATAATTATCTTCCTGCGTTTGATTGCAGATACAAATGGGTCCCATTCCGGAATCGTGTCTAAATTATATAAAGTCTTATAAACTGGGTCACCGGGACTAGGACATATTCCCAATCTATCCTTTAACATTTCTTTCAATTTCTTATTAACTAATGCCATTTTAAGATCTATTGTTACAATCGCTATATAGCTATCAATATTATCTATGATGAGTTGATATTCATTTAGCTTTTTAAGAACATCGTCATGCGAACCAATTCTTTCAGGCATAACGAAAGTCTCCGCAAATCTTGTATCTAACTTTTCAGTTAGAGTTTTTAAAGCAAATAGTTCTACCATATTTTACCTAGGCCCAACGATGAGGTAACCATTTATTAGTAGCGTAATTATAAGAATACAAACAACACATCAATCCGGCAGTATTACTTAATCCAGATATCCTCATAGTTCCTACATTAACTACACCAGGATAACTTTTAGCTCCAGAAACACTTGAACTATATCTATAACCCCCAATTATTGACAATTTTCTCCCTCTCTAATTCAATACATCAATAACTTCTTTTTTAATTGCATCTTTATTTTCTATAAATGTTATATCTTCCTTCCCGATTAAATCATATGAATTATCTTCCAACTTTACAATATAATTCTTGCTAAATAGCTGCTTTTCCTTTTCCAATAGAGTATCTAACTTTGTTTCGAGCTGTTTTGTCTGTTCTACCTGCCTATTTATAGAATCTTCTAATAGTTGCAATTCTTTGAGGCGATTGTCGTATATCTGGGTCTTTTCCTCTATTTCCTTATTTCTGTCCGCTAATCGCTTGTTCAATTCGCTCAGAACTATCTCCGCTACCATCTATAACCCCCAATTCTTTATAAACATCTTCCAATTTTTCGTCTGGCATCATAGTAACAACCATCTTTGCCAGATTATTTATTTCACCTATAGCAGCATTAATTTGAGACGAAGTAGAAACTATATCTCGTTGCTTTTTTAGAGCTTTAGTTATTTTATCTACCTCTTTTTCCATATCCTTATTTGTTATTTTTAATTCTCCTAAAGTTGCTATTAGAGAATCAACTCTCTTTAAAACTTTTTCTAATTTATCCTGGGCTTCATTGTAATGGTCTTTTTCATCTTTCTGGAATTTCTTAAGTTTCTCTAATGTATCTCCAACGTCTTTTATTAATTTATCCTTTTGTGGGTATGTCCAAACAGATTTTCTTCCATATACCGCGTAATATTGAGCTTTTCCACCTCCTCCGCCTCCTCCATAAGGCTCCAGATTTGATGAAATCCATTTAACTGTATCTGTATCTCCAGTAAGAGTTCTATCAGCGTGGCTCCATATTTGAGCTGGAGTTGCACCTCCACCCAATGATATACCACTAATTTGTGATGAAATGGAACCAACCTGTGAAGAAATATACTCTATATCTGGGATTACTTTATCATGTAACTGTGAAGATATATAATCTAATTCTGGAGTGATTGAAGATAAATCCGCAAGACCTGTGTCCCAAGAACCTTCTCCGTGCCATTGTCCTAATGGTAATTGTGATGATATATTATGTATTTGTGATGAAATACCACGTATCTGGCTGGAAACCCATGCATCAGATGTGGCAGATGTTAATGTTCTAGTTACATATTCCCACACTTGTTGTGCAGAAGCCCCAGATATGGAAGCGGTGCTTACTAAATAGCCCGTTGTCCCACCAGTCATATGGTCTGAAATACTCTCATCCCAAACTGAATCTGAAATAGTATCTCTATTGATTAAATCTGTTTGATTTATGGTAGTCCCACCTGTAGTTCCAGTTACACTCCCAACCCCTCTTGCTATAATACTACCTTCTATATCAGTTGCGTCAACTATCAATCTTCCAGATGGAGCATTGAAACTCACATTTGTTCCGGGTGTTATTATGTTAGTTAATTTTATACCACCACGATAATTCCAGATACCAAGACTTTCACAGTCATTAACCTCTAATACCGGTGTACCACTTCCAGGAACTCCATCTGTGCAATTGAAGAAATTGGTTGTAATACTATTATTTAATTCTATAGTACCTGTTAATACACAATCATGTGCATCTAGTGAAATATTATTTAAATTCCCTATTACACAATCATGGAATACTGCATTAGAACCATTTCCTGCAGTCCCTTCGACCGTGCATTCTTTTACAACAGAATTTACAACTATTGTATTATCTACGGTAACTGTAGAATTTTTTATTCCTTGTCCGATAAGTGTTCCGCCCACATAATAAGGAATATCCACTGAAGATATTGTTAGGTCTCCTATAATGTATAAGATTGTAAATCCTCTCGCTGCTCCAATTGCTGCAGCATTTAATATAGTCTTACATGGATAAGCAGTTGTACCATATGGATACGTTGAAGAATCTGTACCACTAACTACATCAATTGTTATGCCTCCATTGAAAGAAGCATATTCTATTTCAGACATTTCTGCAAGGGTAGATTCAACTAAATTAGATACAGACATCTCTACTACAACACTATGAGGGTCTAATGTTGAAACTACAACACTTTCACCTGCAGGGTCTGTAAAAATATTTCCTTCTAATGTAAGCCGATAATTACCTTCAGCCGGTCTTATTCTCCAATCATTCATCATAAAGTAAGTTATTCCTAAATCTTTTGTAGCTGATATTTCATCCCCACCAGCAGTTCTTAAAGCTTGCTTATATTTTATATTCTGTGAACTAACTACCCAATCAATCCAAGCAGAATATATCCCTTCTTGGATATTTATGGTTGTTGTACCAGATATACCAATAATTCGGTGGCATTGTCCACTAAAGATTACATCTTCTGTTGGAGTTGTATATGCTAAATCATCTTCCATTACAACTGGGATTGAGTAGTCACTGGATTCTAATATTGTTTTTAATTTCTGGTATTCATATCCTTCTTTCAATATAGCGATATCCACCTGACTTCCTACATCAGTATCTGAATATGTATATGAAGATGTTTCAATTGGAGTTGTTTCAATCTCAAGAATAGTTTCTGAACCAGAAGCTAAATAAGCTATTCTGGTTCCACTTATTAATCCGGTTAAAGTTACAGTATATTCATTTAAAGGATATAAAGCCAACTGGTCATTTGCAGTTGTATCCATAGTAACATAGAAACTATTTAAATAATTTGTTCCTGGAGTTACACAAGTTATTCTAAATTTAAGTTTGAAACCCAACGTTGCAGATATTGATTCCGCAGCCAAATTAGCTGAAGTGGCATCTTTCCAAGAGCCATTCCAACCATTTCCATCATTCTTATCTATCTGATACTCATATGATAGGTTCCCAGTGTTTCCACCACCTTTAGTTGCATCTGATGCTGCAAATGCTGTGTATCCTTTAATATAGTAAGGCCACGTATAGATTACTACATCCCCTGCGTTATACATATATAATGCACCAGCAGAATTAAATGTAGATGCTCCAGTTAAACCAGTTGTATCTACATATGCAGCGTATGTGGATGTTGCTTCATTGAATCTAAAACCAACCCTACCAACGGTTGCTGAAACAAAATAATTATAGAATATAGTGCCATAAACTGAAGTATATCCAGTATAAGCAGAAGTATATGTCCCCCCTTTTATAACTCCATCTAAAGGAACGAACCCAGAATCAACAGCAGTTCCATCAACTCTGCTATAACCAAAGTAACAGTTCTCTAATATAATCCCCTTGGATGAGTTCACTTCATTAATGAACCTAGTGGCAATGTTATCAAAGTAAATTCTCTGGATTTTTGTATCTATCGAGTTACCACCATCATTCAAAGCATATAACATCATATTTGTGTTACCAGCTTTTAATGGAGTAGTAGAATTCCCAGCATTATACCATCTAGTATTATTAGCTGCAATTGTATACAAGAATGCTGTATCAACATGAACTTCGCACATAGTACTTGGAACTGTTGGCCACCAGCCACCACCACTGATAACTGTATCAACGCAACCAGCACCAATCCTTACTGCACCAACTGGAGCAGAAGTTGCTACAGAAACCGAATGGAAACTATCTGCGTATCTTGGATTTTCAATATAAGTATCACTACATTCTGCAAATGCTAATGAGTTACCAACCATAACAGGATTTATGAATCTTAAACCTTTACAAGTTAATGCATAAAATGGATAAGATGCTGCATTGGTTCTGAAGATGCGATTCTGGAAATGACAATCTGTGAATGTTATATCATTACTGTAACTTACATATGTACCGTAATCGGCAGAACCCATAGACCCTGTTCTTCCCCATTTACAATTTGAAATGGAACCACCAGCTAAACAGGAAGTTATAGAAACTGCATTAACATCGGTGTTAAGATAGTTACCTAAATGGAATTCTTTTATTGTGAAAGAACTTGCAATCTCTTGCAATATCATAGAATCTAATGTTGCACAATTCATTATGGATATACTGTAAGGTTGGACTATATTGAAGTACCAAGTGCTTAATGCTCCACTGATATCTATGTTACCAGCGTTTGTAGTTGTAAATTCTGGTCTACTAGCAACTGTTGCATGTGGGAGAGAATTACTTGACCTTGCAGCTGTTCCACAAGGTACTAACAGAACATTAGGTATCCTTACTCTGCTATTAGTGGAAGGAAGGAATCCGTAATCTTTATAGTTATGTGCACCAATTCTTATTTGCCCACTATCTCTCATTTCAACGAACTTGCTTCTTCTATCGGTTCCTTTTGCACTCCCAGACCAACCAGATGCAAGTGTATTACCATAATTTTGAGCTGGCCAGAACTCATAAGAATTGCTACTATAATAACTTTCTATCCAAACACCAGGATATCTTGTATATCTCCCGCCAGAGCAAGTTGGCAATTGAATTATTTGCCCTCTAACTCCATTAGTGTTATCTAAATAGAACCATTTACCTCTCACTTTCCATGTTTGTGCTCTACCTATGGTTATATTTGCTCCATCATCAAGCACAACTTCAATCCACCCAGTAACATCAGTATTTGTCGCTTTTGCAGAAATCCCCAATAGATTCTCTCCAGAAACAAATGCTGTTGGTTTTACACTCTTTAATTTAATATAACCAGTTGGTGGAATTGTATTCCCAGATTTTGGACCTCTATACAAATCCTGATAAGCTCCAAGAAATTGCCCACTAACTAAACTTGTTGCACCGCTTATATAAGTACCCCATTGTGGTACTGGTCCTGTACCATCTTTGTAACTAAGCCATCTCACGTTAGTCCCATCAATTAATACTTGCCCACCACCAGCGTCAGTCATAGTAAAAGACCCTAGAGAACCTTTACCTCTGGAGGGTGCATTTCTATGATATCTTGTATCTGTATTAATTGTTAGAGTGGCATTGCTATTAATAGTCATAGCTTCTCCAGCAGTTCTTGCAGCAGAATCCAAATCTTGAGATACTGATATTGTAGCCATTACCTATATTTTCCTGATAACATTAGTTATCTAATACTTTTAGAATTTTCCCAACTTTACCTTTATGTAATATAAAACTTCCTTCTTTAATTCCTTCTATTGAGTTCGGCGTATCTATAGATTTTTTCCATTCCTCGGATTCTTCTCCGGGTTCAGCTTCATCACCAGGTTCATCTGGATTAGGAACTTTTTTTCTATCATCCTCTTTTTTCTCCTCTATAGATTTTTCAGAGCCTTCATACCCACCAGCATGAGCTGCGGCTCCCTGTGCATCTGCTTTTTTTCTTGCAGCTTCTTTAGATGCCGGATTGCTTGGGTCATAATGGTATCTAGCTCCTTTTGATCCCCACCTGCAGAAGTAGCCATCTTTATCTTTTAAACCGCATTTCGTAGGCGTAAATATCACCTCAAATTTTAATATCACAGTAGAAATGATCCTTGCAAATTTTGTTATTCCAATTAAGTCTCACGGACTCTCCAAATATCTTTCTACATCTATATAGCATAATCCCCCAAGTCTCTCCTAATACAGTATCTATATGATCCCTTAATATAATTATTGGATTTTTACTATATGGGGAATCTATAATAATGAACTCCGATTCGTGTATTAAATTAATATCTTCTGGCCAATATATTTTTGTGGTTACTTGTTTATATTTTATTAATTCACATAGAGGACAGGATATTACCCATAGAGGATCTTCATTAATCATAAAAATCTTAAAGTTTTCCCATCCTCTTCAATTAATAAATAATCGCCCAATTTAATGCAGGCATTCCATCTACAATTTTTACAAAGATTACCAAAGTTCTTACATTTATTTTGGAATGAACAAATTACTTCTGCCATAAAATCACCTTATATGTGCTCCTTTGCAAGCTGGATTCAAAACTACAGCAAGTCCAAAGAAAGCAATATCTTCAGCAAATCTCATATTTTCCTGAAAATCCCATCTATCCACAGAACTTAACTCAACAGACAAACTATTAACTAGGCCAGCATCAATCAACGCTATGGTATCTTTTGCATTTTGTGTTATAGGATAAATATATAAATCCCCAACCACTGCATTTTTATACCATCTTTGATTTTTAACTATACCTATCCTATCTAAAGTTCCTTGAGAATGGTCCACATTAAGATAGTTTTCTTCCCATCTGGAAGCAGATTTACAAAGTTGTTCTTCTGTATACTTAACCGGAGCTCTGGTCATTGCGTCAGACCATTCACCCGGAGTTAATAATACAGCGTTATTATATACGCGAGCATCCCCAGATTTTTGGATAATCTTATTATCATAAACTAACTTTGTAGTTAATTTATGAGTTGTTCTTTCTACCATTTATTTCCTCCCTTAATTCCTCTAATTCATATTCCAAATCTTTTATAGAACTTTTAAGTCCTTTAATAACTTTAGATTCTAATTTAGGTTCTGGCTTTTTAGGTTCCTCTGGTTCCTCTTTTGGCTCTCCAGGTTCTTTTGTAGGTTTCTTCGGTTCCTTTACAGGTTGTTCACCAGGAGCCATAGATTTATCTAAAGGAGGATAATCAAATATAGCTCTTATTTCATCAATTGAGAATGGTTGTGGTCCTTCTGGGAATCCTCTTAATAGATTACCGAGCCATTTAGCTTTAACAGCCTCATCAGCGTCTGTAACACTATGGAATCTCATATGCACCGTGTTCTCTTCTTTGCCATTCGCCAATAAAATCGGATTTATAATTTCTAATCTTACGATTGTTGACATTTTATGTTGAATAGCCTTAATGAATCTCTCATACATAATTTCTTTAACTTTACTTGTGGCTTCCGTGCTTCCTTTTCCTTGACCAAGAGCTTCTTCTGGACAAAGTAGACCAACAATTAGTTGCGTCTGAAAATAATCATAATATTCTTTTACATTTTGTACTCCAGATTCATCCAGAGTAGAAATATCTATCGTTCCAGGAACTATAAACTCATTTATCGCCTCTATATCTTCCAGCGTGCTTTTTATTTTTTCGAATACAGAATTATCCGGAATATTTTCCTCGTTTCCAATCTTTACTATGTATTTTGGAGTTCCATGCCTGCCTATAGCTTTTGCTATAGATTCATCGGTAGTTAATTTCCTATCTATAGTATCCTTGGAAGGAGAAATTAATGAAATTCCATAAGGACTATCTGGTTTTGGGAAGAATCTAAAGTGGATAATATCTTCCTTGTTTAATTTAGGAAGTAATTGCCCCTTTATTTTCTGTTGGTAATCAGTAATTTCACCGTGCTCATCTGTATTTATCTGCATAGTAATAGGATCCACGGTTTTTAATCTTACCACATTTTTGCCAGATTTTACTTTCTCTATGAAAGAATCCCCAAAAACTAATGTATATATTACACTATCTAATAGAATGGCATCTATATCCATTATTTCTAATGCATTCTGAATTAGGAGTTTGGAATTTTCATCGTCGGATACTAAAAAATATCCTACCATAACAGAATTCCAAGCCGTAGTATTTATAGAAGCAAAGACTGTTCCTTCGCCTTCATAATAATTCCAGAATTGTTTAAGAAGAGAATCTGTACGTGTGGATCCACCCATGGATAATCCACCTTTAGATTTACCGGTTCCTACAATAGTTTTAGGATTCCCAGCTTCATCTAAATATATACTTCTTCTCTTCCCAAAAAATCTCTCTCTTAATGTCGGCATATTATTCTACTTTTTTCTTTTTATCCCCAGTTAAAATAATTTCAATCGCAGAAACATTCCTATTCTCGAATGGTTCGCTTTTTACAACAATACTATATTCCGGGTCTTCTATATGGTCTCTAATCAATATCGCCAGAATATCGATTGCCTTTTTAACATACCCACCACGGGCTATAATCTTAATTTTCTTTTCTTTATCAAA
>CAZNAX010000139.1:0-8847 GCA_964570965.1 uncultured Desulfatibacillum sp.
GAGGCTTGCCTGCTGGCGGGCATGTTCAATAGTCATCGCCACAAGGTTCCCCGAGACATCCAAATCGATGTAGATGTTTTCGTTAATTTCTTTGGTTTCGGCAACAGCCCCTGCTGAGAACTCGACTAATGCCGTATCGGTATCTGAAAAATACTTTATTTTCATTTTAATTGCCACGCGGATCGTTGAGTTCCGGCGAAGGTGATTAAGCGGGCCGCTGAGATTAGCGGGCTTGCCCCTGAGCTGATCCGCACTCCCGGCAAAGAGCCGCTGCGTGTTCAGGCCAGGAGCCTTGTTTGCTATTGGGCGGGCCGGGAACTGGGCCTAACGACGGTGACAGTTTCAAAAATGCTAGGCATATGCCCGACGGCGGTGAGCAAAGCGGTCTCTCGCGGCAAATTACTGGCGCACCGCCGAGAGATCAGGCTGGATGCGTAAGTTATAAATTCAGCCCCGTTTAATTTGAAACGCTTTTTCTGTCATTCCAGCGCGAGAAAAACAAAGTGGGTCAGGCCTACACAATTGAGAATTTGATTTGAATTCAGGGACAGGGAAGTTGTCCCATTGTTGGTATATGAGGGTCTTGTAAGGGGGCCGGCCGGCGAGGCCCCGCATCGGCGCCGTCCGGTACCGGATCGACCCAACCGCTCAACGCCGGCCGCACCGCTGCCTCACATCTTTTCACATCTGTTGGGCCGCCAGGAACATAGACTGCGACAGCGCGACGAAGAAGCGCTGATAGAGTTCGGGATCCTCGATCGCCTGGAGGTTATCCTGGGCGCTGGCCCAGGTTCTCGGGCGCAAGCGCCAAGGCCGCTCTGGGAACCTGCGGGGCACGGTGGTCGCGGGCGTCATTCCGGCCAGGCCGGCTGAGGCCGCCGGGTTTTGGTCGATGTAAATCGTGTAGGCGACGGTCAGGCGATAAGTGGCATAGCCGTTCCCCGGCAAGTGGAAGCCTCCCAGCCGGTACCCGTTCCAGAATCCGGGCACGTATATGTACCCGGACGGAGGTGGCGGTGGTGACGAGCAAAAATGTAATCGATGCGCTCGGTGACGACCGATGAAAGCAAATGGGATCTTCGTTACGGGTGCCGCAGGTTCAAGAACAAGGGGCTATGACCGGGAAGAATAGCAACCGTTATGCCAATCCGGAGAGAGCCGCGCAAAAGACCTCAATGCCTTCATAAGGCAATTGTCAATTGCGGGCTTTTCGATTATTGGATTGTTTCAGGCGAGGTTCGGGTTGGCCGATTTAGGGCGTTCAGCTTTTTTGATGCGCCGGCGTTTCGAAAACCCCAATCATAAGGGAATATGATCATGCAGAAGAACACCCAGTGCGTGCACAGCGGCTCCCGTGTCGATCCGGCCACGGGGGGCTTGAACACACCGGTCTACCCTTCGTCCGCCTTCCGGTATCTGGACACGGCCGAAAACATCTATCCCCGGTACTACAATACGCCCAATCAAAAGGCCGTGGTCGAAAAGCTCTGCGCCCTGGAGGGGGCCGAGGACGGGATTTTGTTCAGCTCGGGGATGGCGGCCGTCAGCACGGTGATGCTGGCTTTCCTGAACAGCGGCGACCACGCCGTCATCCAGAAAGACATCTACGGCGGCACCCACCATTTCGTCACCGCCGACTTCATGCGCTTCGGCATCGATTTCACCTTCACGGGGAATTCGGCCGCGGAGATCGAGGCCGCCGTCCGCTCCAACACCCGGCTGATCTACATCGAAACGCCGTCAAACCCGCTGCTGCTGATCACCGATATTCAAGCGGTCGCCGACATCGGCCGCCGCCGCGGCATCGTGACGGCGATCGACAACACCTTTGCCAGCCCGATCAACCAAAATCCGCTCAGTCTCGGCATCGACATTGTGATCCACAGCGGGACCAAGTACATCGGCGGCCACAGCGACCTGTGCTGCGGCGCAGCGCTCGGCCGCGCCACGCATCTGGCCCGGATCAAAAGCACGGCGGTCAATTTCGGCGGCAGCCTCAACGCCTTGACCTGCTATCTGCTCGAGCGCAGCCTCAAAACCCTGGCGGTGCGCGTCGAGCGCCAGAATGCGAATGCCATGGCCATCGCGGAGTTCCTGGAGCGCCATCCGGCCGTACGCCGGGTCAACTATCCCGGGCTCGAAAGCCATCCGGCCTATGCCGTTGCGCGACGCCAGATGTGGGGCTTCGGAGGCATGCTCTCTTTCGAAGTGGATGCGCACCGCGTGACGAGCGCAAGCTTTCTGCGCCGCTTGAAGCTGGTTACTCCGGCCCTGAGCCTGGGAGGCGTGGAAACCATCATCTGCGCGCCGGCCGCCACCTCCCACGCCAAGCTGACGCCGGCCGAACGCGCGCAGCTCGGCATCAGCGAAGGGCTCCTGCGGCTGTCGGTCGGGATCGAAGACGCCGAAGACCTTCTGGCGGACATCGCGCAGGCGCTTTCACGTTAGAAACGGTTTACTATCCAAGCTGTTTCATTTATAGAACAATTGTAGCTCCATTGGGCCGAAGGGCGCATGTGATCACCTCAAACGAGTCACGAAAGGATGAACCATGGCCACCCAAAACACGACGCTGACGACCAGTGAATTCGCCAAGGCTGCCGGGGTTCCGGTCGCGAGCATTTCCAAGCTCATACGGGATGGAAAGCTGAAAGCCAAGAAAACGGGCGGAAAATGGATGATCCCGCAAAGCCAGCTCGGCTCCGAGCTGGTCCGCGCACTCAAGGAACCGGCCCGGGCCGCTCAGCGCAAAACACCTGCTGCTAAAACGGGGCGCACCCGACCAGCGCCGAAAGCCAAAGCCGTGCCCCCTCCCCAGCCTCCGGTCGTGGCGGCTCCCGTTTCAACGGAACCTGAGCCGGTTCAGAATGTTCCGACTCCCGGACCGGCGCCGGCGGCTCCTCCTGCGCCTGAAGCCCGGCTCGAAGAGAAAACGTACACGATTCCTGAATTCGCGGCGATGACCTACCTGACTGAAAAGGGTGTGGAAGAGTGGCTCAGGGCCGGCAGGATCAAGGGGGTTCAAACGGCAAGCGGGGAATGGCAGGTTCTCGATGGTAACCTTCAGGTGCCGGATATCAACCGACTGCTTAGAAAATAGCGCAGCCCCTCACCCAGGAGGCTTTCTATGATCAATCTTCGAAGAAAAGGACGGCCGGTCTTTATCCTGATGATTTCACTGGCACTGCTCGTTTCAATTCCATATCAGGGCGCTCTCGCTGCGCTGGTTGATACCGAAACTGCCGTGGATTCAGTCCACCGGAGCGACGCCCGAACCCGGCTGCATCAATATCTGGCGCGCGGGGATGTGCAGGCGGCCTTGCGCGCACAGGGAATCGATCCCGCGGAGGCTGAGGCACGCGTGGCCAGCCTCACCGATGCCGAAATAACCCAGATCGCCGGCCGGTTGGATGAGCTTCCCGCCGGCGGCGTATTGGGTTTTGTGATCCTGGTTCTGGTTATTGTCTTGCTGGTGTTTGTGATTCTAAAGGTGGCCAAGTAGGGGATCGCGGCTGTAGATCCGACCGAAAGGCATCCGGTGTTAATACCGGCTGCCGCCCCGGCCGGAGCCGCGCGAAAACCCGGACCCGGACCCGGAGCGTCCGCCTCGACCAAAACCGCCACCGCCTCCCCGACCGGGACCGCGCGAAAACCCGCCTCGGCCGGAGCCGCCGTCACGGTCTTTGCGGGGTTCTCTCGCCTCGCTGACCGTGATGGTCTTGCCTTGAAGCTCTCCGCCGTTGAAACGCTCAATGGCTTGGCGCGCGACCTCTTCGGTTTCCATCTCGACAAAACCGAACCCCTTGCTTTGGTTGGAATAGCGGTCTTTGATGATCACCGCTGAAACCACGTTTCCGACCGTGGAAAAATTGTGGGTCAAATCCTGCTCGCTAACTTCGCTTGAGAGGTTTCCGATGTAAAGCCTCTTGTTCATGGATCGATCCTTTCGTGTCGTGCTGGGTGGTACGCTGCGCCTGCCCGAACGGAGGGTGTGGCCGGCCGGCCGGCGAAAAAGGCAAGTATCCGGGTGCCTGGTGAGAGGGGTAGCCGCCCTCCGCTTGCAACGGCGGAGGGCGGCTTTTAAACGGCTGCGTTAAACAGCTTGAACATTGACGGCGGAGAGGCCTTTCGGCCCATTCTGCACATCAAAGCTGACAGACTGGCCATCCAGAAGCGTTTTGAACCCGCTGCCCTGGATCGCGCTGAAGTGAACGAACACATCGGTTCCGTTTTCGGCCTCGATGAAGCCGAAGCCTTTGCGCTCGTTGAACCATTTGACTTTGCCTTGCATCATCGCTTTCCTCCTCCTTTCTCAAAATTTTTCAAGGGCGGATTACGACGATGCTAAAAAAAACCACCACACTTTGAAGAGTGCGGTGGTTAAACCTACGCTGCAAAATGTTTTCATCCAACCTTTGATGCATACGGCAGGCTAAATAGCATGCCGAATGCTTTTATGGACTATAGTGCCTTTAACCGTTGCGGTCAAGTAAATTAGTTCGACCGGCGTCATTTGGTACGCCCTGCCGTCTGCGGCAACGCCACCCCGCTGCGACTGAAACCCTCCCAGACGGCATCGACTGCCGAACCTATCTTTCTGAGGCCTGCGCTATTTGTGCTGGGGTTTGCTTGCATGCTGAGATGGAATGGTTAACCTGAAGTAACGGTTGGATGATTCGTTAAAAAGCCGACGCCGGGAAGTCTTCGCGGCGGCGACCAGCCGGGCAGAGCCATACAACAAGGGTGCAGGGCACCAGTCGAAAATCATTCGGAGGTATCCGATGTCACATACATTGCCGAAGCTCGACTATGCGTATGACGCGCTGGAGCCATATATCGACGCGCGTACCATGGAGATCCACCATACCAAGCACCACCAGACATACATCGACAAGCTCAACGCCGCCCTCAAGGGGCATGACGCGCTTGAAAAGGTCCGCGTTGAAAAACTGATCCAGGACCTCAACACAGTCCCCGAAGCGGTCCGCACGGCGGTGCGTAACCACGGCGGTGGACATGCCAACCACAGCTTCTTCTGGCCGATCCTGAAAACAGGGGTTAAGACCGCCGGTCCGGCGGTGGACGCCATCGCCCAGAGGTTCGGGAGTTTCGACAAGTTCAAGGAGGACTTCTCGAACGCCGCCGCGCTTCTGTTCGGAAGCGGCTGGGCGTGGCTGGCGGTGAACGCGGGCGAACTGGAGATCGTGACCACCCCGAACCAGGACAGCCCGATCAGCCAGGGAAAACGCCCCATCCTCGGGATCGACGTGTGGGAGCACGCCTATTATCTGAAGTACCAGAACCGCCGCCCGGAATACATTGCAGCCTTCTTCCATGTGATCAACTGGGAAAAGGTCAACGAACACTTCACGGCGGCGCGCGGCTGAGCCATGCCTGTGCAATATGGCCAAAAGGGCGGTGCCATGCACCGCCCTTGACCGCGGGGAGGCTTCATCACCCCGCGGCCAGCTCTCTCAGGCGCGCGATGAGAGTCAGTCCGACGGCCAGTGGAAATCCATCCTCCGAGCATTCCGCATAGCCGGTTTTTCCGTCCACCGCGCCGCGGTCGACGAGATGCCGAACGATCTCCACGGGGTCGAATAAACGGAATAGGTCCCGGTGAAGCTCGCAGCTCATGGCCGCAATCATCCCGTACACGCCCCAGTTGCTCACGGTGGCAATGACCAGCTCGTCGCAGGTCGTCACCGAGGGGGTGATATCCAGCCGGGACACCTCGTCATAGATATTGCCCATCCCGATTTCGTTGCCCCCGTCGCCGACCGCGATGGTCGCACACTCGCAGCGGTTGAAAAACAGGTCGAACTTGGCCAGAGCGTCGCTGATATCCTCGCCGTGCATGTTGTAGTAGCGGCCGTCCCTGGTCACTCCGGGCCGCTCGATGGAGATGATCAGGGACGGGCGGATGCCGGCCAGGGCCTTATCTACTATTTCCACGGTCGCCTGCCAGGTCCGAATCGGGACTTCCAGCGTCCGGAAACCGTCGCCCAGAACCTTCGATATCGGCGGCGCGCAGCCGAAGATCGGTTCATACCCCAGCCGTTCAAGAACCCGGTAAAGCGCGATCGCACCGATGGGGCCGTCGGTTTCGAAGCTGCCGCCCACTGGAAACCCGGTGCCGATAAGGGTGCGGCCTTTGTTGGCAAGGATCAGCTTCGCGGCACGGGTGCAATACCCCACAGGAACCGCCGAGCGCACCCGCTCCATGCCGCGAGCGCCATGGGATAGGATGATGTCTTCGATGCTAATGTCTCCATCTTTCATGCTGTTATCCTTTTTCACAGGCATTCACAAACGGCTTTTTTCCTATGTAACTTCCCATTGATCCATGCTTGCATCAAGGCGGCGTGTATTATAGCATAACATGAATCTTGTTCCCTTGTTCTCGATCCTGCACGAAGAGACGCCCATAGCCCGTGCGGTCGAACAGCCACCCCCCATAACCCGGATACCCCATGACCATTCAAACCGTCATCGAACCGTTTAAAATCAAGACCGTCGAACCCCTGCGCATGATCACACGCGCAGAGCGTGAGCAGCTTCTGGCCCAGGCCGGCTACAACCTGTTCAACGTGCGCGCGGAGGACGTGCTCATCGACCTGTTGACCGACAGCGGCACTTCGGCCATGAGCGCCCGGCAGTGGGCGGGGCTGATCGACGGGGACGAATCCTACGCCGGCGCCCGAAGCTTCTACCGCTTCGAGAAGGTGGCCAGAGACCTCACCGGATTCAAGCACATCATCCCCACCCACCAGGGCCGGGCGGCCGAGAAGATTCTTTTCACGATCCTGGGCGGGCCGGGAAAGATCATCCCCAACAACACCCATTTCGACACGACCCGCGCCAACATCGAGGTCAGCGGAGCCGAGGCGGCAGATCTTCCGGTGAAAGAGGCGCTCATCCCCTCCCTGGTCAAGGACTTCAAGGGCAACATGGACATCACCGCCCTGGAGCGCCTGCTCAAGCAAAAGGGCCCGGAACAGGTGCCGCTGGTGATGATGACGGTGACCAACAACTCCTGCGCCGGGCAGCCGGTGTCCATGGGATGCATCCGCCGGGTGTCGGACCTGTGCCGTTCCTACGGGATCCCGTTTTTCATCGACGCCTGTCGTTTCGCGGAAAACGCCTGGTTCGTCAAAATGCGCGAACCGGGCTGCAAGGGGCGGTCCGTCAAGCAGCTGGCGCAGGAGATGTTCTCCTATGCCGACGGCTGCACCATGAGCGGCAAAAAAGACGGGCTGGTCAACATCGGCGGGTTCCTGGCCATGAACGACGACGAGCTGGCCCGCCAAGCGCGCAACATCCTCATTGTCACCGAAGGGTTTCCGACCTACGGCGGACTGGCCGGCCGCGACTTGGAGGCCTTCGCCCAGGGGCTCGAAGAAGTCGTGGATGAGGCTTACCTCAGATACCGCATCCGCTCGACGGCCTACGTGGCGGAGAAGCTGGATGCGTTGGGGGTGCCGGTGTTCAAGCCCGCCGGCGGCCACGCCGTCTACCTGGACGCGCAGGCGTTCCTGCCCCATGTCCCGCCGATGCAGTTTCCCGGCCACGCGCTGGCCTGCGCCCTTTACCTGGAAGGCGGCATCCGCTCCTGCGAGATCGGCAGCGTCATGTTCGGTAAGAACGACCCCCGGACCGGAGAGCTCCAGCCGGCCCGGCTCGAGCTGGTGCGCCTGGCCATCCCGCGCCGGGTCTACACCCAGAGCCATATGGACTATGTGGTGGAGTGCGTCGGGGAAGTATTCGCTAAACGGGATTCGCTCCGCGGCGTACGCATCGTCCAGGCGCCGCCGATGCTGCGGCATTTCACCGCGACTTTCGAGCCGTTGTGACCTTCCTTCTCCCCCTTTGAAAAAGGGGGGGCGGGGGGATTTTCAAAACGGCTTCTTCGCAAGCTCAACCGAGCCGATGCAAGGGCTCGATCATTCGCTCCCGTCCCAGAACGGCCGTGCCCGCCGAGCGGTTTCCTCGGGCGCGGAGAAGGTCGCCATTTCCCCGAGCATCACCTCGAAACCGGTGTGATCGCTGCGCACCCAAGGCGCGTAGTTGGACCTCACGACCATGACCGTCCGCAGCTCCAATGCGTTGGAGCCGTCCTCGATCAGCAGCAGGCCAAGATTATAGCCGTTGCGATTCAGGCTGCGGTAGAATTTCTGGGCGTTGATCACGCCGCGGGCCAGCGCACGCCAATCCCCTTCTCCGGCCTGCCGGATGGAAGTGATTCCTGGCAGGATCCCCCAGATTTCGAAAAACCCCTCCGGTGCGAAGGCGGCCAGCCATTCCCAGGAACCGGTCCGCCCGATATAGCGGCTGCCGTCCTCCCGTTCATGTTGGAGATAGGCCGAAAAAATCCGTGTGCCGGTTTCGGCAAGGTAGCTGATCGCACGGCCCCGTAGAAAGCGGTGATGGTTGGAAGCCGCCTGGTCGGCCTGAAGCTGGAGGTGGGGGTGCAGCAGGGACCCGCCGGCGGACGGCAGATGGTTCTGGGTGATCGCCATATAAACGCTGGCCGGGTCGTGTTCCAGGACGCGCAGAAGATAGTCGCGGCAGTTCAGAAGGCAGTCCGCATACGAATCCGGCGCGGCCGTGCCGATTTCTACGAAATGCCGGTCGTCGAACAGGCTGACGGCCGAATAGCCGCCATAGGGAAACAGGTTGGGGAACAATACCGAGCGTCCCTTTTGCATGCGCCCGTCCGGGCATAATTCAGGCACCAGGCGTGGTGTTTGAGCAGCGAGAGCATCCCGGCAGAAGGGGCAACGGGAGCGATCGCCGACGAACGGCGGCGGATCGGGCAGGGTGGCGGCACCGGGCTCCCGCTCCTCA
>CAZNAX010000140.1:0-8823 GCA_964570965.1 uncultured Desulfatibacillum sp.
TCCGAACGACTGCAAAAAGGCGTGGAGGCCTTGACCCGGATTCTCGAACGAGTGCGGGTGACGGAGCAAATCCGGAAGATCATCGGCGGCAACGGGCATCCACCGAAAAAAGCCCTCCAAGAGCTATCGGAAACAGATGGGGCCGTCGATACCTAAATCATGGCGCTCATGGGTCGGCGCGCCGTGCGATCCGGGCGGATGTCGTTTACGATCGTAACCCGGATGCTGCGGCGCCGGCCCCGCAAATCGATGTGGTCCCCGGGGTTCAACGGGCGTTTTACCTTCACAAAGCCGCAGCTGAGTCCCTTCGGCTCGAAACCCGCCGGCTTGTCGGGGCTCGCAACGCTGTAAATCCGTTCCCCATGCCGGCCGATGCCCATGTCGGTCGTGCAGGTCAGGACCGTCCCGATCGCCTGCGCCTCCAGATCCACTGCCACCGCAGGGTCTTCGACGGCGACTTTGCGCGGGTCGCTGCCGACGAACGGGTAGGTGTATTCGGCATCCGCCAGATGCCGCAGGGCCTCCGCGCCGATGAAGTTTTTGGTGAACCCGGTTCGGTCCGCATCATAAGGCAGGGCGATGAGCCAAGGGTTGTTGGCGAACGGCCAGGCGCCGATGTCCTGATGGGACAGGGGCAGAACCGCGCCGGTCCGCAGGGAATCGCGGGCGGCGAGACCGCAGGCGGTGAGACCGACGTCACGGCCTGCCGCGAGGAGCATTTCCCACACGCGCAGCACGTGGGCGGCTTGGACCAAGATCTCGAAGCCGAATTCGCCGGTATAGCCCGTCCGGGAGAGCAGGATCGGAGTGCCGTCCACAAGGGTCACGGCGCCAGCCAGCGGCGAGGCCGGATCGAAATGTCCTTTGAAGGAAAAGTAGCTCATTTTTTCGAATACCGCCGCCGGATCATTCATGACCCGCCCAAGCACTCTGGCGGCCTGGGGGCCCTGAACGTCGATCTTGCCCAGCCGGCCAGTGAGGTCGAGGATGCCGACCTCCCGGCCGGCGGCGTTGGCGGCCAGGTGGCCGGCGATGTTTGCACCCATGCCGGCATTGACGACCACCAAGAAGTCGGCCTCGGCCAGCCGGAACACAATGGCATCGTCGATGACGTGGCCGCTCGGGTTCAGAAAAACCCCGTAGACCGACCGGCCCGCGGCCAACGGGGCGCTGCCGGCCCCCAAGCAGGCCGAGAGATTCTTCGAGAAGCACCGTTGCAGAAGGCCGACCGCATCGGTGCCGTTCACGGCGACCGAGGACATATGGCTCGTGTCGAAAAGGCCCGCGTTCAGGAGCACGCTCAGATGTTCGTGTTTGGCGCCGGCCGGGTACCAGAGGGGCATGGCATAGCCGCCGAACACGCCCATCTGAGCATTCTCTTGAATATGCCAGTCGTGCAGTGGGGTCTTCTTGTTCATGGAATCACCCTTCAGACGTTGGGAGGCGCTCTCAGTCAAAGGCCGGATGCCACAGATAGTAAAACCCGGACGGCAGGGCCGGGATCATGCGCGAAAGGCCCGTGTCTAAAATCACTGCGGGTCGGTCCCCCTCGTGCGACGTGGTGGGATTGTAGATGTTGTCGTCCGGGTATTCCGTGCGGCGGTAGACGATGACCTTGCTGTCATCCGGTATCTCCGCACGCTGCCGGGCCTCGGCCAGGGCGTCCTCCATATAGCCGATGCGGTCGACCAGCTTGAGGCTGAGGGCCTCTTCGGCCAGGTAGACCCGGGCTGAGGATACCGCCGCCAGCGCCGCGGAGTCGAGTCCGCGATGCGTGCGGACGAGATCGACAAAGCGCCCGGCCAGCTGGTCCGTCATCGCCTGGAAGATGACCGCCTCCTCCGGCGTGGTTGCCCGGAACGGCGAGCCGATGTCCTTGTTCTGGCCGGACTTGCTCACTTCCACGCCGACGCCGATCTTCTCCATCAAGCCGGTGACCTTGGGCCGGATGAAGATCACGCCGACCGAGCCGGTTACGGTGGTGGGATGCGCCACGATGGCGTCGGCGGGCAGCGCGATGTAATAGGCGCCGGATGCGGCGACGTCCATCATCGCCGCCACCACCGTGCGGCCGGTGCGCTCCTTGAACCGGCGGATTTCATTGTAGAGCACGTCGCTGGCCGTCACCGAACCGCCGGGGGAGTTCAACTGCAGGACGACGGCCTTGACCAGCGGGTCTTTTTCCGCCTTGCGCAGGTGGGAGACCGCCTCCTGAACCGTGCTCGGCCGCGTGCGCAGCAGCCCCGCCTCGGGATTGTCGGAGATGACGCCGCGGATCGGAAGCAGCAGGATCTTTTCGGATGCCTTGCCTTCGAGGGTGAATTCCTGCAGCGGGTCGGTCTGGCTCGGAAAAAGCTTGATTTGGGGGCTGGTGCACCCCGCCGTCGTCAGCAGAAACAAAGTCATGATCATCGCAAGCTTATGCATGGTTTTTCTCCGGCAACTTTACCACGGTTGCGGCAGCGGCCTTCAGCCGGTCCCGGCGCCCCATCAACCCAGCAGTTCGGCTTTCTTCAGGATCTCCCGGATTTCGCTGCGCTCCTTCGCGCTGGCCGGCAGAAGCGGCGGCCGCGGGTCGCCGCCGAAATAGCCCAGCATGTCGAGAGCCGCCTTCAGGCCCGGAACCCCGTAGGTGGCCGTGAGCGCCGTGTTGACCGGCAGCATGCGCAGCTGCACGCTGCGCGCGGCTTCGATGCGGCCCTGCTCCACCCGGTCCAGGATCTGCACGCAGGCCTGCGGCGCCACGTTGGCCAGGGCCAGCACGCCGCCGACCGCACCCAGGGTCAGCGCCCCGAAGAGCGCACCGGCGGTGCCGACGAGCACGCTGAAGTCCCCGTCCACGGCCGAAACCATTTCCCCGAGGGAGCTGACGTTTCCGTTGCTGTCCTTGATCCCGATGATGTTCGGATGCCGCGAGAGCCGGGCGACTAGGCCGACGCCGACATTGATGTTGGTAAACTTGGTGACGTTGTATATCAGGATAGGGATCTCCGCTTGATCGGCAACCGCCGTAAAATGTCTGAACAGCGCGTCCTCGTTCATGCGGCCGCCGTAGTAGAAAGGCGTCACCACCAGCGCGGCGTGGGCGCCCAGCCGGGCGCAGGCGTTGGTCAGCTGGATGGTCTGCCAAGTGGACTCGCAGCCGGTTCCGGCGATGACCTTCATGCCCGGCGCGGCCGACTGTACGACGGTCCTGACGACCTCGAGCTTTTCCTCCTCGCTCAGGTAGACGTACTCGCCGTTCGAGCCGAAGGCCACGTAGCCCTTCAGCCCGGTCTGGTTCCACTTGGCGATGTTGTCGGCCAGCTTGTCGTAAGCCACTTTCCCGTCGATGAACGGGGTCGTGATGGGCGGAAAGATTCCCTTGAGATCGTTGGGACGCATAATGCAGCTCCTGGGCGCGTTCAGGAAAAAAGCGCTTCGTAATGGTCGCGGCGGTTCGAGCCGGCTTGGTATCCTTATAGCGCATGCCCGGCAGGATGTCACCATCGCCGCCCATCCTTGTCAACCCCTCCGGATTAAGCTAAAACCCCCCAGACCCAATATCCGTAAAGGAGGATGAATGCAGCCATCTGTCAAGAGATATGTGCGCTATGAACATCGGGGAGCATTTTCCTACGGCGTCCTCGAAGGCGACGGATCCTTCATTGCGCCGCTCCAGGGAGGCCTTTTTGCCGGCTTGAGAGAAATCGGTGCGAAAATCGAACGGAGCGCCGTCAAAACCCTCTGGCCGTGCGAGCCTTCGAAAATCCTGGCGGTGGGGCTTAATTACAAGAGCCACCTGGGGGATCGTCCGGCACCCGTCCGTCCGGAGCTCTTCTGGAAGCCGATCTCCTGCCTGCTGGAGCCGGGCGGCCAAATCGTCATCCCGCAAGGAGCGAACAATGTCCATTACGAAGGTGAGCTGGTCGTCGTGATCGGTCGGAAAACCAAGGCGGTTTCGCCGGATGAAGCCGCCGGCAGCATTTTCGGCTATACCTGCGGCATCGACGTGAGCGAACGCAATTGGCAAAAAGGCGACCTGCAGTGGTGGCGCGCCAAGGGCTCCGACACCTTCGGGCCGCTGGGCCCGGCGATTGCCGTCGGCCTGGACTACAAGGCCGCGCGTCTGCAGACGCGCGTCAACGGAGAGGTGAAGCAGTCGCAGCTCTTGAGCGATCTGCTCTTCGACCCCGCCACGGTGGTGAGCCACGCCAGCCAGTGCGTGACATTGCTGCCGGGAGACGTCATTTACACCGGCACCCCAGGGACCACCAGCGCCTTGAAGCCGGGGGATACGGTGGAGGTGGAAATCGACGGCATCGGCATCTTAAAAAACGTTGTCGCGGCATAAGGACACCGCGACAACTTTTTTAAAAATTCTAAAGCACTTCGGTGAGGTGCTTGACCTGAACCTTGAGCCCGTGCCGGCGGACGCCATACGATAGCTGGATGATGCAGGCCGGGCAGGTCGTCACCAGCACATCGGCGGCAGTCTTTTTCAGGTTTTCCATCTTGCGGTCCAGGACCTGCATCGCCAAATCGTAGTGCGACAGCGCGTAGGACCCCGCACCGCCGCAGCACCAGTCGGCCTCCGGAAGCTCCACGAATTCGGCGCCCGGCATGCGGCGCAGCAGCTCCCGCGGCTCTCTCACCAGGCCTTGACCGCGCGAGGCGTGGCAGGGGTCGTGGAACGTGACCCGCTGCCCCTCAAGCGTCCGGGAAGAAGGGATGGCTTCGGCCGAGAGCCACTCGGAGACGTCCCGGATCCGCGAGGCTGCCGCCTGGGCTTTCGGCCGCCGGGGGTCGTCTGCGGCAAACAGCCGAGGGATCTTCTTGATAAAGGAGGCGCAGCTGGAGCAGTCGGTGACAATCGCGTCGAATTTTTCGGATGCAAGCAGAGGCAGGTTCTTTTCCGCAAGCTTGCGGGCCGCCTCGAGATCCCCATAGGACCAGGCCGGCAGCCCGCAGCAGTTGTTGTCGAGAATGTGAACGCTCCGGGCGAACCGCTGCAGCAGTCCGAGCGTCGCCTTGGCTGCCGCCTGGCTTACGATGTCCGCCCCGCAGCCGACAAAGTAGGCGATGTTCAGCGGCCCACCTCGGCCGGATAGCGGCCCCGGGCTGAAACGCGACCGAAAGGGTTGCGCCGGCAGCCGCTCCACGATCTCCTCCGCCCGGGCGAGATCGCGGCCAAAGATGCGCAGCAGCCCCAACGCGCGGGCAAGCCTGGTGGTGCCCGAGTTTTTTCCCAGGGCCACGGCGCGCGCCGCCAGGTGCAACCGGCGAGGATACGGCAGCAACCGGTCGAACAGCAGCCGGTGCATGGATTTGCGGCCGACCTTGTCGAGGTACTCGGAGCGGGCGTTGATCACCAGCTCCGAGGTTGGAATCGCCGGGAAGCAGTTGCTGGTGCAAGCCCCGCAGAGCAGGCAGTCGTAGAGCGGCTCCTCGATTTCCCGGCTCCACTCCAGTCGCTTTTCGATGATGGCCCGCAGCAGGGCCAGACGTCCCCGCGCCACCCCCGACTCGTGGCCGGTGGAGCGGAAAATCGGGCAGGCCGTCTGGCAGAAGCCGCAGCGGTTGCAGTGGGCGATTTCATCGTAGTGTGTGGATATGCTCATGGATTGGTTTTCAACTCCCGGCTAAACGCGCCCCGGCAGCCTCCCCGGCGAAAAGATGCCCTTTGGGTCCAGGGTGGCCTTGATGCGGTGCATCAGCGCCCACTCCGGCCGGGCCGGGCCGAACACTTCATGCTGCGTCTTGAAGCCTTCCGGGGCCTGCTCGAGGATGATATGGCCGGCCTCAGCCGAAGCTGATCGGCATATGCCGGCCCAGGCGTCAGCGCTCAACTCTGCCCCCCCGGCCAGAATCCGCCCGCCGCCGAAATCGAGCATGACGTCCCGCACGGCGGTCTGCCGCAGGAGTTCCCGGGCTGCCGCTGCAACCCGGTTCGCAGCGGCACCCACCCGCACGACAAACCGGCTTGCGCGAAGCCGCCGGTAGAATTCCGCATCCGGTCCGCTCAGCAGATCGTAGTCTTCCGTGGCGGTTGCGGTGAGGCCGGCGCTGCTGAACAGGGATCCGGAACGGTCCAGCTGGGATTCGACGGTGTCGTGGAACCCCTCGAAGCCGATCCTGAGCCTCCAGGCCCCCTCGGATCCTTCGGGCCGGGCGGTGGCGAAGACGGCACCCAGGTTGGAGGCGAGAACCTCGGCCGCCAGCGCTGCGCACGCTTCCAGGGAACCCGCCGCGGCCGCCAGCGCACAGCGTTCCGGCCGCGTGGCGGTTTTCATGGTGACCTGGCTGATCACTCCCAGGCTGCCGGCTGAACCGGCGATGAGCCGGGTCATATCGTAGCCGGCCACGTTTTTCACGACCTTGCCGCCGGCGTGGATCAGCCGTCCACGGCCATCCACGAACCACAGGCCGAGCAGCAGGTCCCGGGCCGCGCCGTAGGTGATACGCTCCGGCCCGCAGGCCCCGGTGGCAACGATGCCGCCCAGCGTGCGCCGCAGCAGCGCCAGCGGCGGCCGCAGCGGCAGCCACTGGTTGTGAGCGGCGAGGGCGTCCTGCAGGGTCCCAAGCGTCATGCCCGAACCCGCCGTCACCACCTGGTTGGCAGCGTCGAGATCGATCATGGCGTTCAGGTCTCCGGTTGCCAACGCGGCAGCGGCCAGACGGGGCCGGTTGCCGAAATCCGCGCTCGTCCCGCTTCCCCGCGGAACCACTGCCTGCCCGGCACGGATCGCGTGCTGCACGTTCTCGACCAGCACCTGTTGGGCCTTCGCAAAACCCCCGGCCGTCTTCGGTCGGCGGTCGTATGCGAACGGTCTGCGGGTGTCCGGGAACACCTTGCCGGGGTTCAGCAGACCAACCGGGTCGAAGGCGTCTTTCATGGATCGCTGGGCGTCGATGTCCTCATCCGAGAAGATCAAACGCATGGCTTCGAGTTTTTCGATGCCGATCCCGTGCTCGCCGGAGATGGTCCCCCCGAGCGCGACGCAGGCCTGCATGATCTCCCAGCCGGCCCGGTGCACCCGCTCGAGCTGTTCGGAGTCGCGCGAATCGAAGAGAATCAGGGGGTGAAGGTTGCCGTCGCCGGCGTGGAAGACATTGCCGTGCTCGAAGCCGTGCCGGCCGACGATGGCGGCTACCTCGGCCAACGCCTCGGGCAGCCGGGTGCGCGGCACCGTGCAGTCGTTGACCAGGTAGTTCGGCGCCAACCGCGCCACCGCCCCGAAGGCTCCGCGCCGCCCCTCCCACAGCCGGTTGCGTTCCTCGGCGCTGGCGGCCTCGCGGACTTCGCGGCAGCCGTTGCCCATGCAGATCTCGCGGATGCGCGCCGCCTGCTTCGCCAGGCCCTTCACGGGCCCTTCCACCTCAATGATCAACACCGCCGCCGCATCCCGCGGGTATCCGCAGGTGTAGCTGTCCTCCACCGCCCGGATGATGGGGGCGTCCATCATCTCCAGGGTGGCCGGGACGATCCCGGCCGCAATAATGCCGGACACGGACTGGGCGGCGGCGGCGACGCTGTCGTAGACCGCTAGTTGAGTGATGACGGTCTCCGGCTTGGGCAGGATGCGGACGGTGATTTCGGTGACGACCGCCAGCGTGCCCTCGCTGCCCACGATCAGCCCCCGCAGGTCGTAGCCCGGAGGGTCAAGGACCGGGCCGCCGATGCTCACCGTCTGCCCGTCGGCCAATACGGCCTCCACGCCGAGGATGTGATTGGTGGTGACGCCGTATTTCAGGCAGCGTGGTCCGCCCGAGTTTTCGCCCACGTTGCCGCCTAACGTGGCCACCTTCTGGCTGGCCGGGTCGGGCGCGTAGAAAAACCCCTTCGGCGCCAGCGCGTTCTGCAGCTCCAGATTGGTCACGCCGGGCTGGACCACGGCGCTGCGGTTTTCGGGAAAAATGCCGAGGATCCGGTTGAGGCGCGAGAGACAGACCGTGAGGCCTCCGGAGGGCAGCACCGTTCCTCCGGACAGGTTGGTCCCGAAGCCGCGGGGCACGAAGGAAACACCGGCCCGGGAGGCCGCTCTGACCACTTGGGCGGCTTCCGAGGCGTCGGCCGGGAACACCACCGCGCCGGGAGCGCCCTTGGCCAGCGAGCCGTCGTAGGAATATAGTTCTGCCGCCGTGCGGGACTCGGACACATGCCGGGGGCCGACGATCCGTCGCAATTCGCTGACAAGCTCCTTCGGTATCATGCGGACATGGGGCCTCTCTTGTCGGTGGGAGCCGCATCTGGCCGCGATTTAATCGCGGCTGGAAGCCACACCCAGGGAAATACACCATCAGGAAGCAGCACGGCGATAGGCGCCGTCATCCGCTTATTACGCAGCCGCGTAAACCGCCGCCGCCGCTGCGACCGCTCCCGGTCTCGCCTTGAACCCCTCGGACTTGAGCACGGTCTCCAGCGCGGACAGGAACAGGAACACGTTCTTGCGGCGGCAGGAGTGGCCCATCAAGCCCACGCGCCAGACCTTGCCGGCGAACTGGCCCAGGCCGCCGCCGATCTCGATGGCGAAGTCGTTGAGCAGCGCCTTGCGAACCTTAAGATCGTTGACACCCTCCGGAATGCACACCGCATTCAACATGGGCAGCCGTTCCTGCTCGGGCACCAGCATGGCAAGACCCATGGCCTCCAGGCCCGCCACCAGCGCGCGGTGATTCAGGCGGTGCCGCGCAAAGCGCGCCTCCAGCCCTTCCTCGGCAATGATCCGCAGCGCTTCGCGGATGGCATAGATCATGTTGACCGGTGCCGTGTGGTGGTACTTGCGTTCGCTGCCCCAGTAGTCGCGCACCATGCTCAGGTCCAGGTACCAGCTCACCACCGGG
>CAZNAX010000141.1:0-8768 GCA_964570965.1 uncultured Desulfatibacillum sp.
TCATGGATGTGCGTCTGCCGCGGATCCTGACGGCGGCGCTGGTCGGCGGCGGGCTGGCCATGTGCGGGGTGGTGTTCCAGGGCATCCTGCTCAACCCGCTGGCCGACCCCTACACGCTCGGCGTTTCAGCCGGCGCCGCGTTCGGCGCCGCACTCGCCATCCTCATGAATATCAGCGCGCTGGGGCTTTACTCCGTACCCCTTTTCGCGTTTCTCGGTGCGGTGGCAACCCTATGGGCCGTGATTTACCTCTCGGCCGGAAGCGGCGGGCTGTCGTCCAACAACCTGATCCTCTCCGGCATCATCGTGGCGGCGATCCTTTCGGCAGGCATCAGTTTTTTAAAATATGTCGCGGACGAACAAGTGGCGGTCATCATCTTCTGGCTGATGGGCAGTTTTGCATCCAAAACCTGGAGCGATGTCGTCCTGACGGCCGCCTGCATCGCGTCGGGAGCATCCGTGTTCTTATATTTTGGCCGCGAGCTGAACCTGATGTCCCTGGGCAGCCAGATGGCTTCCTCCCTCGGGGTGGATACCCGGCGGGTCACGCTCATCCTGCTGGCCGCCGCCTCGGTCGTGGCGGCGGTCTGCGTATCGGTGGCGGGGATCATCGGCTTCGTCGGACTGCTGGTGCCGCACACCATGCGCCTGCTGGCGGGGCCGGACAACCGCCGGTTGGTGCCGCTGAGCTTCCTGGCCGGGGCGCTGTTGCTGCTGGGTGCGGACACCCTGACGCGGGCGGTCTTGCCGGTGGAGATTCCCATCGGCGTCCTCACGGCGCTGATCGGCGGGCCTTTCTTCTGCTACGTGTTCCGCCGGCAGTCGACCGGCAGAGTCTGGTAACCATGAGCTTCGAGCTGCGAGATGTCGATTTCTGCTTCAACGGCAAGAAAGTCGTCGACGGCGTGTCGCTCCGGTTGGCGCCCGGAAGATTCTACGGCGTCATTGGGCCGAACGGCTGCGGCAAGACCACGGTGATCGATCTGCTGTGCCGTTTTCGGTCGCCCCAGCACGGTCAGATCCGCTACGGCGGCCAACCGCTGGGCGCCTATTCGAAGCGGCAGCTGGCTAGGGCGATCGCCCTGGTGCCCCAGAACTTTTACATCAATTTTCCGTTCCGTGTACGCGATGTGGTGATGATGGGCCGCTACCCCTATATTCCGAGGTTCGGGCGGCCTTCGGGGCGGGACCTGGACATCGTCGCGGAGGTCATGGAATCGGCCGACGTCGCCGGCATGGCGGAGCGTCTGGTCACCGAGTTGAGCGGAGGCGAGCGGCAGCGGGTGGTGTTTGCGCGCGCCCTGGCCCAGGACACCCCGATGCTGATCCTCGACGAAGCTACATCGAACCTGGACATCGGTCACGCGCTGCGGCTGCTCGACCTTGCCGCGCGCAGGGTTCGCCCGGAATCCGGGACCGTTCTGGCCGTGTTCCAGGACATCAACCAGGCGGCCGCTTATTGCAGCCACCTGATTTTGATGTCGCGGGGAAGAATCGCCGCTCACGGGGACACCCGCGCAGTGCTGACGCCGGACACCCTCCGAGAGGTTTTCGACGTGGATGCCAAAGTGTACCACGACGATTACGCCCATGCGCTGCATGTGGTGTACAAAAGATAAGAGGTTTAAGGGTTCGGAGTTCAGGGTTCAGGGAAAATGGCGATGAAAATCAAAACGGCAGTTTCCATTATCTTAAGCCTATCCTTTGCCGGCCTGTGCGCAGCCGGCCAGCCCGCCGATTTCTGGATCGAGGGGGGCCGGAAGGTGATCGACCAATCCGGCCGGAGGATCGCGGCCACCCGACCGTTCCTCAGGATCATATCCCTTTATGGTGCCCACAGCGAAAACCTGTTCGCCCTGGGGTGCCAGGAGTCGATCATCGGGGTTTCAACCCATGAGGATTTCCCGCCGGAGGCCCGGCAGAAACCCGTTTTCTCGTATCACGACGACCCTGAAAAGTTCCTGGCGGCGCGTCCCGACCTGGTCCTCACCCGCCCCATGATCGACCGCGGCTACCCCCAGTTCGTCCAGCGCCTGGAGAATAGCGGCATCACCGTCGTCTCCTTGCAGCCCGGCACCGTTGAGGAGATGGTCGTTTACTGGCGGATCCTGGGGCTTCTGACCGGACGCGAGGCCCAGGCAGAGGCCATGGTGGATCAGTTCAATCGGGCGGTGGCCGGGCTCAAAGCGCTGACCGTCGGCATCCACCCCAAAAAACGGGTCTACTTCGAAGCGATTCACCCGAAGATGAAGACCTTTTCCCCGGACTCGATGGCCGTGTTCGCCCTGGAGACTGCCGGCGGGGTCAATGTCGCCGCCGACGCCCAGCCGGTGAGGGGCACCAACATCGCCGCGTACGGCAAGGAGCGCATCCTGGCGCGGGCCGGCGACATCGATGTCTTCATCGCCCAGTCCGGCACCATGAATCAGCCGACCGTCGAACTCATCAAGGCCGAGAGCGGCTTCAGAGCCATCCGCGCGGTGAAGGCCGATCAGGTCTACCTCATCGACGAGCGCCTGATCTCACGACCGACCCTGCGCCTGTTGGAGGGGATTTTTGAAATCGGGAAGATCCTCTACCCTGAGGATTTTCCCGAAAAGGCCCGGGAAATCATCCAAGAGGCAAAAAATTGAAGGGCATCGTCATCGCAGGCACCCACAGCGGGTGCGGCAAGACCACCGTGAGCCTCGGATTGATGGCCGCCTGGAAGCGTCGCGGCCGGAGGGTGGCGCCGTTCAAAGTCGGCCCCGACTTCATCGATCCCGGACACCACGCGCGCATCACCGCAAGACCCGGCCGCAATCTGGACGGTTGGATGCTGTCGCGCGAGTACAACGTGGACGCGTTCCGGAAAGCGGGCACCGACGCCGACATCGCGGTCGTCGAGGGCGTGATGGGGCTCTTCGACGGCTACGACGGCAAAACCGAAAGCGGCTCCACCGCCCAAATGGCCAAGTGGCTGGGTCTGCCCGTGCTCCTGGTGGTGGACGCCCGCAGCATGGCGCGCAGCGCCGCCGCCCTCGTCCAGGGCTTCGAGAACTTCGATCCGGCCGTACCGTTCGCCGGCGTCGTGTTCAACCATCTGGGCAGCCCCCGCCATCTGGGCTTTCTGCGCGAGGCCCTGCCAGGCGGCGTTCGGATGCCGTGCCTGGGGGGCCTGCTGCGCGAGCAGGCCCTCGCCATACCCGAACGTCACCTGGGATTGGTCACCCGCGAGGAGCATCCGTTGGACGATGCCGCCGTCGGCCGGCTGGCAGACCGCATCGAGCGGGCCATCGATGTCGACGACCTGTTGGCGGGCCTGCCCGAAATCAGCGGACCGGCGGCGGCCCCCGTCAGCTCGACCCGGCCGGCCGCACCGGTGCGCATCGGTGTTGCCCGGGACCCGGCTTTCTGCTTCTACTACCCCGACAACCTCGAGCTGCTCGAGGGCAGCGGTGCGCAGTTGCTTTTCTTCTCGCCGACGCAAGATGCGTCGCCGCCGCCGGACCTCGACGGCATCTACATCGGCGGCGGCTACCCGGAGCTCTTTGCCGGACCGCTGGCCGCCAACGAGTCGCTGCGGCGTCGCATCTTGGAGCACAGCCTGGCGGGCATGCCGATCTACGCGGAGTGCGGGGGATTCATGTACCTCTGCAGCGAACTCCAGGATCAACAGGGCCTGCGGTTTCCGATGGTCGGCTGCTTTCCGTTCAAAACCCGCATGCTGCCGCGGCTGAAGGCGCTGGGCTACCGCCAAGTGCAGCTCGCCCGCCGGACCATCATCGGCGAGCGGGGTGCCGTCGTGCGCGGACACGAGTTTCATTATTCGGAACTAGCGGCGGCCCCCTCCACGGCGGAGTCCGTGTATCGGATCGCCGGCCGCGACGGCGGGCATATGACCATGGAAGGCCACGTGCTCCGCAGAACGCTCGGGAGCTACATTCACCTGCACTTCGGAAGCGCCCCGCAGGCGGCAGAGACCTTGGTCGCATCCTGCCGCGCCTACCGCACCGAAAGGAATCCGAACGCATGAAGCCCATCGACATCGAAACGGAGAGCTTCCGCATCATCGACCGGGAGGCCGGCCCGCACGCCTTCACCCCCGAACAGTGGCCGATCGTGCGGCGCATGATCCACACCTCGGCGGATTTCGACTATCTGCGGACCGTGCGCTTCCATCCGCAGGCCGTCGCAGCCGGGTTAAAGGCCCTGCGGGCGGGCATGCCGATCATTACCGACACCAACATGGCGCGCTCCGGCATCCGCAAGAAGGATGCCGGGCGTTTGGGCGTCGCGGTGATCTGTCGCATGGATGAAGCCTCCGTCCACGCCGCGGCGCAAAGCTCCGGCAGCACCCGGGCCGAGGCTGCCGTGGACGCGGCCCTGGCGGAAATGACGGACGGCGTTTACGTCGTCGGCAACGCCCCGACCGCGCTGCTGCGCCTGATCGAACAGGTGCGCTCCGGCCGGGCGCAGCCGGCCCTCATCGTCGGATTGCCGGTCGGTTTCGTCAACGCGGCCGAGTCCAAGGCCGCCCTTGCCGAATTGGACCGCCCCTTCATCACCAACACGGGCCGCAAGGGCGGATCCAACGTGGCGGCGTCCGTGATCAATGCGCTGCTGCTGCTGGCGCAGGAAAAAAAACAAACCATAGGTCCTATATGACCTATAGGACCTATTAAAAAAAACCTTTTATAGGTGCTCACCATGAAAAACAAGCTTGGTACCCTTTACGGCATCGGGGTCGGTCCGGGAGACCCGGAGCTGATCACCCTTAAGGCCATCAAGGTGCTGGGACAGGTCGACATCGTGTTCGCGGCGGCCTCCACCAAGAACCACCACAGTCTGGCCATGGACATCGCCCGGCCGCATATTCCCGAGTCCACCCCGGTCGAATTGCTGCGTTTCCCCATGACGCGCGACAAATCCGAGACCCGCCGCGCCTGGACCGCCAACTCGCAGCGCATCATCGACGAGTTGGAAGCCGGCCGCGATGCGGCCTTCCTGACCCTGGGCGACTCCCTGACCTATTCCACCTTCGGCTACCTGATGCAGTTTGTGAAGGCCAGCGCCCCCCACCTCGGGGTGTTGCCCGTGCCGGGAATCACCTCATACCAGGCCGCGGCCTGCCGGTTACGCACCCCTCTGGTCGAAGGCGAGGGCACGCTGATGATCACCTCCGGTGCCACCGGCGGCGATCGCCTGCGGGCGCTTTCCCGGAAGCCGGAAACCGTTGTATTCCTGAAGGCCTACCGCAACCTGCCGGACATCTGCTCGGCGCTGGAGGAATCCGGCGCCTATCCTTATTGCGTCGGGGTGAAGAGCTGCGGGCACCCGGGCGAGGAGATCGTCACGGACGTGGAGCAGCTTTGCCGGCAGGCGCCGGATTATTGGACCCTGGTCATCGCCAAGCAGAATGCATCCCATGAGCCGGCGGCGGAATAAGCGCAGCACCCGCAGCCTGCTGGTGTCTTTGGGGCTTGCGGCCATCATCCTGCTGGCCGGCCTGCACCTGGCCCCCCACATGAGCAGCCGCCAGGTTTTCTCCGGGCTGATCCGGCCGCTCGGGCAACTGATGCTCACCATCGCGCTCGGCCTGCTGATCGGCCAGGTGATAGAGGCCGCCGGCTGGACCCGCGCCTTTTCAACCCTCGCCCGGCCGCTTTTCCGTTTCGGCCGACTGGGGGATCGCTGCGGGGCCGCCTTCATCGCCGCTTTCGCCTCCGGCGTGGCGGCCAACGCCATGCTGCAGAATTTCTACCAGGAGGAGAAAATCACCCGGCAGCAACTGTATCTGACCAATTTCCTCAATCAGCTCCCGGCGTTCTTTTTGCATCTGCCGACCACCTTTTTCACGGTCATCTCCATGACCGGGGCGGCCGGAGTTCTCTATTTCGCCTTGACGTTTCTGGCGGTCCTGCTGCGAACTCTGGTATTGATCGGATATGGCCGATGGCGTCTGCCGGCCACGCCGCCGACGGCAGACGAGAGTGCCGCGCACGCCGCGGAGCCGTCCGCTCCCCGGTCCAAAAGGGTATGGGCGGCCATCCGCGAAAAGCTCCCGCAGCGCATCCTGCGAGTCGGCGTCCTGGTGGTGCCGATCTATACGGCGGTCTTCGTTTTCAACCGGCTGGGACTTTTCGCCGCGGCCCGGGACTGGCTGGCGGATAGGGTGGTGACCGCCTTCGTTCCGATGGAGTCCCTTTCGATTGTGGTGCTGAGCTTTGTGGCCGAGTTCACTTCCGGGTTCGCCGCGGCCGGCGCCTTAATGGACGCCGGGATGCTCACGACCCAGCAGACGGTGCTGGCGCTTCTGACCGGCAATGTCCTGGCCTTCCCCATCCGCGCCCTGCGTCACCAGCTGCCGCACTACATGGGGATCTATTCGCCGCGGATGGGAGCGGAGCTGCTCGTGCTCGGACAGGCTTTTCGGGTGGTGAGCATCATCGGGGTGGGCGTGTTGTACCATCTGGTTGCTTAGCGAATGAAAAAGCGGCTGAAAACGGGCTTCACCACCGGCACGGCGGCGGCCGCCGCCGCCAAGGGGGCCGTGCGGTTCCTGTTGGAGGGCCGGCCGCCGGCCGAGGTGTCCGTTGCCCTGCTGACCGGCGACCGCATGACCATACCGATCCATAGCTGCCGCCGGACCGTCGACGGCGCCGCCTGCAGCGTCATCAAGGACGCCGGCGACGACCCGGACGTCACCCACGGGGCGGAGATCGGCGCCCGGGTCGTGCTTCGAACCCCGGCTCAGCCCGAAGCCGGCTCGCCGGAGGTGATCATCTCCGGCGGTGGCGGCGTGGGCCGGATCACCAAGCCGGGCCTGGAACTGCCGCCGGGCGAGCCGGCCATCAATCCGGGCCCGCGCCGGATGATCGCCCAGGCCGTGGGAGAGGCGCTCGCCGCGCAGGCGGCGAAGTGCACGGTGGCGGTCGATATTTTCGTTCCGCGCGGGGAGGAGATCGCTCGCAAGACGCTGAACGCGCGGCTCGGCATCGTAGGCGGCATCTCCATTCTCGGTACCACCGGCATCGTGCGGCCGATGTCCCACGATGCCTTCACGGCAACCATCGCCGCCGGGCTGTCCGTGGCCAAAGCCTGCGGCCTGGACCGGGTGGTTTTGAGCACCGGCCGGCGCAGCGAGCGTTTCGCGCAGCGGCGCTGGCCGCTGTGGCCGGAGGAAAGCTTCGTGCAGGTCGGTGATTTCTTCCAAAGGAGCTTGGAACTTGCTGTCGAAAATGGCCTCGCGCAGGTGATTCTGGCGGTCTTCTTCGGCAAGGCCCTCAAAATGGCCCAGGGCTCGCCGCATACGCATGCGGCGCGATCGGAGCTGAGTCTGGCCGCGCTGGCGGATTGGTCCCTGGAACATCGCTGCGGTCCGGCACTGGCGGAAGCCATCCGCTCCTGCAACACGGCCCGCGAAGCCTTTGCGCTCATCACTCCGACTCACCAGACCCTGGTGGCCGAGGTGGGGCGCCGGGTCGTCGCAGCCGCCGCTCGTTTCGCCGGCGGAGCAGTCAAGATCCAAAGCGTCATCTTCGATTACGAGGGACAGGTCGCGTTCGATTCGGAGAAAAAGTTTTAAGTTTTACGTTTTAAGTTTTATGTCAAGAAATCCAAGCCATACTTCGCTTAACACGTAACACTTAAGACTTAACACTTTCAGCGGACTTACCATGATGAAAGCGAAGACTCAAAAGACTCGGAACAACCGCCCCAAGCAGCGTTGCATCGACGTCGTCGGCATGGGTCTGGGCTTCGACGATCTGACCCCACATCATCGCCGTATTATCGAACAGGCCGGGATCCTGGTTGGAGGCAAGCGTCTGCTCGCTTTTTTTGCGGACGCACCGGCCGAAAAAAAAGCGATTGGAAAAGATTTAAATGAGGTCATCGCCTATATCCGGCGCCGGATGGCGCGCAAGTCGATCGTGGTCCTGGCGTCCGGCGATCCTTTGTTTTTCGGCATCGGCGCCAAGCTGATCGAAGCCTTCGGGCCCGAGCGGGTGACGATCCACCCGAATGTCTCCGCGGTTGCCGCCGCCTTCGCCCGCATCAAGGAGTCCTGGAGCGGCGTTCGCATTCTCAGCCTGCACGGCCGGAAAACCGAAAACGACCTGTTCAGGGCGCTGGCGGAGGAGGAACGGATTGCGGTCCTGACCGATCCGGAGCACAGCCCCGGTTGGCTGGCGCGGCTGATCCTGGGTCGGCTGGGAGACGGTTTCCGCATGGCGGTCATGGAGGCGCTCGGCACAGCCGCCGAGCGCCATGGATGGTACAGCCTGGAACAGGCCGCGGCCGGGAAATTCGCCGAACCCAACCTCGTGGTCCTGAAACGGGGATCCCATCCTGCCGCCGCCCGCAGGAGACCGGTGTTGGGAGCGCCGGACGAGTGGTTCGACCACCATCGGGGCCTCATCACCAAATCCGAAGTGCGTGCCGTGACGCTGGCCAAGTTGAGACTGGAAGCCGGCCAGGTTGTTTGGGATCTCGGCGCCGGCAGCGGTTCGGTCGCCGTCGAATCGTCCCTGTTCATCGGAAAAGGCCGGATCGTGGCCGTCGAAAAAGACCCCCGGCGGGTCGAACAGATCAAGGCCAACGCCCGTCGCTTCGCGGTCCGCAATCTGAGGGCCGTGCAGGCGGTTCTGCCGGCAGGACTTGCACGGCTTCCCAAACCCGACCGCATCTTCATCGGCGGCGGGGGCAGAGACCTCCTGCCCATCCTGGCAGAGTCGGTGCGGCACCTGAAGCCGGACGGAATCGTCGTGATTAATACCGTGCTGCTGC
>CAZNAX010000142.1:0-8554 GCA_964570965.1 uncultured Desulfatibacillum sp.
ATTAACGGTCCTATACCCTCAACCCCCTGCCTATAAGCGCCTTCGGGCCGCAGCTTCCCTGGCACGCTGGTAGTCCTGGCTTTTCTTGAAAAGAATTCCGAGGTAGGGCGGCTCGCCCTTGCCGATCTGTGAGGGCTTGCAGTCGGGGTCGGCCTTGAGCGCGCGGATCCAGTTGATCAGCTCGCGGGTGGCCGGCCGCTTTTCGACACCTTCGATCTGCCGCATGCGGTAGAACGCCGCGATGCAGTTCTCCAGCAAGTCCCTGTCGAGGGTGGGAAAATGCACGCGCAGGATGCGCCGCATCATTTCGGGGTCCGGGAAGGCGATGTGGTGGAAATTGCACCTGCCCAAAAAGGGGTCGGACAGGTCCTTCTTGGCGTTGCTCGTGATGATGATCACCGGCCGCTGCCGGGCGCTGACAGTCTTGTCGACCTCGATGATGTCGAACTCCATCTGATCGAGCACGTCGAGCATGTCGTCCTGAAAGTCGGTGTCGGCTTTGTCGATTTCGTCGATCAACAGGACCGTGCGGGCCGGAGCGGTGAAGGCTTGGCCGATCTTGCCCATGCGGATGTAGTCCTCGATCCGGCTGACATCGCGCTTGGAGTCGCCGAAGCGACTGTCGTTGAGCCGGGTGAGGGTGTCGTACTGGTAGAGCGCCTCCACCAGCTTCATGCTGGATTTCACGTTAAGCACGATCAGAGGCATGCCCAGGGTTTCAGCGATGGCGTGCGCCAGCATGGTCTTGCCGGTGCCCGGTTCGCCCTTGAGCAAGAGCGGCATCTCGAGCGCCATGGAGATATTCACGATCTTGGCCAGTTCATCGTCCAGGACGTAGCGCGAGGCGCCGGTGAAGCGATTGGAGATTTCCTGTTTTGTCATGATTCCTCTACGAATAGGTTCGGTTTTAGAGCTGCGGCGGATTGCAAAGAGTATGGAGCAAGGCATATGCTTGGCCGTTGTCCCATCCTCTATGCGCGGGGTTCTTTTCGGATTCGGTTGGAAAGCTCGCGGGTCAGCTGCAAGGCCTTCATGGCGAGTTCCACGCTCAAAGACCCCATGCCGCAGGCCGGCGTGATCAGGGACTGCGCCAGCAGCCGGGTTCGGTCGATTCCGAGCTCTGCAACCTGAGCCGACTTAGATTCCCACTGCGCCAACAGGGAATCGGTGGTCTCGCGCTGAAGGTCCTCCGGGCTGAGGGTGGGCACCAGACCCCAGGCGATCAGGCCGCCGCGATCGACAAAGCGCCGGATCGCCTCCCGGTAAATGACGAATTGATCGAAAAAGGCATAAGCGTCGAAGCTGAGGACGTCGGCCGCCGAATCCAGGACCAGCGTCCAGTCGGCGTTGGCGCAAATGTGCACGCCGGCCAGACCGCCTTCCAGGTGGACGGCATCGATCATGGCGCCCAGGCTCTGGCAGATGTCCTCCCGGCTCAGGCCGATATAGATCGACGAGCCGAAGCCGGTGAGGGCCGGGTCGTCGATGAAAAGCAGCACCGGCCGGCCGAGGGCCGAAAGCCGCCGGACCTGCCAGCGGGCCCGCAGAGCCAGCAGTTGAACTGAGGCATCCCGCAGCTGGGGGTCGTAAAAGATCGCTTTGCCGTGTCGGTCGCACAGGCTGGTGCCGAAGCTAACAGGCCCGACGATCTGACCCTTCACCGCCAGCGGCGGCGGGGTCCGCTTAGCCGCCTGACTGATCAACTCAAAAAAGCCCCCGGCGGCGGCCGGGACCATGGCAAACCGCGAGCGATCGAGACCTTCCGGCGCATCCTGAAGCGCCAAGGCTTCCTCGTAGAAACTCAGCAGGCTTTTTTCAAAATCAGGGCCTTCCGAATCGACGAAGGCGCGGCCGTCCGCTTCCGCCAGACCCGGCAGGCCCGCGGCGAACTGACGCGTCATGCTCTCGCCAGGCATCTTGGGCAGCTGCACCCAGAGCGGGATCTCCGGCGTGTGTTCCCACACCAACCGGGTCGCCTGGACGTAATCGGTGAGCGGCAGGCTGCCGATCAGGCAGGGCAGGCCGTTACCCGCGAAACGCGGCGTCATCATGGTCTACTTCGTTCCGAAAATCTTGTCGCCGGCATCCCCCAGACCGGGCAGGATGTAACCGACGTCGTTCAGCTTCTCATCCACGGCGGCAACGTACAGGTCGACATCCGGGTGAGCGGCCTCCACGTGCCGGATGCCCTCGGGAGCGGCCACCATGAAAATTCCCTTGATCTGCGGGCAGCCGGACTCCTTGAGTAGGTCGATGGCGGCCACGGTTGAGCCTCCGGTCGCCAGCATCGGGTCCAGGATGAGAGCCACCCGCATTTCCATGGACTTGGCCAACTTGACGTAGTAGCGCACCGGCGCGAGGGTCTCCTCGTTGCGGTAAAGTCCCACGATGCTGACTTTAGCCGATGGAATGAGGTTCAGCACCCCCGGCATCATGCCGAGCCCGGCCCGCAGGATAGGCACCACCGTGATTTTCTTGCCCTTGATTTTTTCAACCTCGACGGGGCCGGCCCATCCCTGAATCGTTTCCTTCTCGGTTTCCAGGTCCTTGGTGGCTTCGTAAGTCAAAAGGGTTGCGATTTCCGAAGCGAGCTCCCGGAAATCCTTGGTGGTCACATTGCTTTCCCGGGCCAGCGCGATTTTGTGCCTGATCAAGGGATGTCGCACGATGTGCACAGGCATGTCGCTCTCCTTTCTACGTTGCCGTTCAATCGGACACTTGCGTTGCTATAGTCGAATCACCGCAAGGTGTCAATCTTAGGGCGGCGCGAATTGACAGTCCATTGGGCCGATGCTATATAAGGGCTTCCGTTTGGCTTCGGCCGGCGCCGGAAAACTCCCCCCAATTTTGAATGAGGTGCTGCGTGGCCGACATCATTTCTCTTGACGACAAACTGGAAACCTCGCGGGAGAAAAAAGCGTCCTTGCGCCGCAGGCAAAAAGCAGTTTCCATACGTCGCGTGGTTCAATGTACGAACTGCTCGTTCAAATGCGAAAAATGCGGGACTCAAATGGAGCCGAGAACGGGTGCGGCAGAAAGCGGATTGAAGCTGCCTTACCAGTTCTGCGAAGCCTGTGAGGACGAATATGTGGACTACATTGAGCGGCTTCAGGGCCGCGGCGACGCGGATTGTTATTGGCACAACGACGCTTGGCTCGACTGCTGGAGAAAATGGATAGACTACCAAGGCAGTGTCGATCGCTACGTGAAGTCCAAGGAATTTTTAAAGCTGCTTCAGGAATTCAAGCAGTCCAGCCCTGAGACATAGGAGGCCGTATGTTTGGAATCGGCATGCCCGAACTTATCATCATCCTCGTTATCATCCTCATCATTTTCGGTGCCGGCAAGCTTCCGGAAATCGGCTCCGGAATCGGCAAGGCCATCAAAAACTTCAAGGGCGCCGCAGAGGAAGAAGAAAAAGACAAGAAGGGGCCCCAAAAAATAGAGGATGACAAAAAGAGCTAAACCAGGCAACCCCTGCAGGGTCTTCCTTATTTTGTTGATTCATAAGAAAATATGCGCAGGTTTAGTTTCCTGCGCTGTTTTTTTTTTTTTTGAACCCGCAATTTTGGCTGGAGCGTCCCCGCGCACCAAAAGCTTCAAGGGCTGTTCCGTCGTAATGCAATCACGATCCCGTGCAGATACGAAGAATCGGCTCAATGCCGTTGCGAGCATATCGCAATCCATAATCATACTTGATGGGTCTATTTTTTACTTGCCAGCCCCTCACAATCGGCGTATAGGCCAAGTCCGTTAAGGCAGTTCGTTTGATTTCGTCATATGTGGAACTCACCGGGAGGCTGAAATGGTTTGTGCAGTCTGTAACGGAAAAGGGTACGTAATTGAAAAGCACCGTGAATCGGTTTGTAATGAATGCCAGGGGCGAGGGGAATGTTTTTTGTTCGACCGCGATGGGGATCACCAGCCGAAAGTCCAGCAGGCTCTCAAAGCCCGATAAATCTTGGGCTGTTCACGCAGGTAAATTAGTTTCCGCTATATCCACTCCCGAGGCATATCCAGCGCTTCGAAGAGATCATACCCCGACCCGCGGCGGTGTCTCGTCCCAAAATTAGGAAAAGCTCCCAGTACGGGTTGTTGCTCGGTCTTGTATTGGACTGCCGTACCCATTCACCCCCTTTCACCACCAACCAAGGGTGCTGCCAATTGCCGACCAAACGGCTTGCCTTCCAAATCGAGGCGGATCTTTCCAGCTCCCTTGTTCTTGGGCTTTGCTGGGAGTACGCCAGGAGCTTGCAAAAAGCACCGGAGGTCATACGGCAGCGCGTTTCCACGCGGCCCAACATCATGCTGTCCGAGATAGGAAAGCTCGGAATCGCCGACCCGGAAACCTGGACGATCCGGCTTAAACGGACGTTTGCCGCCTCTCACCGCTTCGACGCCGTGCGCGATGTGTTTCTTCACGAGGTCGCCCACCTTTGGGCGTCCGCCTATCCGGAAGGCAAGCGCGAAACCAGCCACGGTCCCACCTTCCGTGCCATGTGCGAGCTTCTGGGGGCCGATCCGCATGCCACCAACAGGAATAGCCCTTTTTTCAGTCCAGCGTGCAATAACCTTAATGGTAGCACGGATCCGCAGGACCAGCTGCGGGCCAAGGTCCACAAGCTTCTCGCGCTGGCCCAAAGCCCGTACCCGGAAGAAGCCCGATCGGCCGCATCCAAGGCAAGCGAACTCATAACCCGGCATAACCTTAACCTGATCGAGGAGGACCGGGAACGCACCTTTACCAGCCGGTTCATGTGCGACCCGTCAAAGAGGCACCCGCGCCATATCAGCGTCGTTGCAAATATTCTTCAACGGTTTTTCTTTATCGAGGTGGTCTGGACCCCTACGTGGGTTGTCTCCAAGAAATGCGCGGGCAACGTTCCCGAGATGTCCGGGCAGCCGCACGACATCGAGTTTGCCTCCTATGTCTTTGATTTCCTTCAGAGGACGATCCAGACGCAGTGGGATCAGGCCCGCAAACAGCATGGGTTCTCCGGCCGAGAGTTCCGGCAGTTCGCGCTGGGGGTTGCCAACGGCTTTTATTCGAAGCTCGAAGAGGACCGACGCGTTCTATCGACGCGGATACAGTCAGAGAGGAACTTCGCGGAGGGAATGGCCCGCTCCAAACGCGGGTATGTCTGCACCGATTTGGTTAACATAGCCGACCCCAAACTGTCCGACTACGTAAGCAGGCGATATGGTAAAATGCGCTCGATCGGACGCCCGGGCCTGGCCCGGAAATCATCTTACTATACCGGCAGAAAGGTCGGTCAGGGCATGGTGCTGCACCGCGGGATCGAGGCGGAATCAACCGCATCCGGGCTTATGCTCACAGAAAAAACGCTGGATCCGGCAACCAAAATTCACCGCTAAATTCTACGGTCACGCTACCGGACCGCCTTCATACCGCTAGCGGAAGATTTCCGCTGCCTCAGTTCTGTGGCAAGTTTACGCCGTGCTCTGTTCTCGTCCCTTTGGACTTTCTCCGGATCTTTGAATTGCCGTGGCGCTTGTGGAGTTAGATCGACGTCTGAGGAGCCTGTATCGGCAAGATCTGCTTCCAGTGCAGCGACAAAACTGCGGACACCGGCGTGATTCCACAAGGATTTCGCAGTGTTCACAACGACGGCGGCAGCTGCAAAGCTAAAACAAAGAATGAGCATTAAAAAACTGGTATTGCGAATAAGCCCGCCGACGAAAGCGGTAAATGCATAAAAACGCACCTGAGGCCGTGCCGGAACGGATCTGGGCTGAATCTGCTTCATCGCGAAGTCATCAAATTTTAGCTTAAAAAGAGGCCAATCGAGCGCCTCTTGCCAAAAAGTGTAATTTTGGCATCATTCCCTTGGTAATGAAAATCAGCTGCGCTGTCAATACAATCTGGAGAACGGACGAACCATTCGAGCCCTTTTGTGACCAAGATCTTCAGAATAAGGACGAGATTCCACCCCATCGGGCGCATCGGGACCCCCCGGGACGTGGCCTCCGCGATCGTTTTTCTGCTGTCAGAGGAGGCAAGCTGGGTAACCGGTGCCGTATGGGACGTGGACGGCGGCGTCATGGCCGGAAGAAATCAGCAAGCTCATGCCCGAGCGATTCGTCAGTGAAGCCATCCGCCCCGTGGCCGGAACGGGCGATATGGCGCGCATGGCAATCGGAGAGCCGGGGCTGCCGAGTGGATTCGTGTGGCGCGGCCGGACTATCTCTGTCACTATTTGTGAGGATGCGGAAGGCCGGTAGCGGCCTGGAGCGTGGCTACGAAAAGATGGTCTTGGCTATTTTCGCCGCTGAAGCAGTTGGCCTATGTCAATGCGCGTATTAACGACTCGCTCCTTCTTGTCTTTGGGCAGCCTTTTGATCATCCGCTCAATTTTGAGAGCCAAAGATCGCGAACCGATCCTTTTCTTGAAAACCAGCTTCAGAGGGGCTCTCCCGCGAAGGTACTTTGCCCCTGTACCGGCCTGATGCTCGGCGAATCGTCGCTCGATGTCCGTGGCAATGCCCGTGTATAGACTTCCATCGCGGCACCTCACCATATAGATTGACCATTCAGGGTTTTCCAACGACATGGCTCCCCATATAGCCGGACCCCCGTTTTTGCAATCACCGCATCACGGTGCTGCTGTTAGATTTTTCTATAGCAAATTGTTTGACTTGTAGCCCCCGTCTTGATATCATCCTGTAATTATTTGTTAATAATAAAGAATCATTGGCGGCATAGGAGCCGCGCATGAGCCTGAACGAGTACCTGAAGTGCCCCGGAGTTGATGCCGCCATATCCGCAGCTGTTCAACTGGGCGCAGCAAGCGCTGTGTTTATTGCGGCCGATAGCATCGTCATCGAGGATGCCCTCGCAAGCCTGTGCCGGGAGCCTAGATGTGAAAATTTCGGACTTTCCGCCAGCTGCCCTCCTCATGTTCCGGGTCCCACCAAATTCAGGCAGTGGCTGAAGGCTTCAAAAGGGGCTATCTTTAGATTGGGATCTGGTGATTTTCAGGCAAGCGGTACCGGAAAACCTGAATGCTACAGCGCTCTCTATGGATTAGTGTTGATCGCGAGCGGACTACCTCCGTCCCCTGCCGATGCCGCCACCGGGGGCGGAAAAGACTCGGTTCGAAGAGTTAAATGAGCGAAATGATCCGCTATCCCTTCCGTCCCGGCCATTGAATCTGAAAGACCTGAAAGAGCCTTCGCTCCCACGGCGCAGCGATCCGGCAGATCTCAAGGAATCTGCACCTTCACGCCGGAAATTTGTGGAAGAGCGAATGGAGGCATCCCTTTTACCTCGCGGACGCGAATCTCGGAACTCCCGTCGCTCACTCGAAAACCTTCGATCAGGGGTTACGCTCTCTCTACGACCGGTCCCCCTCAAAGATTTAGGAAAGTCTCGTTTTCCAGCGCTGCGGAAGGTGAAGGCCTTGCTGCCCCTGTTGTCCAGGGAGCGGGATTCTAATTTGCCGCTGCCAATTCCCCCGCTTTTAAACCTTGACCGACCGCCACTTCCAAACCTTTCTGCTCGTTCCGGGCTATTGGGCCGAACGATCTCCGGCTGCCCGAACTGCCGGTTCCAATGGTAATTGCTGATGGACTTACGTTTGAAGCGGTTGTGGAAGCCAAACTGCTTGTGCTTGTGGTTGCGGTGGAAATGGCGATCGAACTTGTGAGCCCTGTGGAAATCGTGCAGAATGAAAAAGCCTGAGTAGTAACTGCGGGAAAAGTAGAACGGATAGGGCACCCAATCGTAGTACCTGTAATAGTGCGACGGAGGCGGATAATAGGTCATAATCGGCGGGCCATCGGTGGTGTAATCGTCGTGGGTCCTAAACGACCCCGCGTATGGAACTTCGTCGGGCGAAGACCCTTCGGCAGGCAGTTCCGTGACAAATTCCAGGTCCGCGTTTTCATCCACGGACAGCCCCAAATCAAGGGCCAGGCGATCGAACGCTTCCAAGGCCTCGTTATAAGTCATGGCGAGACTTCCGGACTCTGAGCTTGCGATAACAGCCTCCCGTAGCTCTGCCAATATCACGGGAGTCACGGGGTAGTCCGCAATCCAACCGTTGCGAGGCGACAAACCGAGTTCAACCAGCAGGCGTCCGGCATCATCCTCGTCTGCGATCTCGCCAAGTCCAAGCACTTCAGCCAGTTTGATCGCGAAATCGCCCTCACGGACCAAAGGGGGGACAAGGGGAGAAAGCTCACCGGCTGACTCCCCGGGTTCCTGTTCAGCCCGGACTTCAAACACCACAAAGTTTAAGACCAAAGCTACGGCAATTATGGAAAAAAGCTGCGCGCTCATCAGCTGCTCCTTGTTTGACCGAATATTGATCAACGCTTCGTTGACAGCGCGTTTGATTAAATGGCCCGGCTCAGCTCAAGCCAGCAACGATCGCTTGGCACAGATGCCTGTTTCAACGGGAACCGAGAGAAGGACACAACGGGTTCATCGGGGAGGGGTGGCCGAGTGAAACAGGGCACCTTGGTTTATTTCAGTCAAAGGGTAAGCATTTCACCAATAATCGCAATGTGCGCTCTCAGTTCCTCGGCTCTT
>CAZNAX010000143.1:0-8203 GCA_964570965.1 uncultured Desulfatibacillum sp.
AGGTCGATACGCAGCTCGGCATAGGTACGACCGTCAGTGTTTGGCTGCCCTTCCGGGAAGAAGAATCGGGAGCGTGACTTTTCTGGGGTTAAGAGGTATTTAGGATCGAAAGGGATCTCTAAGCGAAGGAGGTAGGACCATGGCCAAAAAAGTGCTCACCGTGGATGACGATCCGGACGTCAGATTGTTCACCACGACCGTGCTGGAGGAAAACGGCTACATGCCGGTCGAAGCCGGCAACGGCGAGGAAGGTTTGCAGATGATCCAGTCCGAAAAACCGGATTTGATCATCTTGGACGTGCTCATGCCCCGGCAGAGCGGCATCCGACTCTACCGCGAGTTGAGAACCAACAAGTCGCTTGCGAAGGTCAAGGTCATCATCTTGTCCGGCATCGCCAAGAAGACATTTCTGCGCTCCCAGCAGGCCTTGACGGAATTCGGGGAAACCGCCGTGCCGGAGCCGGATTTCTATCTCGAAAAACCGGTCGATGCGGACGTGTTGGCCGAAACCATCAAGAAAGCCATTGGCTGAAGCCTCTTCGCGTGAATTTTGCACTGAAAGTGATCGGCTTATGAAAATCAAAAAACTGATGTTTGTGACCAAATTTGAAGACCTTGGCTTCGACGCCATCCAGGCGCTGCTAAGCATGCGCAAAGCCTCCTTGGAGCATATCGTTTTCATGAACGTGATCGAACGCGAGAAGGTGGCCATGCAGCGCGGGGTCGGATACAAGAAGGACGAGGCCGTCCGCATGAAGGAGGCGGCCAACATCCGCTTCATCGACTGGGCCGAGCGTCTTTTCGAGCAGGGCATGGAGGTAGGGGTCTACATCCAGGTCGGCACCCTGGCCGCGGAGGTGACCAAGGCGGTTCAAAAGGAAGAGGCCGATCTCGTCGTCATCGGGCGCACGCATAAAACCGCTCTCGAGCAGTTCTATTCGGGTTCGACCGTCACCGAGATGATTCGCCGCGTGTCCGTTCCCGTTCTGGTCTACAAGCCGGTCTCCGACAGCCCGTTTGCTACAGGGCAGCCTTTCGAACGTCCCCTGCTGGCGACCGACTGGTCCCCGGCCAGCCTGCGGGGGATCGATTACCTCGTAAATTTGAAGGGCCTCATCGAGGAAGTCGAGGTCGTGCATGTGGCCGATCAAAAAGACATCGAGGGCACATCCGCCATGCACGCCCAAAAAACCCGTAAGGACACAAAAAGCCGGCTAGAGGAGCTTTGCAGGCGGTTCCAGGATGCGGGGATCGCCGCGCGATCCCATGTATACGTGGGCGATCCGGAAGAAGAAATCGAAAAGGCCGCGCGGGAGTCCCAGGCCACCCTGGTGGTCTTGGGGTCCTCCTCGAAGAATTTATGGATGGAACGCTGGATCGGAAGCACGCCGCGCGCGATCGCCGAAAAATCGGCGTTTCCCACTCTCCTGATCCCGCCGGCCCAAAAATAGACGTAATACCGGACCCGGCCGATCCGCTTGCAGCGAACACTAGGGAGGTTGCCATGGCGGTCATTACCATATCGAGACAATTCGGCGCCGGCGCGATGGCGCTGGGCAAGATGTTGGCGGAAAGCTACGGCTACACCCTGGCCAGCCGGGAGATCGTCCAGGGCATCGCCGACAAGGCCAAGGTCTCCACCGACTTTGTCCTGTCGGTTGAAAAGGAGGCCGGCACCCGCCTGTCCCGTTTCATGACCCGCATCATCTCGTCGCGGGGCATGGTCAACAAAATATTGAGGGACGACTCCGGCTACATCGATGAAAAACTATACCTGGACTATCTGGTCCTCACCGTGGTCCAGATCGCCGACGAAGGTAACGCCATCATCATGGGACGCGGCAGTCAGTACATTTTACGAAACCACCCGGATACCATCCATATCCTTCTGGTCGACGACATTGAAAATCGGATTAAACGCGTCGAGCGGCGGGAAAAAACATCTTCCGATCAAGCCGCACGCATCGTGCACCACGAAGACAAGCGCCGCCTAAACCTCTACCATCGACTCGGGAAGCAGGATTACGACAGCCCGTCTTTGTACCACATGGTACTGAACATGAGCCGCCTTGCCCGGCCGCAGGCCTTCGAAATGATACGCCGCATCGTGGATTCCATGGGATCGTCCAAACCTGCGAAGCCATAATTTACAGACTTGACAGAAGGGCCGTGACCGACTAATTTCGAGCCGCCGAGTGGGAATTCAACCGAAACGATTCCACGACGCGCCTCATGCGGTTCAACTACAATAAGCATCGTCCCTGGCTGGAGAATCTGTCGATCCTCATGCAGATCGGGCTTACAATGGCCGGCTGCATCGTCTTTTGCTTGTTCATCGGGCTGTACCTGGATCGATGGCTTGAAACCAAGGGAGTTTTCGTCACCATTTTCACTCTTCTCGGAGTGGCCGGAGGAGCCGTGACGGTCTACCGTCAGATACGCGGTATCCTGGAACCGAAGCCCAATAAACGAACCGAAGAGGACGAGCCCTGATGCCTCCTCATCGCGAAACCCAGAAAAAATATTGCTCGCGCGCCATTGCCGCCGCGCTCATCATCGGCGGCAGCCTGATCTTCTGCGGCCTTCCGGCCCTCGGCAAAGGACTGATCGCCGGCACCTTGGGCAGCATTCTCAACTTCCTTTTGATGGCGGAATCCCTGCCCTACCGCTTGGGCAAAACCCATCGCCGAGCTGCGGTAGCGTCGTTTCTATGGATCCTGCCCCGCTATGCACTCATGGCGATTCCGCTGGTGCTTTCCTTGAAGTTTCACCTATTCCACCCCGCAACGGCTGCCGCCGGGTTATTTGCGGTTCAGCTGGTCATTCTGGTGGAGCACTTCGTTAATGCATTCACGTCGTCAGCTGACGGCAGCGCCTGAACGGCCGAAGGGCACAGGTTATGGAAGACCTCGGCAGGATTCACCAATTGATCATCACCATCGGAGATTGGAATCTTGTGTTCAATCTCGACACGATTCTGATGACCTGGATAGCGATCGGCGTGCTGCTGATCTTCGGAGCGTTGGCCGCCCGTGGACGCAGTTCTGTTCCAGGGCGGCTGCAGGTCCTCGGCGAACTGGTGATCAGCGCTTTTTACGGCCTGACCGAAGATGCGCTCGGCAAGAAACTGGCCCCCAAATACGCGCCGCTCATATGCGCCCTTTTCATGTTTGTCGTAGTGTCCAACTGGCTGGGGATCATCCCGCACCTTCACGAGCCCACCAAAGACCTGAACACCCCGTTGAGTTTAGGATTGATGGGCTTCTTCATCGCCCATTACGCGGGGATTAAGACCAAGGGGCTCAAAGAGTACTCCAAGGCCTACATCGATCCGATGTTTTTCATGCTCCCCCTGAACCTGATCGGCGAAATCGCCAAAGTGGTGTCGATTTCCTTCCGTCTCTTCGGGAACATCATGGGAGGGTCGATCATCATCCTGGTGGTATCCTATCTCTCGTTCAATCTGCTTTTGCCGCCGTTTCTCCTGGCCTTTTTCGGCCTGTTCGTCGGCACGGTGCAGGCGTTCGTGTTCACGATGTTGACGCTGGTCTATATTTCGGTGCAGGTGCAATAACTGATGGAGATCGAACTCAAAACCGCAGTCACCATGGCGGCCTATGCCGGCAGCGGCATCTGTATCGGCATCGGCGCGATCGGGGCGGCCATCGGTGAGGGATACACCGCTTCCGAAGCGACGGTCGCCACGGGCCGGCATCCGGAGTTGGCCGGCGACATCTTCAAAACCATGCTGGTGGGCCAGGCCATTTCCGAGTCTTCTTCTATATTCACGCTGGTGGTGTCGCTGGTGTTGCTGTTCACCCAGCATTCCGCGCACTCCGTCGTCGATGTCGCCGCCCTGCTGGGAGCCGGGATGTGCATGGGCTTCGGGGCACTGGGGTCCGGCATCGGCGCCGGTTACCCGGCCGCTGCCGCCTGCACCGGGATCGCCCGCCAGCCGGCCATGATCAGCCGCCTCAACACCAACATGATCATCGGCTCGGCCGTCTGCCAGACCCCGGCCACTTTTTCTCTGGTCATCTCGTTCATCCTTCTTTACTCCAATTTCGCTGGCCGCCCTGTCTCGCCGACGTGGGCGGCGGTTCTGGGCGCCGGCTTGGCCACAGGACTCGCCGCCATCGGACCCGGACTGGGAAGCGGTCTGGTGGCCGAGGCCGGCTGCGAGGGCACGGCGCGCAACCCCGAACAGGCCAAGAACGCAACCAACACCATGCTGCTCGGCCAGGCCATCGCCCAGACGACGTCGATTTACGGCCTTCTGGTCAGTTTCATTCTGATCTTCAGGGGCTTTCCCGCCACCGACCAACTGGCCCCTACCATGGGGTTGCTGGCGGCCGCCATCTGCGTCGGGGTTGGGGCGATCGGCCCGGGGGTCGGGGTAGCCTTAGCGGCGCGCAGCGCGGTAGCCTGGGTCCCGCGAAATCCCGCGATCGCCAACGAACTCATCCGCACGATGCTGATCGGAGCGGCCGTAGCGGAATCCACGGGTATCTATGCTTTGGTGGTATCCCTGGTATTGATCTTTGTCGTTTGATCGGGCGTTTTTATTTTATGTTTTAAACCGTTAACCATTACAACTGTTTTGGAGGCAAACATGGCAATCGAAGGTGCAGATCTGGTTAAGGCCGCCGCCTTCCTGGGCGCGGGAATCGCCATGGGGTTCGGCGCGATCGGCCCGGGTGTGGGCGAAGGCATCACCGCCGCCAAGGCCTGCGAGGCCATCGGTCACAACCCGCGGGAGGCGGGGCTCATCACCCGCACCATGCTGGTCGGCCAGGCCGTGGCCGAATCCACCGGCATTTACTCATTGGTCATCGCCCTGCTTCTGCTGTTCGTGGTGTGACCCGGAGAGCTTCGATGGAAATCGTCACCCAGACCGAACTGGTGAGCATCAATGCGACCATGGTCGTGCAGGTCCTGTCGTTTCTGATCTTTCTTTTCGTCATCCAACGGGTCATGTTTCGTCCGTTGCTGAACACGATGGATACCCGCAGCGCTGATCTGAAAAGGGTCGAGCGGGAAATTAAGGCCAAGGAAACTCAGCTTGTGGAACTCTCCTCGAAAATGCAGAAAGAGGCCGCCGCGCTGAAAGCCGAAGCGTTTTTGGAATCCGAAAAGATGGAAGCAGCGGGGAAAGAGGAAGCACGTGGAATCCTGAAACAGACCCGCGAGGAAATCGCGGTTCAGCAACGGAAGGCAAACGACGATATCCGCAGCCGGATCGAGACTGTTCAGCAGGAATTGACGAGGGAAACTGAAACGATTGCGGCCGCCATCATGGAAAAAGTGCTGGAACGGAGATTGAAATCGTGATCATCCATCATGCGCTTCTGCGACGCGGCGGGATCCTGCTGGGCGGGCTGGCGGGAGTGCACCTCAGCACGTGTCTCGGCTGGACGGCGGAGGGCTCGGCTTCCTGGCGAACCACCTATGACCTGGTCATGGTGTGGGTCAACTTCGGTATCCTCGCTTTCCTGCTGATGAAGTATGTTCGCGCGCCGCTGCTCAACCTGCTCAAGGGAGAGGCCGATAAGACGGCCGCCGGTTTGAGGCAGGCGAAGGACGGCAAGGAACAGGTCGAACAGAAGGTCCAGGATACGATGAAGGCACTGGAAAACGCTCGCGAACGACTGCGGGAGATCCAGGAGAAAATTCTCACGGAGGGCGCACGCCAGCGCCAGCAAATCATCGATTCCGCCCAACACGAAAGCCGCTTGCTGATCGAGCGCACCCGCCATAAAATCGAGGGCCAGATCGCCGAGGCTCATCTGCGCATCCGGTCCGAACTGATCGATCGTGCCATCGCCGTCGCCCTTGAGCGTCTGCCGGCAGAGATCACCACCGAGGAGCAGCACCGCTTGGTCGAGCGCTTCGTCCGCGAAACCCCTTCAAAATGACCCTCTCCTGGAATCCCGCTTGACATCGACCGGCGCCGTCTTCTAATCTGGGCGTCGTTTCACCGCTCGAGAAGCGAAAGGACCCAGCGCATGCCCGATGTCGTCGACCTCACGCAAGACCTCATCCGCTTCAAATCCATGCATTCGCGGCCCGATGAAATCCATCATTGCATGGCGTTCATGGAGGCGTTTCTGACGCGGCACGGCGTCAGCCACCGCCGCATCGAACAAAACGGCATCCCCACCCTGCTGGTGCTGCGGCCGGACGGCACCGCCCCGGTCCTGCTCATGTCGCATATCGACGTCGTGGACGCGCCGGACGAATTGTTCGAACCCCGCGTGGAAAACGGCCGGCTTTTCGGCCGCGGCAGCATCGACGACAAGTACGCGGCCGCCCTGTCCCTCACGCTGGCCGTGGAGCAGCTTCAAAAACTCAAGGCCCGCGGGCGGACCCAGACCGATCTGCCGTGCGGCCTGCTGATCTCCGGCGACGAGGAGATCGGGGGCCACAACGGCGCCCAGGCGGCCCTGCGCCAGGTCCGTTCGGATTTCGCCATCGCGCTGGACGGCGGCCATCTGCGCAAGGTCGTGGTCAAGGAAAAGGGCATCCTGCGTTTGAAGCTCATCGGCCGCGGCAAAGCCTCCCACGGTGCGCGCCCCTGGCTAGGGGAGAACGCCATCGAGAAGCTGATCTCCGACTATTTCAAGCTCAAGCGCCACTTCGAGCTGACGGCCCCGGACCATTGGCATCGCACCCTCAACTTCAGCCGCATCCAGGCCGGCAAGGCCACCAATCAGGTGCCGGATTTCGCCGAGGCCCTTTTCGACATCCGCTTCACCGAAAACGACGACATGGACGCCGTGGTCGCGGCAATCCAAGGCGAGATCAAGGGCGAAGTCGAGGTGGTGGAACGCGAGCCGCTCTTCCAGGGGGGCGAAAGCCCTTACCTCGATCGCCTGCTAACCATCGCAGGACAGCCCGAGATCGGCTGCGAGCACGGGGCGAGCGACGCGCGCTTTCTCTCCGCCTTCGGCATCCCCGGCATCGTCTGGGGACCGGACGGGGACAACAGCGCCCATGCACTCGACGAGCACGTCAACATCGACAGCTTGCTTGCGTTGCACCGCATCCTTGATGAGTTTTTATCCGGTTTGCTTTGACTCAGCCCAAAAACAAAAGGAGGACCCATGTTGAAAAAGGCTTTGTTGATTCTGACGGCAGTGGCATTTGCATGCGCCGGCGCGGCCCTGGCGGCCCCCAAACCGGGAGGCACCCTGGTCTTCGGCCGCGGCGGCGACAGCGTCGGATTGGACCCGGCCTACGAGACCGACGGCAATTCGTTCATGATCTGCGACAATGTCCTCGAGGCTTTAGTGGAGTACAAGGACGAGTCCACCGACATCGAACCCGGCCTGGCCGAGTCCTGGACCATCTCCCCCGACGGCAAGGCCTACACGTTTAAGTTGCGCAAGGGCGTCAAGTTCCACGACGGCACCCCCTTCAACGCCGATGCGGTCGTCTTCTCCCTGGGCCGCCAGATGAAGGAGCGCAAGCTCAAGTTTTCCGGTAAAGGCTGGGAGATCCCGGCCCAGGAGCGCCCACCGGAGTACTGGGTGTCCATGGAAATGGACAAGACGGTCGACTCCATCGAGGCGACGGACGAGCACACGGTCGTCTTCAAGCTGAAGCGGGTGGAGGCGCCCTTCCTGGCCAATCTGGGCATGGACTTCGCGGATATCATCAGCCCCACGGCCTTTTTGAAGAATCCCAAGGAGTTCGTGCGCAACCCCGTGGGCACCGGCCCGTTCAAGTTCGCGCAATGGGTGAAGGATGACCGGATCGTCCTTGAGAAAAACCCCGAGTACTGGAACAAGAAAGGCGGGCCTTATCTGGACAAGGCCGTGTTCCGTGCCATCCCTGAGAACTCCGTGCGCTTCCTCGAGCTCAAGACGGGCAACATCCACATCTGCCAGTTCCCGAACGCCGCGGACATCCCGCTGGCCCAAAAGGATCAAAGCATGAAGCTCGTCTCCCAGCCGGGCATGAACATCGGCTACCTGAGCTTCAACCACACCAAGGAACCCTGGAAGAGCAACGTCAAACTGCGCAAAGCCGTGGCCGCGGCCATCAACCGCAAGGCGATCGTGGACAACATCTACCAGGGCCAGGGCCAGCTCGCCAAGAACCACATCCCGCCCATCATGTGGGGCTACAACGACGCCGTGCCGCAGATCGAATACAGCGTCGACAAGGCCAAGGCCCTGCTGGCCGAGGCCGGCTTCCCCGA
>CAZNAX010000144.1:0-8155 GCA_964570965.1 uncultured Desulfatibacillum sp.
AAGACGATCAGCCGCTCGGCCAGGGCATGCAGGAACATCTCGTTGTGGGTGACCAGGATCAGGGTTCCTTCGAACGCGTCGAGCGCCTCGAGCAGCGCATCGCAGGACTCCAGGTCGAGGTGGTTGGTCGGCTCGTCGAGCAGGAGCAGATTGACCGGGGTGGCGATGATTTTCCCCAGCAGCACCCGGCTTTTTTCGCCGCCGGATAGCACGGCGATTTTTTTGAGCGCATCGTCACCCGAAAACAGCATGGCGCCGCAGATATTCCGGGCGAGCTGCCGGTCCACGCCGGCGTCGGAGAAGAGAATCTCCTCCTCGACGGTACGGTTGGGGATCAGATGGTTCACGTGGGTCTGCTCGAAAAGCCCTTTCTGGATGGCCGGGTGGTAGAGCACCTCGCCGGTTTGGGGGGCCAGCGCGCCGGCCAGGACCTTGAGCAGAGTGGTCTTGCCCTTGCCGTTGGGACCCACGATTCCGATGCGCTCGCCGGCCGTGAGGGTGATGGAAAGATCTGCGAACAGGGGCTGGTCCGGCTGGTAGCCAAACCCTACGTTCTGGGCTTGCAGGGCGGATTTGCCGGGCAAGGGCTTCTCGCGGAAGGAAAACTCGAGGTCCTTCAGTTGTTCCAGTTTGTCCCGCTTCTCCATTTTTTGAAGGGTCTTGATGCGCGACTGCACCAGGCCGGCCAAGCGCGCCTTGGCGCGGAAGCGGGTGATGAAGAGCTCCACCTCCTTGCGGCGGCGCGCGTCGTTCATTCGCGTTTTTTCATACACCTCCTCGTCCTGGGCGATCTGGCCGTAGTAGGCGTCTGTGGTTCCGGCAATCTTGCGGACCTTCTGGCGATGGATACCCATGACGTGGGTGACCACTTTATCCATGAAGCTGCGGTCGTGGGTAATGACCATCAACTCCCGGGGCCAAGCCACCAGGAAACGTTCGACCCAGCGGATGGAGGTGATGTCCAGGAAATTGGTCGGTTCATCCAGCAGCAGCAGGTCGGGCTCGGAAACCAGGGCCTTGGCGAGGTTGAGGCGCACCTGGTAGCCGCCCGAGAACACAGCCGGCGGGCGATCCATGTCCACCTTGGAAAAGCCCAGGCCGGCCAGGATCTTTTCGGCCTTCCAGTGGTGGCCGCTTTCCTGGGGGAGGAGCGCGGTCATGGCCTCTTGCAGGATCGTCGGGCGGGTGAATTCGAGGCTCTGCCGAACGTAGCCGATGCGATAATGCTTGGGGATGATCAGGGCCCCGTTATCCGGCAGCTCTTCACCGGCAATGATTCGAAAGAGCGTGGTCTTGCCGTGGCCGTTGCGGCCCACCAATCCCAGTCGTTCGCGGGAATTCAGGGTGAAATCGACCCGGTCCAAGAGGACCCGGCCGCCGTAGCTTTTGCAGAGATTTTCCGCTCGGATCATACACGTCCTCAGTACTATCCAAAAAAAGCGACCGCTGCGCTGCGCAGCGGTCTATGCTTTCCGGGGCGCAGAACCGCCGGTCGGCCATCTTACGCGCTTGACTTTATGGTTGGAGTCGAATAGTAAACGAGTCCTTCGATGAAAAACCAGATGAAGTCAATTTAACACGTATGCTCAACCTTGTCACATTGAAAACTCCGGTGGCCGCCCTCGGTCGGGAGGTTTTGGTTTTTACCCGCAACCTGGGTCGCCTGTTCCTCTTTTTTGCACGGGGATTTCTGCTGATTTTCCAGCCCCCATTCCAGTTCGACAAGATCCGCCAGCAGATTTTCTTCATCGGCATGAAGTCGGTCTTCGTCATCTGCCTGACCGCCGGATTCACCGGCATGGTGCTCGGGCTGCAGGGCTATTACGCCCTGGTGAAATACGGGTCCACGGCCGCGTTGGGTTCGGCGGTGGCGCTTTCGCTGGTGCGCGAGATGGGGCCGGTGCTCACGGCCATCATGGTTATCGCTCGTGCCGGATCCGCGATGGCGGCGGAGATCGGCATCATGCGCATCTCCGAGCAGATCGATGCTCTCAAGACCATGGACATCAACCCTCTGCGGTATCTGATCAGCCCGCGCATCGCGGCCGCCCTCGTGTGCTTCCCCCTGCTGACGGCGATCTTTGACGTGGTGGGCCTTTTCGGGGGCTACCTATCGGGGTCGGCCCTGCTGGGCGTCAACCCCGCTTTTTACTTCTCCCGGGCCCAATCCAGCGTCGAGACCGTGGACATCATCGGGGGTTTCATCAAGTCCCTCGTGTTTGCCGTGGTGACGGTGACCATCTGCTGCTTTCAGGGGTATTACACCCACACCCGAGCTGAGTTCGGCGCCAAGGGGGTGAGCATTTCAACGACTTCGGCCGTCGTCATCTCGTGCGTGCTGGTGCTGGTGACAGATTACGTATTGACCACCTTTTTGCTCTGAAGCGCGTGTGCCATGACCGACCCCCCGCTGATTCAACTGCAAGATGTCGTCAAGACGCTGGGCGTCAACCGGGTGCTCGACGGTGTCAATCTGAGCATCCATCGGGGCGAAATCACCGCCATTATCGGCAAGAGTGGTTCCGGAAAAAGCGTGTTGCTCAAGCACATCATCGGCCTGCTGGAGCCCGACGGAGGTTCCATTCTTTTCGAAGGCCGAATGCGCTCCGCGATGGGCCAGCCTGAAAAAAAGGCGCTTAGGCAGAAATTCAGCTACGTTTTTCAGGACACGGCCCTGTTCGATTTCCTGACGGTGGTCGAAAATGTCTCTCTGCCGCTGGCGGAGCGCAAGGGGGCCGTGCCGTCAGAAATTCAGCGCCGAGTGCGCGACAAGTTAAGCCAGCTCGACCTGTACGACGTGGATCACAAATATCCTTCCCAGCTTTCCGGCGGCATGAAAAAAAGGGTTGCTCTGGCGAGAGCGTTGGTGACGGAGCCGGAGATCGTGCTTTTCGATGAACCGACCACCGGCCTCGACCCGATCCGCAAGAACGCCGTTCACAGCATGATTTCCGACTACCAGCGGCGTTTTGGATTTACCGGGGTGGTGGTCAGCCATGAGATTCCCGACATCTTTTTCATCGCTCAACGCGTGGCGATGATCGACGAGGGCCGGATTCGGTTCGAGGGGACACCTGAGGACATCCAGCGGGCCTCCGATCGGGAGGTTCGCAATTTCATCGAGGGCCTCGAAAGTCCCCGGGACGAACTGACCGGGATCGCCTCCCAGTCCATCGGCCAGCAGCACCTGCGCCAGGAGATGAGCCGGCTGCAGCGGCATCAGATTTCTTTTTCCATTGTGCTGATGTCCATGGATAATCTGGAGGACATTGATCGCATTGCCGGCCACGTAGCCAGCCAGACCGTGTTCAAGCTCTTCGCCGATCATGTCATTCAGAACAGTTACGTGACGGACACCTGCTTCCGGTATGCCATCAACAAAATCATGGTGGTGCTCCCGGACACGGACGAAGCGCAAGCCCGGAGTTTCTGCCTGAAGATTTCCCGGACCATGCGGCACAGCGCTTTGTTCGACTCGTTTGATACGGTGCGGGACGTCTGTTTCTCGGTAAGCGCCGGAGTGGTCCAGGCGCGACGTGACAGCGTGCTGGAGGATTTGATCGCGGCGGTCGAGGAGGGACAAACCATTTTCTATGAATGCCGGAAATGACGAGGCTCCCTGCAAGACTTCGGGAGGAACTGTCAGGAGGTGATATGAGGCAATCATCGGTCGAACTGGGGGTGGGGGTCTTCGTTCTGCTCGGTATCATCTGTGTGGGCTATCTCACCTTTCGCCTGGGGGAGGTCGAGGTGCTGCGCGACAACTATTATTTCCTGGATGCGCGGTTTACATCCGTTACCGGGCTCAAGGTGGGCGCCCAGGTGGAGATTGCCGGGGTCCAGGTAGGGCAAGTCGACGCGGTTGCCTTGGACTCCAAGGACTTTGTGGCGTTGGTTCGTTTGAAAATCAAGGAAACCATCCAACTCAGCGAGGATGCGATCGCCTCGGTCCAGACGGCAGGGCTTTTGGGGGACAAGTATATCCAACTATCCCAGGGTGGATCCGATCAGATGCTGAAACCTGGAGACCGGATCATCGAGACCGAACCGGCGCTTAACATTGAAGACCTGATCCGGAAATACGCCTTTGGCAAGCTGGACCAAAGCGAATGACTTGACAAGCGATGTGTTTCCCGTATTGTATCAACTCCAATGCGTCAATTCCTTCCTAAATAGGAGGCGTTATGGCTGAGCAAGAAAAAGGGTTTACCGTCAAGGACCGCCGATTGTTCTCCGCTGACGAACCGGTGGAGGCAGAAGATAAGGCCGCGGCATCCGAGCCCTCCCAGCCGAAAACCGAACGCCCCGCTGGCGCCGACCCGGGACAGGCCCAGGCGCCCTTGCCTCAAATCAACTTTCCGACGTTTATTGCGTCATTAAACGCGTCGGCTCTCGTGCATTTGGGGGTCATCGAGGACCCGGTTTCCGGTAAGGCCGAGAAAAATTTGCCCATGGCCAAACAGACCATCGACATCCTGAGCATGTTGCAACAGAAAACGGCCGGCAACCTGACCTCTGAGGAAGACAGCATGCTCAAAAGCATTCTTTACGATCTGCGGATCCTGTTCGTAAAGGAAAAAGGATGAAGCCGGCCGCGCCGCTGCGAAGGCCATGAGCCTGCTCATCGCGTCCCCCGCTAAAATCAATCTGTTCCTGCTAATCACCGGCCGGCGGCCGGACGGTTATCACGACCTGTATTCCCTGATGTGCCGGGTGAGCCTCTACGATGAGATCATCCTGACTCCCACCGCCGGAGCAGTTACTCTGTGGTGCTCCGATCCATCCCTTCCCGGCGATGAAACCAACCTGGCCTTTCGAGCCGCCAGACGCTTTTTTGAGGCTGCAGGCTGCAAAGAAGGCTGTGAAATCCGCCTCGCCAAACACATACCGATTGCCGCCGGGCTCGGGGGAGGCAGCAGCAACGCCGCCAGCGTGCTGCTGGGCCTCAATCATCTTTATGGTTGCCCGATGACCCGGGAGGAGCTTGTGCGGATCGGGCGGGGCCTGGGCGCCGATGTGCCTTTCTTCCTTTTTCAAGCTCCCGCGTTGGCCTCCGGCATCGGCGATGAGCTTCAGGCCTACCCTGAATTGGTTCCCTGGCCGGTTCTGATCATTAGCCCGTCGTTTCACGTATCCACGCGAATGGTTTACCAAAACTTGAATTTGCAATTGACAAACTCGCAAAAACAACCTACAAGGACCCATTTAAATAAAACAGCGTTTAATCCATCGTCCGATTTATATAACGACCTCGAAGTGGTTACGCTAGCGTTGCACCCCGAACTTGTCCGCATCAAGGACTGGTTGAGATCTCAGGGCGCCTTGGGAGCGCTCATGTCCGGAAGCGGTCCCAGTGTGTTCGGGTTGTTTCCGGAGGGGGACGCTGTTCGCCGTGCACGGGCGGCGTGGCCGCCGGACCCGGAGTTTCGGCTCTTTGCAGTTGAATTGCTCACCGGGTCGGTGAGCATGATTCGAGAATTTGAACCGGCAGCGACTCGCCCCGGGTAAGCCCCGAGGCGGCAATGATGTTGATGGGGCGTCGTCAAGTGGTAAGACACAGGATTTTGGTTCCTGCACTCGGAGGTTCGAATCCTCCCGCCCCAGCCAGACGCCTGAACGGCCGAGGTCCTGCTCGAAGCGGCGCGCCGGGTGTTGCCGAAATCATTTCCGACCATCGCTCCTTGGCGGCCAACGAAGCATCAACCGTTGCCCCTTGCTCCCAAAAGCGGCAGGCGGCAGCAACGCATTGTGAATGCACCCATGGAAGGTAACGGAATTTTCCTTTTCGCGGGCAATTCGAACCCGTCTTTAGCTGAAAAGATCTGCGGCTATCTCAAACTTCCATTGGGAGGAGCCAAGGTGACTACATTCAGCGACGGCGAGATCCAGATCGAAATCCACGAGAACGTGCGCTCGAAGGATGTTTTCGTCATCCAGTCGACCTGTGCTCCGGTAAATGACAGTCTGGTCGAGCTGTTGCTGATGATTGATGCGTTCAAACGATCCTCGGCGCGCCGGATCACCGCCGTGGTGCCGTACTATGGGTACTCCCGGCAAGACAAAAAAGTGGTTCCGCGCGTGCCAATCAGCGCCAAGTTGGTTGCGGACATGATCACGGTGGCCGGAGCGCACCGGGTCATCACGATGGATCTGCATGCCGGTCAGATTCAAGGTTTTTTCAACATCCCCGTGGACAACCTGTTTGCGGCACCGGTGCTGATCAGCCACATCCGCCAGCATTTTGATCGCAACCTGGCCATCGTCTCTCCAGATGCAGGAGGGGTCGAACGGGCGCGGGCCTTCGCCAAGCGATTGGACGCGGACCTGGCCATTATCGACAAACGCCGTTCGGCTCCCAACCAGGCCAAGGCCATGGCCGTCATCGGCAACGTGCGGGACAAGGTGGTCGTCATCCTTGACGACATGGTGGACACCGCCGGCACGCTGGTGGAGGCGGCCGAGGCACTTGCGCATCAGGGCGCTCGCGAAATTCACGCCTGTTGCGCACACCCCGTGCTGTCCGGCCCGGCGGTGGACCGCATCCAAGATTCGGCATTAAAAAGTGTGGTGGTCACCGACACCATTCCCCTTAAGCCGAATGCGCAAGCCTGCGGCAAGATCCGCGTCCTGTCCATTGCCGAATTGGTGGGAGAGGCGATCGTTCGCAGTTACCGAGGGGATTCCGTCACGTCGCTTTTTGTCTGAAACGGCTTTTGGAAAAGCCTGCAATTTTGGGTTAAGGAGGAACACCTTTTGAAACAGCATGATTTAAACGCTACGATCCGAAAAACCACGGGCAACGGTCCGGCCCGAAGCCTGCGCCGGGAAGGCATGTTCCCGGCCGTACTTTACGGCCCCAGTACCGAACCGATCCTGCTGGCGGTCAACGTTCGAGACTTCGAGCGGGTGGTTCAGAAAGGCAACATCCGGCGGACGATATTCTCCCTCAGCATCCAGAACGGCACAACGCTCACCAAACCGGCGGTGATCAAGGAGCTTCAGACGCATCCCGTCTCGGGGCAGTTCCTGCACGTGGATTTCTACGAAATCGACATGAATCGCAAATTGCGGGTGATGGTGCCGATCATGCCGAAGGGCAAGGCCAAGGGTGAGGAATTCGGAGGCATGCTGCAAATCATCGAGCGTGAGATCGAGGTGCTTTGCCTGCCGCGCGAAATTCCCGAAGCCCTGGAACTGGACGTGGCCGAACTGGGAATCGGCGACGCGTTGCACGTAAATGATATCGCGCTGCCGGCTGGCGTGGAGTTGCCTCCGGGCGTCAACTACACCGTGGTCACCGTGGTCAGCCCGAAAACTGAAGCAGCGCCGGTCGCCGGCGAAGCTGAGGCCGTCGAAGCGGCGGAAGGCGAGAAGGCCGCAGAGGCCGAAAAGGCTACCGAATAAACCTTCTGTCCTGCCGCCGGACCCAAAGACCAGAGCTTCAGCCTGGAAGGGTCGCTGCGGTGAGGCGGGCGCCTTTCGTCGGGGATGGTCATGGGAACGGATGGGATCCGGGGTGAGCCGGAAGACCGTTTGCGCTTGGTCGTCGGTCTTGGCAATCCGGGAAAGAAGTACGCGGCGACCCGCCACAACATCGGGTTTCGGGTGGTCGATAGACTGGCTTCGGAATTCGGAATCGAGATCACCCGCGAGAAATTCAATGCGGAGTATGGCCGGGGCCGGATAGAGGGGGTCGAGGTTGTTTTAGCCAAGCCCATGGCTTATATGAATCTCAGCGGGGCGCCTGTTCGCAGCCTCGCCGAGTTTTTCCGGATTTCACTCCAGGCGGTGGTGGTCGTTCACGATGACATCGACCTGGATTATGGTCGCTTAAAAATAAAAGAGAAAGGAGGGCATGGCGGACACAATGGCATACGATCGGTGATCAACGCCTTCGGCGGAGGCGACTTTACGCGTCTGCGGGTGGGCATCGGTCGTTCCGGCGCTGGTGCGCAGGTGGCGGATTACGTGTTGGATCAGTTCACGCAGGATGAGGCCGTCGAACTGCCGCATATCATCGCTCGCGCCCGGGATGCCGTGGTCACGATCCTGTTTAAGGGAACGAAGATCGGGATGAACCAGTTCAACATGAAACCAGTCACGCGGACCGATTAACCAAAGGATTGCAGGGAGGAGAGGATGAACTATCTACCGT
>CAZNAX010000145.1:0-8033 GCA_964570965.1 uncultured Desulfatibacillum sp.
ACCGCGGCGAAAAGCAGCGGCGAAAGAACCCCGTCGACAAAATTTTCAGCCACGGTTTCGACCGCGGCGCGGGCCATCTCGTGAGATTGGTAACGCTCGACATCGCGTCCGACGATCAGGGCGAGACGATCGCGGGCCGCTTCCAGCCGTTGACATTTCAGGAGCGTGAAAATCTCCATTGCGGCATCGTTCAGCGATCGCACCGAGAGGCAGAAATAGACCATGGCGACTTCGACGGCGGTTGCCAGAAGCGGCTGGACGCCGCGGCTGGCATCGATCAGCAGCGTGCTCACGCACCAAGTGCCTGCCACCAGGGCCGCCGCGAATCCGCCGCCGGCCAGAACCGGGTGGACCGGAAGGCGCCGGAACCCAGGTTCGAAAGTAACGATGGCCCGGCCCATCCAGCGCACCGGATGAGGAAAGCGCCTGGGATCGCCCAGGAGCATGTCCAGGGCGAACGCCGCCGGGATGACGATCCAGGAGGAAAGACCTTCCATGAAGCCGCCCTCAGTTTTTAAGGCAAGGAAGGGTCGGCCGGCTGCGGCGGCCGCGGTTGAGAAACCGCCGCCGGCCTACTTTTCCGTGCCGCGAGATCCGCCAGGCGTTCTGCCACCCGGCGGTTGGCATCCGGGGTCTTGGGCGAAATCCGTATAAACCGGTCGGACAGGCCTTGAAAGTTGCTGCAATCGCGGATGAGGATACGCTCCTCCGCCAAAGCGTCCTGGGCCTCGGCAGCGGACAGGCCTTCGGGCAGCAGGACCAGGAAAAAGGAGGTCGGGCTGGGGTAGACCTTGAAGCCCGGGATCAAACGCAGCCGCTGCGCGAACCGCCGCCGCTCGCCGTCGAGGTACGCACGGGTCTCGGCCACGAAGGCTTCAAGCTTCGTTCCGGCCTCGCAGATAAAGTTTACGGCGGCCTGGCCGAGGCGGTTGACGTTCCAAGGCCACATGCCTCGGGCAAAGGCCGCGATGGTCGCAGGCGAAGCCACCAGGAAGCCGACCCGCAGTCCGGGGATGCGGTAGATTTTGGAAATCGACAACAGGACGAGAAGGTTGTCGACCCCGCTGCGGGCCAGGCTGTGGCTTTCACCCTCCGCGACGAAGGGCAGATAGGATTCGTCCACGATGAAACGAACCTGCGGGTGGCGGAGGCAAAGGCGTTTCAGCTCATCCCCTGGAATGAGGGCTCCGGTGGGATTGTTCGGGTTGCAGATGAACAGCGCATCGGCGCCGCCGGCAGCGTCAGCAAGTCGGTCCAGGTCCGGCCGGAAACCGTCCGGCTCCGTGCTCAGGACGAATTCGTAAGCGACTTCCTGAAGGCGGCAGGCGTCGGCGTAATCGGAATAGGTCGGGCCGGCGATCAGCGCCTTTTTCACCCTCAGAACGGAGGGGATGGAATAAATGAACTGGGTGGTCCCATTCCCGGCGATCATGCGATCCGCAGAAATCCCGAGGCGGTCGGCGTAACACCGGATGATGCCTCGATTGTCGACCTCCGGCAGCGCGCTCACGCTTTCGATTTGCTGCACGAGACGGTCGCACAGGCCCTCCGGCGGGCCGAGCGGGTTGACGTTGCTGCTCAGATCGAGGATCTCCGCCGGATCGCACCCCAGTCGGCGGGCGAGTTCGTAGATGTTGCCGCCGTGTCCGCCGATCATCGAATTCCTCCCGTGGCAGCGGCCAGGAACAAGCCGGCTTCGACGATCTCCGTCAGTGCCCCCAGCATGTCGCCGGTGACGCACCCCAGCCGTCGTTTGTAATAGGCAATGACGACGGCCACCAGCAGGACAAACGCCGCGTTCAGCCAAATGGCCGTCGGCCCGAGGCCCGCGGAGAGCAGCATCGCGGCCGCCAAGGCCCAAAATTCCCGCCAGGCGAGCTTGCGGGCGAAAAACGGCCGGCCCGTCCCGCCGGCCGCCCGCCCGTATTCGAGCCAGCGCATGGCGCACAGGATGGCCCCGCGGGCATAGGCCGGCACCAGGATCAGCAGCAGCCCGCGGGGGGCGCCGAGGCCGCTGATGCCGGCCCACTTCAGAGCCAAGACGGAGCCCAGCACGACCACGCCCATGGCGCCGATGCGGCTGTCCTTCATGATCTCGAGCGCCTGCTCCCGGGAGCGATGGCTGCAGAGCCCGTCGGCGGCGTCTGCCAGTCCGTCCAGGTGAAACGCGCCGGTCACGGCCGCCATGAAGATCACATCCAAGACCGCGACGGTCTGGAGCCCCCACCGGCGGCCGACGGCCCAATCGAAGGCGGCGAGCGCGGCCCCCAGCATCAGGCCCACGACCGGGAACCATTGGATCATCCCCATGGCATCGAACTGATTCGAACGGCCCGCCGGCACGATGGTGATGAATCTTATGGCTGCACACAGGTTTTTCAACGGCCTTCGCCTTTCCGATCTAGTTTCCCGGCTTGATCACCACCGGGATCCCCGCCACCGTCAGGATCACCTCATGCGCGCAGGCCGCCATGGATTGGTTGGCAAGGCCTGCCAGGTCGCGGAACTGGCGGCCCAATTTGCTTTCCGGAACCACCCCGAGGCCAACCTCGTTTGAGACCAGAATCACCGGAGCGGCGGACCCCTGAACGGCCCTGGCCAGGTCCGCGATGCGGCGTTCGACGGCCGCAGGGTCCTCAAGCTCCAAAAGCAGGTTGGAAACCCACAGCGTGAGGCAGTCCACCAGGATCACCCGGCCCTCGCGGCCATGCTCGGCCAGCGCCTCCGGCAAGGCCAGGGGAACCTCGATGCTGTTCCAGCTCGCGCCGCGTTCGGCCTGGTGACGTTTGATACGATCCTGCATTTCCGCGTCGAAGGCCACGGCCGTGGCGATGAAGATGCGCTGCTCCGCCGCGGCCGCATGGGCCGTCCTAAGCGCCAGACTGCTTTTGCCGCTGCGGCAGCCCCCCAAAATGAGCGTCAGATGCGCCACGTAACCCTCGCTGTTAAAGGCCAAGAGCTGCGCACAAAGGGCCTAGCGGAAGCCCGATGCTCCCAGCCCTAAGCTCCTTGCCAATTCAATAATGGCGGCCATATCCACATGGGCTTCAAAGTGGTCGGCCAGCCGGTCGTAGTCGCGGTCGCGGGCGGCGGGGCCATGCAAGGCCGGCGCCTGGGCATCGGTTATGCCGATTCCCCGCAGCCAGCGTGCGGTGATTTCCGGCGCGTCGAACAGGCCGTGGATGTAAGTCCCGGTGACCCGCTCGTCGAATGCGGTGCACCCGTCCTCGGCCGCATCCGGCCGGCCGTTGCGCGCCAGCACCCGGAACCAGGGCTGGCCGCCGTGGCGCACCGTCTGCCCCATATGGATTTCGTATCCGGATCCGCAGTCCTCGTCCCAACGGAAGCTGGTGCGCGTGGTGGTCTTGGGCGCCCGCAAAACCGTTTCGACGGGCAGCAGGCCGAGGCCGGCCGAAGACCCGGGCGCGCCTTCATGGCCTTCCGGGTCGTGGACCCACCGGCCCAGCATCTGGTAGCCCCCGCAGATGCCGAGCAGACAGCCGTTCGAGCGCTGGTAGTCCAGCAGGGCCTGAGCCCAGCCGGAGGTCCGAAGCCAGTCGAGGTCATGGCGGGTGTTCTTCGATCCCGGCAGGATGACTGCGCGGAATCCCTGCAGCGGCTGGGGCTGCTCCAAAAAATGGACCTGGAGGCCTTCGACAGCGGACAGCGGTTCGAAGTCCGTGAAATTGGAGATGTGCGGCAGACGCACCACGGCGACGGCTGTCCGCCCGGCGGCTCCCGGCGCAGGGACCCTCGGAGGGCTTTCGATCACGACGGAGTCCTCGGGTTCGATCCGGATCTGATCGAACCAGGGCAGGACGCCCCAAACGGTTCTTCCGGTGCGCCGCTCGATCCAGCGAACCCCGTCGGCGAACAGGGTCCTGTCGCCGCGGAAACGGTTCACGATGATCCCCCGGATCCTGCTGCGATGGCGCGGCTCCAGGCACTCGAGTGTGCCGACGATCTGGGCAAAGACCCCCCCGCGGTGAATGTCCGCCACCAGGACGACCGCAGCTCCGGCCTGCTCCGCCATGCGCAGATTCACGATGTCGCCCGCCATGAGATTGACCTCGGCGCAGGAGCCGGCGCCCTCCAGGATAACCAGCTCGAACGACCGGCGCAGGCGTTCGAGCGCGGCGGCGGCTTCACCGAACAGATGCTCTTTTCGGGTGTGGTAGTCGTGCGCGCTCTGGTTTCCGCGCGCCGTGCCCAGCAGGACCACCTGGCAGCCGACGTCGCTGGTCGGCTTCAACAGGACGGGATTCATGTCCACGTGCGGCGATATCCGCGCGGCCTCGGCCTGAACGATCTGGGCGCGACCCATCTCAAGCCCCTCCGGCGTCACGCCGGAATTGTTGGACATGTTCTGGGCCTTGAACGGCGCCACCCGCACGCCCCGCCGGCTGAAGATGCGGCACAGGGCCGTCGTGACGATGCTCTTGCCCACATCCGAGCCGGTTCCGAGAACGGCCAGGCAGGGCGCGAGGCCTGGATTGCATGTGCAGGTTAGATTCATTTTAATTTAACTAGTCAGGGTTCAGGGTTCGGTGTCCAGGGTTCAGGAAGTTCATTGGGCTGGCGCCATGGTTTTCACCATCTTTTTCTCCTAAACCCCGTCTCCTGAACCCCTAAACCTGAATAGCAACTCCTACCTTTCTATTCCGACCCGGGCGCGGACCCCGTCCAGATAATAGTGCTTGACCGCTTTCATTTCCGTGACGAGGTCGGCCCGCGCGATGATCTCCGGCGGGGCATGGCGGCCGGTCAAGACCACCTCCATATCCTCCGGCCTTGCACTCAGAAGATCCAGGAGGTCCACGGGCGAGAAAAGGCCGCAGGAGGCCGCCACGTTGGCTTCATCCAGGATCACGAGCTGATGGCCGCGGCCGGCGAAAATGGCCCTCACCCGCGCGAGCCCGCAGCGGGCGGCGGCGATGTCCCCGGGACGGGGATTGCCGCGGATGAAACGGCCCGTCCCGAACTGCTCGACGGTGATGCGGTCCGAGAACCGTTTGAGGGCCTCGATCTCGCTGCTGCGGCCCGATTTCATGAATTGGGCGATGAAGACGTTGAGGCCGGCCCCGGCGCCGCGCACGGCCAAGCCGATCGCCGCGGTCGTCTTGCCCTTGCCGTCACCGGTATAGACCTGCAAATAGCCTTTCATCCGATCCTCGCTTGAAAAGCGGTCTCGAGCCTCGGGGTGCACGCATAACGCGTCAACGGATTTCATACTTACCCGAATATCCGCGCGGAGTGAACAGGAAATCCAGATAGCGGCTGGACGAGCGGCTGCCGACGAACAGAGTGGTTTGCATGTCCACATGCGCCTCGTTCAATGCCGCCAGCGGGACGATGCGCACCTCCTGGTTCGGGCGCATGGCGCCGGTCACGACCCCGACCGGAGTGGCCGGATCCCGGTGGTCCTGGATGATCCGCCGGGCGGCTTCCAGCTGCCAGGTCCGCTTCCGGCTCTTCGGATTGTAGATCACGATGACGAAATCCGCCCGGGCGGCCGCCTCCAGCCGCTGGGCGATCACCGCCCACGGGGTGAGCAGATCGCTCAGGCTCACCACGGCAAAGTCGTGGGCGAGGGGGGCTCCCAGCAGCGCCGCTCCGGCGCAAAGCGCCGGGATCCCAGGGATGACTTCCACGGTGAGCGGCGGAGTTCCTTTCGGCCCGGCGGCCGTCTGTCCAGGGGGCAGCAGCGGGATATTTTTCAGCTGGCAGGTTTCGAACACCAGACCGGCCATGGCATAAATGCCGGGATCCCCGCTGGAGACCAGGGCGCAGGCTTTCCCGTCCCTGGCCGCGGCGATCGCCGCCTCCACGCGGGCCACCTCTTTCATCATGCCGGAGCGCAGGGTCTCCTTGCCCTCGATGAGGGATTGGATGAGATCGATATACAGGCTGTAGCCGACCACGCACTCCACGGAGCGCAGCACCTCGACCGCGCGTTGGGTCAGATGTTCGAGGCGGCCCGGCCCGATGCCTACGATGTAAAGTTGATTCGGGCGACCGCGACCGTTGCGTTGCGGGAGGACCGTTTGGGCACGATCAGGGTCCCGCCCCGCGCCGCCAGAATGGCTGTGGCTTCGCATACGCTTTTCACTCCAATGTGTTTGGCGACGGCGGCGGACGGGGTCGGCACCGCCGCCTCCACCGCGCCGATCGCTTCGCGGCTGAAGAACTGAAGCGGCAGATCCAATTCGCGCGCCAGAGCGATCAGCCCCGGTTCGTCGCGTTTCAGATCGATGGACGCCAGGCCTTTCAGACAGGCGGCCGCCAGCCCGGCCGACCGGAGCGTGCCGAACAGCAGCTCCCGGATCTCCTCCGCGCCCGTATGGCGGTTGCAGCCGACCCCCGCCACCAGCGAGGGGGGCCGCAAGACCAGGGCGCCGGGCGGCGCAGCTGAAATGCGGTCATCCACCCAGATCCTGGCAGCGGCAGGCGTTACGCTGCTTTCGGGGGCGACGGCCGGGAGGCGGCCGGCGAGCAGGCCCAGGGGGTCGTGCACCTCCAGCGGCGATCCGGTGAGCAGGGCCATGTTCACGGTTTTGATGGCGGACGGGGTTTCAACCGCCAAGCCCGCTTCCGCGGCCAGAAGGTCGATCGCCGCTGCGCCGTTGACATCCGTGGCGGTGGTGACGACGGGCTGGGCGCCGATGGCCGCCGCCACCTGCTCCGCCAGCCGGTTCGCACCGCCGATGTGGCCGGAGAGCAGACTGATGGCGAATGTGCCGCGGTCATCGACCACCACCACCGCCGGGTCTACGGTTTTGTGGACGAGCAGCCCCTGCAGCGTGCGCACGACGATCCCGGTCGCCATGATGAACACGTGGCCGCTGTAGCGACGGAAGTGCGCGGCCACAGCCTTCGACAGGGATCCGAAACGAACGGCGGTTTCCGGCAGGCGGCCGAGCCGGTCCGTTCCAAACACGTCGGCATTCGGGAACGCCGCCGTCATCCGAACCGCCAGGGCGGCCCCGTTGGGGGTGATGGCCCAGAGGGCGATTTTATTTTCGGAAACCGTGTTCAAAGTCCGGGTCATAGAGTTTGGATTTGACTTTGAGGTTGTGCGGATCGATCTCCAGCACCCGGCCGACGATGATCAGCGCCTGCCGGGTGATGTGTTCGGCTCGCACCGCTTCGACCAGCTCCTTCAGGCGCGTCCGGATCACTTTTTCCCCGGCCTGGCTGGCCCGGTAAACCACGGCGCAGGGCGCCTGGGCGCCGTACGCCTCGGCCAGGGTGGCGGCTGCTTCCTCGATCTGGCCCATGCTCAGGTAAATCGCCATGGACGTCCGGTGGGCGGCCAGGCCGGCCAGGGTTTCATCCGCGGGGACCGGCGTGCGGCCCGCCACGCGGGTCAGGATCAGAGTCTGCGCGACTTCCGGCAGGGTGTACTCGATCCCCAGGGCGGCCGCTGCGGCAAAGGCCGCGGTGACCCCGGGGATGATCCTGGACGGGATGCCCAGTTTGCTAAGCTCGGCTATCTGCTCGAAGACCGCCCCGTAGAGGCTGGGATCCCCGGTATGCAGCCGCACGACTCGTTTGCCGCTGCGGTGAGCCTGCGCCATGGCGGAGACGATCTCCTCCAACGGCATGGAGGCACTGTTGACGGTTGGCGTTCCGGGCTGCGCCCATGCCAGCAGTTCCTCCGGTACCAGGGAGCCGGCGTAGACCACCAGATCGGCCGCCGCCAGGGCATTGCGGCCCTTGACGGTGATCAGCTCCGGGTCGCCCGGCCCGGCGCCGACGAAGAGGACCGGATAGAATTCGGAAGGCGGAAGGCCGAAGGCGGAATTCGGGTCTTGATCGTTGACGCTCATTTTCTTCTTCCGCCTTCCGCCTTCCGAATTGCCGTAATGATCCAGACCGGATTCATGGCCTGCAGCCTTTCGCTCGAGGGCATCGACTCGCTGCGGTGGATCTGGACTTGCACCATCTCCGTCGCGAAACCCAGCCGCCGCAGTGCGGCCGAAGCGTCGTGCATGTTCTGCAGCAGCACGGTATTGATCACGACGATTCCGTCC
>CAZNAX010000146.1:0-8027 GCA_964570965.1 uncultured Desulfatibacillum sp.
CGTGGGCATCGTGTCCTCGGCCGTGATGCTCTTCGGGCTTGCCCTGCTTTACGGGGCTACGGGTGCTGTCTACCTCGACGAACTCGCCCGGGCGCTTTCCGCCGCCGCTGACCAGCCGCTCGTCCAGGTCGGGCTTTTGCTGACGTTGTGCGGCTTCTTCTTCAAACTGGCCGTGTTCCCATTCCATATCTGGGCGCCGGACACGTATCAGTCCGCCGCCCACCAGGTCTCCGCTTACATCGCCACCGCATCGAAGATCGGAGCCATCGCCATCGTGTTGCGAATGGCCACAGCCAGCGGCGGGAGCCCCTATCTCGTTCAGATGCTGGTCGGCCTCGCGGTTCTGTCCATGACCGTCGGCAACCTGGCGGCCATTGCCCAGAAAGACCTGAAGCGGCTTTTCGCTTACTCGAGCATCGCCCAGGCCGGTTATGTCCTGATCGGCATCCTGAGCCTGACCCCCGAAGGCTACGCCGCATCCATTTTCTATTCCCTTGCGCTGCTGGTGATGAAGTTCATCTGCTTCCTGGTGCTGATCATGGTGGCTTCCGACGGAGCTGACATCGAGGTGGCGCACCTGGCCGGCCTACACCGACGATCCCCTCTGCTGGCCATGGCGCTGATGATGGCGGTTTTCTCGCTGGCCGGCATTCCGCCCACCATCGGCTTCACGGGCAAATTCCTGATCTTCAACGCGGCCATTGATCGCGGCCACTTGCCGCTGGTTCTGATCGCCATGGCCAACGTGGTCGTCTCGCTCTATTACTACCTCATGGTCGTGCGGGCCGTTTACCTGCTCGAACCGGCCTCGGAACTGCCGATGCTGTCGGTGTCGCCGGCGATGAAGCTCCTCACCGGAGCCCTAGTAGCGGTCATGGTGATTTGCGGCATCTATCCCACGCTGATCCTCGATCTTTCCCGCTCAGCCGCCGCGGTTCTCGTCAAATAGGTGAGCGGGTGTGTTGTGATGGCGACCAGGATGTATGCGCACGGCCGTCCCCATGCCCCTGTCTTTCAGGGAAAAGCCTTATGGGAAAGCTTTCACTGGAAAAAGTGTATGAGCTGCTGGAGACGGCTGAAATCCCGGGGAACGAGATAGAACTCGATGTTCTCCGCACTCGGATCGGAGAACTGCTGGAGTTGAACGGTGAAGACTGGATCCGAGAAAACCGTCGGATGCTGCTCGACCAGTGGCAACAGGTGGTGGAGATGAGGACCATCCGCTGAATCGCCGGGCTGCGCCATGCTAAATTTTTGATCGACGGATATAACGCCTGGAATTCTCTTCTTTTATCGAGCATCTCGCATCAAGTATCAAACCACATACCTTGGGAGGATCACATGAGCCACCTGTTCGAACCTGCAAGAATCGGCTCGATGGAATTACGCAACCGCTTCGTGCGTTCGGCCACCTGGGAGGCCATGGCCACTGCCGAGGGCGCGGTCACGCCGCGGCTGATCGACACGATTGCGGCGCTCGCTAAAGGTGGGGTGGGTCTTATCATCAGCGGCCACGCCTACATACGGTCGGAGGGACAGGCCGGACCTCTTCAGATGAGTGCATCCAGGGACGAGTTGATTCCCGGGCTGCGGCAGATGGCCGCCGCCGCCCATGACCACGGAGCCAAAATGGTGCTCCAGATGGCCCACGCCGGCTATTTCGCCGCACACAACCTGACCGGCCGGCCGCCCTTCGCCGTTTCAGCCGCGGTAAAACTCGACGATGTCCCCCGCCGGGAACTGACCCCTGCCGATATTCAGGAAGTGGTTCACGCCTTCGCCGCGGCCGCTGCACGGGCCAAGACCGCCGGGTTCGACGGCGTGCAGATCCACTCCGCTCACGGCTACCTCTTCAACCAGTTTCTCTCCCCGCTCTTCAACCGCCGCACGGATGCATACGGCGGATCAGCAGCAAACCGAGTGCGCGTTCATCTGGAAACGATTAGGGCTGTGCGGAATGCGGTGGGTGCTGATTACCCCGTTTTTATTAAATTGAACGGCCGGGATTTCATCGAAGGCGGGCTTGAGCTGGAGGAGTCGGTGGAAGCGGCAGCCGTGATAGAACAGGCGGGATTGGACGCCGTCGAGCTGAGCAGCGGGATGACCAAATTCTCCCGGTTCGGATCCGCCCGCACGCACATCACCAATCAGAAGAAAGAGGCTTACAACCAGGAGGAGGCCAGGGTCTTCAAACAGCGGATGAAGATCCCCCTGATTCTGGTAGGCGGCATCCGTTCCCTGGCCGTGGCCGAGGGGCTGGTCGCGGAGGGCGTCTGCGATTTCATCTCCCTGAGCCGCCCCCTCATCCGCGAGCCGGATCTGGTCAACCGCTGGCAGTCCGGCGACCGCCGCAAGGCCGCCTGCACCTCCGACAACCTCTGCTTCGGCCCGGCGCGCAGCGGGGAGGGGCTCTACTGCGTTACGGCGGCGAAGAAAAGCAGGACTGCGGCCAAGAAAGGTTGATTGAGGCATCGGCCGCCCTCTCAGCGCCGCCGGTACCAGTACCAGGCGGAGGGAAAGCCCTTTTCCTCTCCGATAGCAAGCCGGGTTCGAACGAATGTGTCGCGCAGCAGGGATTCGACCGCCTCGGCCGAGATCCCTCGAATCCCGCCTTTCCAGGGCCGCGGCAGCCAGGCATATAGCATGTAATCGCCCTGCGGATGTAATAGGCGGGCGAGCTCGTCGGCATACCGGGGCCTGTCGTTTTCCTGCAGGGTGAACAGACAGCCGATGTCCAGAATGTAGTCGTAAGAGCCGGTGAGCATGCCGAGATCGGCGACATCGGCACAGTGGAAATCAATTTTGAAACCGGCGGCGCCAGCCTTGCGGCGGGCTTGGCGGATAGCCTTGGGCGCGAAATCGACCCCGGTCACCTCCCAGCCGTGGCGCGCAAGGGTGAGGGCGTTGGTGCCGGTGCCGCAGCCCAGGTCAAGTGCTTTCCCGGGGGAGGCGCCGCTGATGAATGCCATTACCTCGGGCGGAGTGATCTGGGTGTCCCAGGGGGTTTGCCTCCGCCAGTAGCGCCATTCGAATTTCCAACGGCTGGGGATTAAGGGACCGGGCCACATGTAAATCGGCTTTCTGTCATTGAAACGACCACCTTTTCACCCGTTATCGTCAGCTTATGCTCTATCCAGGGGAATTCCGTGCCGTTGGGCGAGTTTGGTGAACATCTGCGCCAGGCCGGAGCCGAGCGCGAACACGGCGCCGATATCGAGGTTGTCATTTGCCGTGTCGTCGAAGAACACGTTCAGGCTGGATTGCATGCCTTCCTCCGGCAGCCAGTAGCAGACCATGATCGGAACCAGCGGCAGCGGACGCAGCACCACGGATATATCGGACTCGAACTGGCGCTCCACCTGTTTTCCGCCGAAAAGGTGGACCATGTCGTCGAACAAGGGCGTGTAGATGTCGGCCACCCGTTTGAGGGGTTCCTCGCAGCGTTTGCGGAACAACGGGTAGCTTTCGCGGCCGCCCTTCAGTTCGCGGAAAGGAATCCAGCACCCTGCCGGCGGCCGACCCTTGCCGTAGAGGATATGGGTCAGAAAGGGAATGGCGACCCAGGGATTGACATGGATGTCGGCATAAAAGCCGCCGCGGCGGTCCACGCTGAAATCCTTGCCGAGCACCTTGAGCGTCAACCTGTCGCCCGCAAAATGTCCTCCGATACGCTTCGCCGCCTCCGCGAGGTCGATGCGCGCAACCTCGCTTTTGAGTTTTTCGAAATGGGCGGCGCCCTCCGCCTCCGGGGCGCATGAAAAAGCGCCGTTATCGGAATACGGCGCGATGACGCTTTGATCCAGCCGGGGGCACTCGGCCAGCCGGCGCCGGCCTTTGAACACCGCTCCGGCGAAGGCCAGGCAGGTCTTCTCTCCGCAGTTGCCGCAGTTGGACTTCTCCAGCAGTTGAAAAATCTCAAACGCATTTCGCGGTTGCGACATACATGGCACCCGTGCGATTTCTTTTCCCGCTCAGCCGTGATGGGCCTCAAACTCGTAATAGTGGTCTATGGATTTTTTAGCGCTTATTCCGTGAAATATCAAATTTGAAGCTTGGTTTTTCAATGAAACTGTTTCAAATGACCGGGCCGACTGGCTGGAGCCATGTTAGAGCTGCCATTAAAGCATAATTTTTTTGCGCCGAGCAGGATTCCAGATCTCCCACGGCCTTCCGATTTTCTGTCTTCATTCTCCCTCCAAAAGACTTGAAACTCGGCTCTAACATGCATACTGATAGAGGCAGACAAGGAGGCATTATGGCTATTAAGGTATTCATTAAACGGCACATCAAGGAAGGCAATGTAGAAAAGGCTGTCGCCATGCTGGAAGAATTCCGCGATATGGCCAAGAAAGAGATGGGATTCATTGCCGGTGAAACCCTGATCAACCACTATGATTCCCGCAGCATCACGGTTGTTTCTACCTGGCGCACGATCGAAGATTGGGTGCGTTGGCAGAGCAGTGACAATAGGTCCGGCAATGAGGCGAAAATAGAAGCGTTGCTGGAGGTCCCCACAAAATACGAAATTTATGATATCGGTGCGCCCCCAAAACGCACTGGGACCTGATTCTGCCGTTTTGCACGCCGATGAACCCAATTGACAGGTGTTCCAAACGGTGTCCGTTTCCGACCTGACGATGTTATCAAGGGGTTGACAAAGGATTGAATTCCGATTTGGTCAGGCTGCGGGTTGCCGAAGGCAATATCGTCTTGCCGGTAGGTCGGAATCCCAAGACCAAGCCGGTGGGGATCCGCATGGGGTTGCGGACCAAAGTCAATGCATCCATCGGCACCTCTACCGACATTGTGGATCTGGATGCGGAAATCCGTAAAGCGAAGGCAGCCGAGGCTGCCGGTGCCGACACGCTGATGGAGCTTTCCGTCGGCGGCGATCTGGACAAGATCAGGCGCGAGGTCCTCGCGGCCGTCCATCTTCCGGTTGGCAATGTTCCTCTCTATCAAGCGTTTTGTCGATGAAGAAAAACAGCAGGGCGATTCCAATCTGCGCCAAGAGCTCGATCTGCTGATGGCTTTCGATGACCCCCAGGCAGGCCGGCCCGGCCACGATGCCGGTTCCCAGAAACATGATGATCAGCGGCTGGCGCAGCTTCTGACCCAGGGCCCCGATCACTGCCGCAAGCCCCAGGATGGCTGCTATTTCATAAAAGGTGTTTCCAAAAATCATTAGGTGCTTTTCTCCTTCACATCCTGGATGAAGGGATAGCTCACGGCGCAGGCGAAAGAGCGCTTAAGCATGCTGTTGCCCTTCGTTTCCTGGCAGCATGCATTGATTCCGTAGCCTATCATCGCGCACTTCCCTGTTTCCCGGAGCGCGTCGCCGTTTCGCTTCTGGGCATCACTTGCTCGCCCATCGCCGCAGGGCTCTGTGCATTTGTCAACTCCTTGAATTCGTTTTATCAAAAGTGTATGACCATTCGTATCCATGCCAGTGTCCAAGAAAATGATCCTCTCAGCCGGCATCGTCGTCGTCCGAAGGCGAGCGGACGCCTGGAAATACCTTTTCCTGAGGGCCTTCCGCGACTGGGACTTCCCCAAGGGCGAAACGCAGCCCGGCGAATCGCCCCTCGAAGCGGCCGTCCGTGAAACTCAGGAAGAAACTGGGATCACGGAACTTAGTTTCCATTGGGGCGAGGTGTCCAAAGAGACCGAACCTTACAACCGGGGAACGAAGGTCGCACGTTATTATCTCGCCCAAACGTCAGTGGATCAAGTGGATTTCGCCGTCAACCCGCGGATCGGAGGGCCCGAGCATCATGAGTACCGCTGGCTCTCCGGAGCCGAAATCGAGACGGTCGCGGCCGCCCGGCTTCTGCCGGTAATCCGCTGGGCGCGCGGAATCGTGGAAGGATGATCGACGTCACGGCGGCCATTTGGATCGAAAACGGTAGGGTGCTGATTGCCCGCCGCAGACCCGAAGCCTCGCAGGCCGGCCTGTGGGAGTTTCCCGGCGGCAAGGTCCGATTGGGGGAATCGCCCGAGCAATGCTTGAAGCGAGAGATCCGGGAGGAAATCGGCATCGAGATCGCGGTGGGAGAGTTTTTCGGCGAGAGCATTTACGCTTACGAGGACAAAACCATCCGGCTGCTGGCCTATCGGGTTCGGGCAACGGGCGGAGAACTGTCGGTCAACGATCATGCCGAGCTGGCCTGGGTGGCCATGGCCGACCTCGGCCGGTATCGGTTTTGCCCGGCCGACGTGCCTTTCACCGAAAAACTGCAGAAAATGGCATGATCCGCTTCCGGAATCAAAACTTCTTCCGGGCCTTCGGCCTGGCCCTGATTCTGGCGGTGCTGGCTGCCCCTGATGTCAGCGCGCAAGCACCCAAGCCTGCGGTACCTGCCCTCCAACCCGAGGTCGCGCGCCAGCGGGAGTTGGAGCGCGATGCCGCCGTCAATCTGTCGTTGGCCAAGAAATCTATCCAGGAGGACGCCTTCTACAACGCCAAGGTGGCGCTGAATGTCTGGAGGCTCAGCGCACTGGATGCCGGCAATTTCGACCGGAAGCTTTATGAGGACCTGCGCAAGCAGCTGTATGAAAAATCCATCCGCGACAACCTGCGCTGCATCGACGTTGCCGTGGCCCAGCGCGACGCCCCGGAGGCCAACCTCTGCTTAAGAATCTACCGCCTGCACGCCCAGGAGATCAACGTCTTCGATACCAAGCGCTACGAGGACCTGCGCACACGGGTGAACGGCATCCGTAAGAAAGAAAAATAGGGAGGTCATTATGAAAATTCTGGGAGTCGTCGGGAGCACGCGCAAAAGCGAAACATCGGGGGTCCACACCCTGGTCCAGACCGTGCTCGATCACACCGGATACAAGCATGACCTGGTGGCGCTCCGGGGCAAGACCATCTCCGGATGCATTGCCTGCCTGGGCTGCGTCAAGGACAATATCTGCAAGGTCAAGGACGACCTGGCGGAGCTGCGGGAAAAAATCGTTGAAGCGGATGCCTATGTCATCGGGGCACCCAACTATTACTCCACGTTGAACGCCGTCACCCACGCCTTCGTCGAGCGCTGGTTTCAATTCCGGCATCAGGAGGGCAACCTTCTCTGGGGAAAGCTGGCCGTGGCGGTCGGAGTCGGGGGTACGTCCGGGACGTATCCGGCCGATGAGTTGGAGAAGTTCTTTCTTTACAATTTTATCGAAACCGTCGCCAAAGTGGCCGGACAAGGGGCGGCCTCCTGCTACTCCTGCGGGTACGGGGAAACGTGCAAGGTCGGCATCCCGACCCTGCTCCACGGTCCCGGGGTCAAAATCACCGAGGACATGATCCCGAATGTCGCCAAGCAGCCGAAAACGATTCAAGCCGCGGCCGAGGCGGGCCGGCTGTTGGGAAAACGACTGCGGGAAGGGCACGACCGGATGCGCGTAACCCAGGCCATGCAGCAGAAGCTCATGTCGATGTTCGAGCACTCGGCCTGACCGGAGAGCCGGGCACCAGTTCTCCGACCACCCGTTTCATCATGACCGCATCTCGGTAGGGATCGGTCGATTCGCTGATGAGTGTTGCTTCGACATTCCGTCTGACGAGGGCCTCGGCCAGCGGCATGAAGAACCTCGGAGTGGTCTTGAGGTGCCTGCGCTCACCCTTCGGTCCGTACTCGATGCCCGAGAAGTGCGCATGAAATTGCGACGGAAGCCGGTCGATGACTTCCCCGTAATCGAGGCGTCCGCCCGCCCGCGCCAGCAGATGCGCAAAATCAATCGTGAAGCCACAGCCGGTCTCCCGCGCCAGTTGGAGACATTCATCCAGGGATCCGAACTGCGATGGCTTGCCGGTGGTCTCGGGGCACAGCACGACGTCCCAGTCCTGTTTCTGCACGGCCGCCTGGAGTCTTTCAATCGCCTTGACGATCCGCGCGAAGGTTTTCGCGGCCGAGCGCCCCTGGTAAAAGCCGGCATGAAACACCACGTTGCGGGCGCCCATCACCGCCGCCATTCGGCAGGATGAAAGGATGCGCTCCTTGCTCGCGGCAAGCTTCGCGGGATCGTCCGCCGCG
>CAZNAX010000147.1:0-7997 GCA_964570965.1 uncultured Desulfatibacillum sp.
TGAAGGTGTTGCCGTCGTTGTAAATGGCCCCGCCGCTGCCGCCCCCGGGTGTTCCGGGATCGGCGGGGTTGGCGCCGTATCCGATGGCCTGGTTGTAACTCATGACGCTGTTGATCACGGTGTAGGAGACCCCGATGCTGCTCAGGGCACCGCCGTTGGAACCGACATTGCCCAGATCATCGCGGCCGCCGAAGGTCGATCCGACCACGTAGACCGGCTGGTCGTCATATTGGTCGAATACGCGCACCGCCGCACCACCCACGTCCGGGCCTTCGGTATCGCAGCGATTGTTGAAAAAGCGGCAGTTGACGATCTTGAAGCGCCCGCCGCGCACGAAAATGGCCCCGCCGCCGCCGGGATCCTCACCCGAGGTATGGCCGTTTACGAATGTCAGGTTCTGCACCGTCAGCCGGGGGTGGTCCTGATTCTGACAGTGGGACGTCGTCCATACCAGATCCGGATCGCAGGTGTTCATGTACAGGATCCGGCGTTGAGTGCCGCCGCTGAGGGTTACCCGCCCCCCGCCATCGATGACGATTTCGGGCCCAGTGTCGTTGTACACCTTGGCGGTTTCCGAAAGGGAGATGGTAACCGGGTCCGGGCCGCAGTTGAAAGTGAGCACCCCGCCGGCCGCCACCGCCGCAACGAACGCCGCACCGGTGCAGCTCTCCGGGGATCCGTTGCCCACTACTTGATCCGGAGCGCTGCTGTCCATGGCTTGCGCCGTCGCCGGAACGCTGCACAGGCGCTCAACCGTACCGGCTTCCGGCCAGTCATCCGAAAAAGAAATCGGGTCGGTATCGGGAGTCGTCGGAGCAGACCCGGTCCCGCCCGATGGGCCAGATCCACTCGACCCGCCGGACCCGCAGGCGGAGATCAGCCCGGACATAAATATTAGCAGAATGCCCAAAAAGGCGCCGGTCATGCGCAAATGCCTCGAGGTCATCGAGCGCCATCCTCCATTTTGAATGAAACGAGTCGAAGCGCAACGCCGAAGTTGGGCCTATTACGAGGCCGCCTCAGAAGCCCGGGATTTGATGCGGGAAATAGTCTACCAACGCCCCCTCGCGGTACACATCCGCCGTCGCGCAGTGCAGGCCTCCACCGAAGGCGGCCACGTCCCAGAGCGGCACCGGCACCACCTCGAAGCCCAGTTTGTCGAACTGCTCCATCTGCTCCGTCTCGGCGGCTTCGACGCACACCGTCTTGGGGTCGAGGATGAGGATGTTCATCGACAGCCACACGCTGCAGAAGGAGAGCTTGGCTTTCTTGTCGTGGGCCGGCTTGGCGCACTCGACGATCTGCCAATCGTTCTTCTTGAACAGCTCCACCAGCTCGGGGGTCAGGGGCTTGCGCTGGCGGTTGGAAAGCGCCAGGCCGGGACGGAGCGGCACGAAGGTGGCATCGATATGCATGGGCGAGTCTTCCTTGAAGATCACGGCGTGGACGCGGTGGCCTGGAAAATGCCGGCGCAGCCAGCTGATGCCGGCAGCATTGGTCACCGTGGACTGCTGCACGATCAGGTCCTTGCCGCAGCGCGCGACGTCGGCCGCGTCGAAACAGGGCTCGGCCTCGGTCAGCACCCAGTCCCGGGCCTGGGTGCGCTCGAGCTTTTCCTTCTCGCTTAGGGCGTTGAAGATCTTCCAGTAGTCCTTCTTATACGTGCGTTCGGTCAGACGCGGCTTGGGCGCCGCCTCCCAGCGGAATTTAGGGTCTTCTTGGAAATAGCGCTCGAGCAGCGGCCGGTAGACGAGGAACTCGAACCAGCGGCTGCGGCAGGACATGGTGGCCTCGAGGATTTCAGGGCCCACGGTGAGCAGGACGTCCCGCGGCGGCATGCAGCCGAACATGCTGGCCTGCTTCCAGTCCGGCGTCTGCACCGCCTGGCTGAAGTCGATCGGCGTGGGCCGGTCGACCCGGATGCCGCGTTTCTCGAGGATACGCGCGAAATTGTCCAGCTGCTCGTTGGCCTTGTCCTCCATTTCCTTCGGCAGGCGGCCGTAGGTCCCCCGCGGAAACCCGTATTCCGGCCAGTCGCGTTCGACCGCCGGCTCCGGCGCCTGGACCATGGTGCCGTCGGCGCGGCCCACGATGACATGTTTGAGCGGATCCCATTCGTTCCAGGAACAAACTTTGGTTTTGGAAACAGGCATTACATCCTCCTTCGGATTCTTCAGGGCGACACGACCGAGAGGCCCTTAAAATGCTCTTTGTAAAACCGGCTGTCGCGCGTCAACAGCTGCTCGCATTGGATTCGTGCATGTCCGCCGATGAGAAAATCAGCGGCGATGCGATTCCACCGGCCTCCCCGGCGTCGGTAGGCGAACCAGGATTCCGCCGCCGTCCACGCCGCCTCCCGGTTCATTGCGGAATACTCGATGCGCATCTGGGGCCTCGTCCGGATATTTCCACTTGCGGTTCAAACGCCTTTCAGATGCTTGACCAGATGCCCCAGCTCCGGGAAAATCAACCGGGTGCAGGCGAGCTTGCAGGCGTTGAGGCTGCCCGGCACGCAGAAGACCACGGTGGAGCCGATGAGGCCGGCCGCCGCGCGCGACATGATCGCGGCCGAGCCGATCTCCTGCATGCTGAGCTGGGCGAAGAGTGGGCCGAAGGCCGAAAGCGCCTTGCTGAACATGGGGCTGACGGCCTCGATGGTCACGTCCTGCGGGGTGATGCCCGTCCCGCCGTTCATCAGCAGGATCTGCGGCTCCAGGTTTTCGGTGATCTCGCGCACCGTCATGGTGATGGTGGCGGCGTCGTCGGGAATGACGCGGTGGCAGACGACCTCATGGCCGATTCCTTCGGCCATCTCCTTGATCCATCGGCCGCTGGCATCTTCCTTAATCGTGCGGGTCGTGGAAAGGGTCAGGATGGCGATGGTGACCCTCTTCGGCGCGTCCTTTTTATGCTCGGCGGTTCCCATGGGCAGCCTTCCGGATGAAGTGAGTAAGTATGCGTTATATCTACCCCCACTCCTGCACAATTTCAATATACTTGTAGGCTGCTCATCTTCAAAAAGAAAGTGATAAATTTAGGACCGTCCCGTAGGTTTCGGCGGAATGGAAAAAGGCCGGTTTCTATCCCAGAAAGTCCTCCACGGCGCGGCAAAAGATCTCGACCCCCAGGGGCAGCACCGCCTCGTCCATGTCGAAATGAGGCGAGTGCAGAGGATGAATGAAACGCCGGGAAGCGTTCTGACAGCCCAAGCGGACCATGGCGCCCGGCGCTTTCCGGGTCATGAGGGCGAAGTCCTCTCCGCCGCACTTGGGCTCGAGCCAGCGGAGGTTCCCCTCTCCCACCACCTGGGCGGCGCTGCCGGAGAAGGCCGCGGAGACCTCCGGATCGTTGCGGCAGGCCGGCACTCCCTCTTTTAAAGTGAATTCCATGGTCACGCCCATGGCCTCGCCCATCCCCCGGCTCAGCTCCTGCAAGCGGCGGATGAGAGTCTCGCGCACCTCCGGCTTGAAGCTGCGGATGGTGCCGGAGATTCGGGCGACCGGCGGAATGACGTTGGGCGCGCTGCCGGCCTGGAACTCCCCGAAACTGACCACGCCCGCATCGGTCGGGTCCAGGTTCCGGCTGACGATGGTCTGGGCGGCCTGGACCAGCGCGGCACCGGCCACAATGGGGTCCCGGCCCTTCTCGGGCGAGGAGCCGTGCACGCCCTGGCCGCGCACCTCTACATAGAAGGTGTCAGTGGCGGCGTGGCTCACGTCGCGATAAAATCCCACCTGGCCCACCGGCAGGTCGGGCCAGAGATGCGCGGCCAGCACCCGGTCCACCGACGGATGGTCCATGGCTCCGGCTTCAATCATGACCCTGGCCCCGGAGACGGTCTCCTCGGCCGGCTGGAAGAGGAAACGCAGCTCGCCCTTGATCCTCGATGCCAGGCCGGTCTCCTTCAGCCGGCGGGCCACACCCAGAAGGATGGTGGCGTGGCCGTCGTGGCCGCAGGCGTGCATGATCCCGGGGTTTTGCGAGCGATAGGAAACGTCGTTCTGCTCTTCCATGCGCAGGGCGTCGATGTCGGCCCGGAGGGCCAGCACCTTGCCGCCTTCATTTCCACGGATCACGCCCACGGCGCCGGTGGTCAGGCCCGGGGTTTCGCGGATCTCTACGCCGAGCTCCGCAAGGATTTCCTTGATGCGGGCGGTAGTGCGGTATTCCTCGAAGCTGGGTTCGGGGTGCATGTGGAAGTCCCGCCGGATGTCGCTCAGCCAGCCGTACAACGGATGCTTTTCGAAGTCCATCATCATCTCCATCAGGCCGGTGCACCCCGCTCGGATAGGTCATGGAAAAGCCCGGTCATCAAGAGCAGGGCGTCGCGCAGGAGGGGGGCCAGGACGTGCTCGTCGGGCGCGTGTTGGGAGCAGCCTCCGTAGGAGTGGGGGATCCAGACGGTGGGCAGGCCCAGGATATCGGTGAAGGCATCATTGGGGAGAGACCCGCCCAGGTTGGGCAGCACAGCGGGTTTTTTTCCGCTGGTTTCCTGCAGGGAGCCGATGGCGAAGCGCGCCCAGGGATTATCGGGGTCCAGGCGGGTGGCGGTGAAGTAGCCGCCGCGCTGGGGAATGACCTCGATCTGGGGAAAGCCGCACGCCTCCAGGCGCCGGCGCAGGCCGGCCTCGAAGGTCGCGGGGTCGGTGTCCACGGTGAAGCGGATGTGCAGGCGGGCCCAGGCCTCGGGAGGGATGGCGTGGGCCGGCGCCTCGGGGTTGCCGCATTTAAAGGCGAGCACCTCCAGGGTGCTCCAGCCGAAGACCTTCTCGGCGGCGGAGAAGCCGGGCTCGCCCCAGTCCGGATCGATGGCGGGGCCGCCTTCGCCGGTGACATCCAATTCCGCCAGGGCGCGCCTGACCGACGGGGGGATGGCTCCGGGGCGAAGTTCGGGCACCAGGATCCTGCCCTTGGGGTCGACCAGGCAGGCGAGGGCGTGGGCTAGGATGATGCCCGGATTGGACAGGAGCCCGCCCCAGTTGCCCGAATGATGGCCGCCCTCGCGCAGCTTCAGGCGCAGGTCGAAGTTGGCTACGCCTCGTGAACCCCCGAAGATGGTGGGCGTCATGGGGGCCAGCCGAGGACCGTCGCTCCCGATGAGCACGTCGGACTTGAGGAGCTCCTTATGCGCGGCGCAGGCTTCGCGCAGGCCCGGTGAGCCCATTTCCTCGCCGATCTCGATGAGCACCTTGACGTTGAACCCCAGGCGTCCGCGTTCCCTTAGAACCAGATCGAGGGCCGAGAGATTTATGGTGTGCTGTCCCTTGTTGTCCGCCGCGCCGCGGCCGTACCAGCGCTCGCCCTCGACGGTGAGCGTCCAGGGAGCGAGGCCCTGCCGCCAGCGGTCCTCCATGCCGAGCACGGTATCGCCGTGGCCGTAGGTCAGGACGGTGGGGCGTGCCGGGTCCTCGATGCGCTCGGCGTAGAGAATGGGAAGCCGGGAAACCGCGGGGTTGTCGAGCAGCCGGCAGTCAAATCCAAGGCTTTCGAGGTAGGGGGTGAGCGCCTGGGTAAGGTAGGCCAGGGCCTGCGGGGTGCTCGCCTCGTTCTGGCTCTCCGACCGGAAGGCTACCCGATCCTTCAACAACGTGAAGAATTCTCCGTTATCGAAAAAAGCCTCGGCGCGTTTCAGGGCGTTTTCTCTGCTCATGACTCCTCCTAAAAGTGACATTCCACCAAGTGCCCTCCCTCGCGGCGGGGGACGGGAGCTTGCTGCCTGCACGATTCGGCGGCTTTGGGGCAGCGCGGATGGAACGTGCAGCCCGGCGGTGGGTCGATGGGGTTGGGATAGGCGATGCCCAGGCGGGTATCGGGCAGGCCCCGTCCGGGCTCGGGGGTGAGCACGGAGCCGAGGAGGGCCTGGGTATAGGGATGTCGGGGATTGCGGAAAAGCTCCCGGGTCGGCGCCTCCTCGACCAGGCGGCCCAGATACATCACGGCCACCCGGGTGGCCAGGTGCTCGACCACGGCCAGGTTGTGGCTGATAAAGAGATAAGTGAGCCCCAGCTCGCGGCGGAGCCGCATGAGCAGGTTGAGGATCTGGGCCTGCACCGAGACGTCGAGCGCGCTGGTGGGTTCGTCGCAGATCACCAGCTGGGGCCGCATAATGAAAGCCCGGGCCACGGCGACCCGCTGGCGCTGGCCGCCGGAAAGCTGGTTGGGATAGTTGTGGCGAAGATGGGGGGCCAGACCCACCACCTCCATGATCTCGATGACCGCACGATCCCAGGAATCCCTTTCGCCCACCCTTAGGGCGCGCAAGGGGAGCGAAATGATGGACCCTACGTTTTTGCGGGGGTTCAGGGAGGCATAGGGGTCCTGGAAGACCGGCTGCACCTGCCGGGCGATCTCCTTGGAATCGCAGTCGGCGAGAGCACGGCCCCCCAGGCGGATGCGGCCCGATGTCGGGCTTTCGAGGGCCAACACCAGCTTGGCGACCGTGGTTTTGCCGCAGCCGCTTTCGCCCACCAGGCCCACCACCTCTCCCTTTTCCAGGGCCAGAGTGACGCCGTTCACGGCCCGCAGGGCGCGTTTTCCCCTGAAGGCCCCGGCGTTGACCCGGTAGGTCTTGGTCACGTCTTCAAGCTCGAGAACCCGATCCGGCATGGCGTTCCTCAAGGGTTTTTCAGGCGGCCGCGGCCAGGGTATCCAGGCAGCGCAGGGCCCGGCCCGGTCCTATTTCCCGGAGGTGGTGGTCCTCGACGGCGCATTCCGGCCGGGCCTTGGGGCAGCGGTTGCGGAACATGCAGCCCTTGAGCAGGCCGATAGGGGTGGGCACCAAACCCGGGATGGAGCCCAATTCACTGCCCGGTTCCACCTTTCCAGGCACCGGGATGCAACGCAAGAGGCCCTGAGTATAGGGGTGCAGGGGCCGGGCGAACACCTCCTGGGTGGTGCCGGTCTCCACCACCTGGCCGCAATACATGACACAGAGCCGGTGCGCCACCCGGGCCACCACCCCCAGATCGTGGGTGATCAGAATAAGGCCCATCCGAAACTCCTGCTGAAGGTCGGCCAACAGGGCCAGGATCTGGGCCTGGATCGTCACGTCCAGCGCGGTGGTGGGCTCGTCGGCGATGATCAGGCTGGGTCCGCACATGAGCCCCATGGCGATCATGATCCGCTGGCGAATCCCGCCCGAGAGCTGGTGGGGGAACTGCTTGAGGCGGCTGCCCGCCGCCGTGATGCCCACCTTTTCCAAGAGGAACACGGCCCGCTCACGGGCTTCGCGCTGCGGGGCCTGGCGGTGTTGCAGGTAGGCTTCCACCAGTTGGTTGCCGATGGTGTAGCACGGGTTGAGCGAAGTCATGGGCTCCTGAAAGATCATGGCCATGCGGTCGCCCCGGAGTCTGGCCATGGCGCCCTCCGAGGCCTTGCTCAGGTCGCAGCCCTCGAAAACGAGCTTCTTGGCCCGGAGTCTGGCCCGGGGGGGCAGAAGGTTCATGAGGGCCAGGGCGGTGAGCGATTTGCCGCAGCCGCTCTCGCCGACCAGGCTCAAGGTTTCGCCCTGTCTCACCTCGAATCCCACGTTGCGCACCGCCTTTAGCCGGCCGGCGGGCAGCGGCAGGTCCACGTGCAGGCCTTCCACTTCCAGGATGAGGTCCATCAGCGCCCCTCCGGCGCGGTGACGTCGCGAATGCCGTCACCCAAAAGGTTGAAGCCCAGAAGGAGAAGGAAGAGCGCCACGCCCGGAATCGTGACCAGATAGGGGTAAAAGAGCATAAACTCCTTGCCCTCGCTGATCATGAGCCCCCAGGAAGGGGTGGGGGGCTGGACCCCCATCCCCAGGAAGGAGAGCGCCGCCTCCAGGAGGATGGCCCGGGCCACCTCGAGGGTGGCTACGACGATCAGGTTGTTCATGAGGTTGGGAAGAATTTCCTGGGCCAGGATGCGGAAGGTGGAGCAGCCTGCGGATTTGGCGGCGGCCACGTACTCCAGGGGGCGGATCTGCTGGGTGGAGGCGCGGATGACCACGGCAAACCGGTCCCAGACCAGAA
>CAZNAX010000148.1:0-7825 GCA_964570965.1 uncultured Desulfatibacillum sp.
GGCGATGACAGCGCCGGGCACCGCATCGTTATGTCTTGAGCAGGAAGTGAAATAGGCCTTCAGACTTTCCCAGCCGCAGCGGCTCAGATGTTGAGGTCGGGACTATTTCAAAAGGAGGTTAATGAAACGCATAAAAACATGGGCGCCCACATTGCCCAAAAAAACGAAGAACCCCTATGGCAATGATTTTGCAAGATTACAGCCGGGCTAATTTATCGAGATACATACTTCCTCATATCCTGGCTATCCGTCATCAAATGGCTCGTAGACTATATCAGGAGTACTCAGTCCCGGACCCCGAGCCCGGGGCCGTCCTCTTGCACGTACGACTTGCGAGAATATTCGCAAGGCATCAAGTAGAGAACATGCGGCTGGCGGAAGAGGCGAAGCGGACAGCGGAGACAGTCCGTCAGCGTGCGTTGTAGCATCCGGAACCCCTAAAGATGGCGGGTGGTTCGTCTCGCCGCCTTCGCCGCCACCGATCTCGCCGGCCATAGGCGCCCACCACGCCCTGGGTTGCGCGCCCTCGCCGGGATCACGGCGGTGGCGGCGGCACGTACGGAAAAGAGTAGCGCGGCAGCGACAGCAAGTTGTCACGCGGATCGCCATCCGGCCTATCTCGATAGTAGGGCGTGGTGGTTCCGTCGGCATTGTGCCGTACGATGATCTCCTTCCCGTCGAGCGAGAAGATCCCGAGCTGCTGCAGATCGATCAGCTCCTCTGGCGCGACGTCGAACCGCAAGAATGGCGCCAGCGCGTCGTGCAGATCCTCCCTGAGGCCGTCGTTCTTGTACGTTTTAAGCCGCTGGTCGATCAGCTTCTCGATCCGCAGCTCGACCTCCTTGTCGAGCTCCTCCTGAGTCGGCGCTCGGCCCAGCTCCGCGGTAAGATCGGCGGCTGCGTCCTGCTCGATCTGAGGGCGCTCGTTGGCGTTGATCTCGTCGTGCTCGTGCTGCTGGAACTCCCCGATCAGCCGGTCGCGCTGCTGCGTGCGCATCCGCCATGTCGCGCAGAGCAGCTGGTCGATTTGTCCGCCGACCATGTTGATGCGCCGCGCGTCCAGCACGATCGGCGCGAGCACGCGCCTGAGCTCCTTGCGCTCGAGGATCTGCTCGACGGTCAGCGTCACGACCGTGGGCTGGTTCGTCGGGTCCGAGCGCACGAAGTCGAGGCGGTCGGCGCCGGGCGCGGTCGCCGTGAAATCGCTCGCGAAGCGGACGAAGTCGGGGACCTCGTAGCGAATCGCCGACACGGCGCCGGCGTCGCGTTCTTCGCCGACCGGGGCGATGTCCTCGCGCACCAAGGGCTGTTTGTCGAGGACGACCTCGTCGGCGCTGAATGCGATCCCCTTCTTGTCGATGATCATGGCCTCATCGAGCTTCGCCACGATCTGGTGATCGGTGAAGTAGAAGGGGTCCCACCGGCGAGAGGCCACCGGCAGCCGAACCGGAAGCGCATCGAGCACCGAGGCGAGGGTCTGCTCGTCGGTCTTCTCCGCGATCTGCTTCGCCGCGTAGTGCTCGGCAATCGCTTGGCCGACCAAACCCGCAAACGAGCTGACGATGAGCCCTGCGGCGATGCTGAGCGGCCCGATGAACGGAAACAGGAAGACGATCCCACCGACGACGAACAGCAGCGTGGCGAGCAGGCCAAGGTCGACGTCGACGTCCGACTTCCATTCGACGATGCCGTCGGCGTCGCGCTTCGGATTGAAGAAGAACTGCACGGCGATTCCGACGTCGGGTGTCGAGTCGGTGTACGTGGCATCGACGTTCACCATGAGTCGTCCCGTCGGAAGCGGCGGGGCCGGCGGCGCCGTGACCTCAGGACCGACGCTGATGCCGTCGATCGTGCCGATCTCGTCGCTGTCAGGATCGGAGAGGTCCTCGCGCAGTGGAAAGCGGAAGCCGGAGCTTCCTGGTGCCCTTTCGGCTCGCTGCGCCTTCGCGTCGGGACCGAGCAATGCGAACAGGCCCGGTGCCGTCGCGAAGGCGATCGCGCTCGCAGGCTCCCGAAAATCCTGTGCAAGCCCGAGGCTGCCGCGCGGCGGCAGGAATTCGTTACCCGGTTTCTTGCGCAGCGCGAGGTCGACGTAGATGCCAAGCGTGCGCCTTCCGTCGGGAGCAAAGAGCTTTTGCATGCGGATCTGCTGGACTTGCTGTCCCTGCGCGACTCCCAGCGGGAGGTCGCGGTCCAGGCGGCTGCGGATCTGGTCTTCGACAAAGGGCCCGTTGACGCTGTTCTGCTCGAGCACGAACTTGGTCGCCGGATCGAACCTTCCGAACGACAGCCGCAGCCGGTGATTCGTCTCGATCCCGTTCGGCGCTGGATCGGCGTTGAGGGCCAGATACACGATCAGCCCCATGTGGCCCTCGAAGGTTTGATCGCCTGCCGGCGGAGGAAGGTGGGCGACGATCGTCGCGAAGACGTTGACGTGCATGAAATCCATCCGCAGCTCGATCGTCTTCACGGGCAACGTGAAGATGTTGTCCCAGATCCGTATCGAGCCGCCGGTGGAGACCGACGCGTTGCGACCGTTGGGACCGCCGGAAAAACGGACGCGCGTGACGTCCGAGCGATGATCGCGGATCGTGCGAATCGACGCCGTCGAGCCCGACGACCAGAGCTTCAGCGCGTTGTCGGCCGAGCCGCTCAGGATCCGCGTGCCGTTTACGCCGATGTCGACCGACAGCACAGCATCGGTGTGCTCCGTATAAGTCTGGATCGTCGTCCCCGCGGCCGGATCCCAAAGCCGGATCGTTTTGTCGTTGGAGCCCGAGGCGACGCGCAAGTCGTTCGGGCTGAACGCTACGCAATTGACGGCCGCGGTATGCCCCGATAATGCGGCGAGCGACGCACCCGTCTGCGCGTCCCAGACGCGAACCGCGCCGTCTTCGCCCCCTGTCACGACCTGCGTGCCGGCGTGGTTGAACGCGACGCTGATGACGCGACCGGTGTGCCCGACAAGCGTATGTAACGACGTTCCGCTCGCAAGATCCCAGATTCGCGCCGTCTGATCGAACGATCCGGAGACGAGGCGCTGCCCGTCGGGCGAGAACGCGACGGACTCAACGACGTGCGTGTGGCCCGTCAGCGTCTTGACGACTGACTCGCTCTGCAGATCCCAGATTCGGACTGTGTGGTCCGCTGAAGCGGTCGCGATCAGCGTGCCCGTTGGGTTGAACGCGGAGCCGATCGCAGGATCGACCTCGAACGCGGCCGCATCGTCCTGCGAGCGCTCGTCGAGGTCCCACACGCGCACGATGCTGTCGACCGAACGCGTCAGCAGATGCTTGCCGTCAGGCGCAAAGGCAACGTCGACGAACCCGGTCGCCTCGCCAGGCATTAGCTGGATATCGAACGACCCGACCTCGGGAGCGGGCAGCGGCGCGTCGGGTAAGGACGTGTAGAGCCGCTGGTAGTCGTCGTCCGCTGGCGGATGCAGCGTCACGGTCATCGGAATATTCGTCACCGGGTCCACGACGTCGAACACGAGCTCCATCAGGCCTGCTTCGATCTGCGCAAGGAGAAGGTAGCGCAGGTACTTCTCGGAGATCAGCGTCTCGCAGTCGAAGCCGGACGTAACTAGGTCGCGGTCGAACATGGGATCACCCCGCCCAATGAGTGGATGAAAGCTACTTCGATGCCGCAATGCGTCGATGGCGCGAGCGACGCTGTCGAGCGTCGAGCGAAGGATAAGAACTGGCATTTAGGGGGGGTAGCAGTTGCCCGAGAGTATGATTGCGGTTCGGGCATCCGTATGCCCCAAAATATGGGAGCGACACTTCGCCAGCCACCGTAGTTAAACCAATAACAAGCATTCAGTGCGTGTCAACCCGAAAATTTACCCGCTAAGGCCCGTTTTCGCCTGTTTTCGGGCAAATCTTGGCTCGTCGGTCCGAGGGATCTTTCAAAATTTACGCCTCGTCGGGATACAGCGGATCGATGAGGTAATCGTCGGCGCTGGGCGCCGGCCAGTCATCGAAAGATGCAGCATCCAGTTCCGAGGGAGCGTGGGCTACCGGCCGGGGCCGGGCCTTAGTCAGCCACAGCCCCAGATGGGTGAGGCTGCTGCCGCTTCCAGCTTTGCTTTTTGGGGCGGGGATTAGATGCCAACCCGCAGCCTGCCGTCCATTTTGAAGTCGGCCGAGTTACTGCCATAGACGTCGGATCCGGCTTAATAAGCCGGGCTCATTCTCAGCCATCTCTCGGTAAAGCTAATCGTCGGAAGATCACCTGCCAAAATTTCTTCAAGACATCGGAGCCTCTGCCGATAAATATCCCATGAAAATCAGCGCCGTTTCAGAACCAACCATGAAGGCGAAAAAGCCGCTTCGCCTCGAGAAGCGAAAGCGTTCGAGGGTTTCGATTCGCGTGCCCGTATCCTGCGTGTCGGTCGACTCCAAGGACAGACCGTTCGGTCGGAACAGGGGGATTGTTAAAAACGTGAGCCAGACTGGTCTGAAATTAGAGGCCGAGAAAGACGTCAGCTCAGACAGGCTGAAGTTGGCGTTTATGGATTTTGATAAAAACACCGCCGAAATAACTGGCAAGGTCGTCTTCTCTCGGAAAACCCCCTCGGGAACCTATCAAATCGGCGTCCAGCTTCAGGGAAATAGGCTGGAGATCATCCGATTTGTCTCAAACCTGGTGCGACTTCACCATTATACCAAGGAAGACGCATGAATGAGAGGACCCAGCTGATACCGGCTGGGAAGCCGATTGGGGTCAATGACGCATGATGCGGAAATGGGTGGTTGCCACCGGTGCTTTTTGACGCCGTGGTGGACGACCTGAATGCTAAGCTTGAGCCCTTCTCGCGGGAATGCTCTGCGGACTTCCGTCCCCAGCGAAGAGAAATCAAGGAAAAGATGACCCATTGGAATTAATGGCCATTCGTTTCCTTTTTGTTTTTGAAGTGTTAGAACCCGCAAATATAAGGGCGTCTCCGTTCTTTCCGTAAAAAAAGCAAGCGCGGCTTTCGGCCAGATCAGGGGCCTTGTGGAAGTCTCCAAAACGCTTATGCTTGAAGTGACCCATCGCCTTCTCCGCCATTTTCGCTCAGCGAACGCTTTTTTGAGTTCAATTCCGGCCCACGACGAGGCGCACACAAGGCACAATTGAGATAAAAAAACCGGCGACCGGTCATAGCCCATCATTAATCGGCCCTGCGGGCCATGGAGGTTTTCCCCATGAACACTTTCTACGGCCAAGAACACGCGGATGTTCCGGAATTCATAGTCGACCACAACCTTTTTCGTTCGCGCTGCTACATTGACGGCGAATGGGTGGCAGCGCAGGGTGGGGGTGTCATCTCGATTTTCAACCCGTCTACCGGGAACCCCATCGGCAACGTCCCTAAGTCGGATGAGGCGGACGCCCGGCGCGCTATCGAGGCCGCCCACAACGCATTTCCTCCCTGGCGGGCCAAAACCGCCAAGGAGCGGGCTGCAGCCCTTCGCCGATGGCATGATCTCATAATGGCCGCCCAGGAGGATCTGGCGAGGTTGATGACCGCCGAGCAGGGGAAGCCGCTGGCGGAGGCCCGTGGCGAAATCGCCTATGCGGCTTCGTTCGTGGAGTGGTTCGCAGAGGAGGCCAAACGGATTGACGGTGATGTCATTCCAGCTTCCCAAACCGATAAGCGCATCCTGGTGCTCAAGGAACCCATCGGCGTCTGTGCGGCGATCACACCCTGGAATTTTCCGGCGGCCATGATAACCCGCAAAACCGCCCCGGCCCTTGCCGCCGGATGCACGGTGGTGCTAAAGCCGGCGTCGGCGACCCCCTTCTCGGCGCTGGCGCTGGCCGAGCTTGCCGATCGCGCCGGAATCCCCCGAGGAGTCTTCAACGTGGTAACCGGAGATGCGAGGGCGATCGGCACCGAGCTTGCCACAAATCCGATGGTGCGCAAACTGACTTTCACCGGATCCACCGAAATCGGAAAGCTCCTGATGAAACAATGCGCGGGAACCGTGAAGAAACTCTCTCTCGAGCTCGGCGGACACGCACCCTTCATCGTGTTCGACGACGCCGACCTGGATGCAGCGGCCGAAGGCGCGCTGCAGTCCAAGTATCGCAACGCCGGGCAAACTTGCGTTTGCGCCAACCGGCTGCTGGTGCAGGAAAAGGTGTACGACGCCTTTGCCGCCAAATTGACCGAACGCGTTCGCTCACTGCGGGTTGGCGACGGAATGGAGCCGGATGTGACCATCGGCCCGCTCATCAATGCTCAAGCGCTTGCCAAGGTCGAAGACCACGTTTTCGATGCGGTAGGCAAAGGCGCCCGAGTGCTGATCGGCGGCAAACGACACGCGAGAGGCGGGCTCTTTTTCGAGCCCACCGTCTTGGCCGACGCGATCCCCTCCATGAAAATCACTCGGGAGGAAACCTTCGGCCCGGTCGCGCCGCTTTACCGGTTCAGCACCGACTCGGAAGCCATTGCCATGGCAAACGACACCGCCTACGGACTGGCCGCCTACTTCTATTCCCGCGATGTCGGACGGATTTTCCGCACGGCCGAAGCCCTCGAGTACGGCATCATCGGCATCAACTCCGGCATGATTTCCACCGAAGTCGCTCCGTTCGGCGGAATGAAAGAATCCGGAATCGGCCGGGAAGGTGGGAAATACGGGATCAACGAGTTTCTCGAAACCAAATACCTTTGCATGGGAGGAATACAGTAACCGCGCAATCTTTTTTGTACGCAAAACACACACAGTTATAGTGGTAAGAGACTGATCAATAATTTGAAGTTTCCAACCAGGAAATTGAGACTCTCAAGAACTTGATGCTGTCGGGCTGCAAAGTCCGGGTTAGATGTTTGGCTATATCAAACGGTTAGATCATACCACGTCCATGGCATGGTTTTTGGTCTGCATATTGGCACCAACGCGGCTTGCCTTAGCAAGGCTGCAGCCAGAGTGTTGACGATCCGGCCGGCAGGACACCAGTGCGTCGAGCATGAACGAGACCGTTTGAAACTAAAGGAGGCTTAATATGAACCGCGAAGCTAAAACAAGGGCGAAGAGTTGTTGCTCGGTCGAGCACGATAGACTGGTGGCCGAGTTGGACACTTGCGACCAGCTTTACAAAAACCCGTCGGAGTGGCACCGCTGTGCCCGGGTCATTGCGCGGCGAAGCGGTCAACGGGCAAAGCGGTGCATGCTCACGGAGTAATCCCTTGGAGGGAAACATTCAAAGAGGACCCAGTGAGATGAACTCCAAAAATCTTGAGCGGGCGATAGCGCTCGGAAAGAAGCTCGAGCATTTTTTCGTTGCCTGGGTGGGTACGGAAGGCTTCCCGTACGTGAATTCCGCTCGCCGGATCGAACAGGTTGCCGAGAACCAGTTTGCCGTCGAAGAATGGATCTGCCCGTTGACGATCAAGCATTTGAGCGAAAACTCGAAAATGGCCGTGTTCATCTGGGACCCGGCATCCGACGGCGGATACGAAATCCTGGGTGAAGTTTTAATGTTCGAAAGCCAGGCCTACTTGAACGGGTTCGCTCCGGAGGTGGAGAAGGATGCCTACCTGCCGCAGGTGAAACGGAAGCTGATTGTCCGCGCGGAGAAAATCACCGCCTTCACGCACGCGCTGCGGTGTGACGACATCCAACCGCTTGCCGCATCAAAGGCAACGATCATGGCGTCGACCAGTGACGACAGCAGCCGTGATGTCCCGATTTGCAGCTTTGCACCCGAGTGGGCCGAACACGCGCGCTTTGTCCGCGGCGACGAGCCCTGCGACGATGGGCGGGCCGGGAATGTCTGATGCAACAAGGAGAAGCCCTCATGCGGCCGTTGACGAACCAACAAGACGCGC
>CAZNAX010000149.1:0-7822 GCA_964570965.1 uncultured Desulfatibacillum sp.
AAGTGGCCGGCACGAGCTTGGAGACGGCCTGGAGCGGGGCCGGCATGTTCTGCTGGGGGAAGACGAAGTCCGACAGGAGCAAAGAGGGCAGATAGGTGACCAGCACTGCCAGCTGGTTCGCTACGAGCTGGGACTGGGTCTTGACCGAAATGAGCAGACCGATGCCCAGCGCCACCAGGATATAGACGGTGGAAGCGAGAATCATCAGCCAGAAACTCGCCTTCATGACGACCCCGAAGAGCATCTGCCCCATAAGAATCGCCACGAGCACGTCGGCGAGGGTGATTAAAAAATAAGGGATCGCTTTGCCCAGAAAAAACTCGGCTGCCTGCACCGGCAGGGAGCGGATGGTCTCCATGGTGCCGCTCTCGTATTCGCGGGCGATGACCATGGAGGTCAACAGAGCCCCCACGATCATGATGATGACGGCGATGATGCCCGGAACGATGAAGTTCCGGCTTTCCAGATCCTCGTTGAACCAGACGCGGATGCGCCCTTCCACCGGCGGCCGGATCCGCTCGCGGCCCTGCCGGTTCAGAAAATCCAGCAGGTTTCTTTCGTTGGCCTGGGCGATGAAGGCCGTGACAAAGGCCCGGGTGTTGCCGGCGGTGTTGGGATCGCTGCCGTCGATCACGACCTGCAGCGGGCTCGCGCGGTCGGCCTTGAGTTCGGCGCTCCAGCCGGGCGGGATAACGATGCCGAGGATGACGCGGTTGCGGTCGAGCAGCTCGGTCAGCGCGGCGCTGGAAGGCGGGTGGGCCACGACATCGAAATAGACGCTGGCATCCAGCCGGCGGATGAAATCGCGGCTTTCCGGAGTCCGGTCGAAATCGACCACCGCCGAGGGGATGTGCTCCACGTCCAGGCTGAGGGCGTAGCCGAAGAGCAGAATCAGCAGCAGCGGGATGATGAACGCCAGATAGAGGCTGCGGAAATCCCGGATGAGGTGGTAGTACTCTTTGCGGGCGATGGCCTGGATCCGGCGCGCGTTCACGGGGCCTCCCGCCGCATCAAGGCCACGAAGGCATCGCCCAGGTCCGCCTCCGGCTGGCCCGGCAGCACGGCGGCTACGATCTCCGCCGGCGGACCGCCCGCCACGATTCGGCCGGCGTTGATCATGATCACGCGATCGCAGTGGCGCGCCTCGTCCATGTAGTGGGTGGTGACGAACACCGTCACCCCTTGAACGGTGAGCTGCCGGATGAACTCCCAGAAATGCCGCCGCGTGATGGGATCGACGCCCGAGGTGGGCTCGTCCAGAAAGAGCAGCCGCGGCCGGTGCAGCAGCGCGCAGCCCAGGGCCAGGCGCTGGCGCCAGCCCGGCGGCAGTTCGCGGGTCGGCCGGTCGCGCACCGCGGTAAGCCGCGTCACCGCGAAGACCCACTCGATGCGCTCCGGCCATTCCGCCGGCGGCACGTTATAGATCCCGAGATAGAAGCGGATATTTTCAAAAGGGGTCAGGTCGGGATAAAGCGAAAACTTCTGGGACATGTAACCGATGGCCTGCTTGATGCGCTCGGCGCCGGTGAAAAGGTCGAAACCGGCCACATGCCCGGCGCCGCTCGTAGGCGTGATGATGCCGCAGAGCATGCGGATGGTGGTGGATTTGCCGGCGCCGTTCGGCCCCAGAAAGCCGAAGATTTCGCCCGTGCGCACGGAAAACGTGATGCGGTCTACGGCGGTGAATCGCCCGAAGCGCTTCACGAGATCGGTCACGGCAACGGCGTCAGCGGCCAAAGGCGTCCTCCGTGAGCGTCGCATCCACGGCCTGAATGCGCTGGATGATGGCTTCCTCCAGACTGGAAAATCCCGCCCGCACCTCGGCCGGGACCGCATCGGCGATCACCCGGGCGTTGTGCATCAGCAGCAGCCGCTCGCAGCGCTCGCCTTCGTCCAGGTAGGCGGTGGACACCATCAGCGTCATGCCCGCCTGCTTCATTTCCGCCAGGATCTGCCAGAACTCCTGCCGGGACACCGGGTCCACCCCGTTGGTAGGCTCGTCGAGAATGAGAACCCGGGGCTCGTGCACCAGCACACAGGCCAGCCCGAGTTTCTGCTTCATGCCGCCCGAAAGATCACCGGCCCGGCGCTCCATGAAGGGCAGCAGGTTGGAAAACCCGAGATACCGTTCCCGGCGCTGCGCGCGCTCGGCGCCGGTGATCCCGTAGATGTCCATGACGAAATCGAGGTTTTCGGCGACGCTGAGATCGGAGTATAGCCCGAAACGCTGGGGCATATAACCGATCAGCTCTTTGACGGCAGCACGCTCGGCGACCGTGTCGCGGCCGGCCACCGTCACGGTGCCGGATCCGGGGGCGATCATGCCCGCGACCATGCGCAGCAGAGTGGTCTTGCCGGCCCCGTCGGAGCCCACCAGTCCGACGATGCGGCCGGCCGGCAGGCTGAAGGAAACATCACGGACCGCCGTGAGCGCCCCGAATCGCCGGCTGACGTCCTGCACCCGAACCATTTCCGCATCGGCAGGGCCGGCAACGGACGGGCGGCGGTCAGCGGAACCAGGCATCGGCGGGCATCCCGGATTTGAGCTCGAAATGGGGGTTGGGAACGGAAACCTTCACCAGATAGACGAGCTTCACCCGCTCCTTGTGGGTCTGGATGATCTTGGGCGTAAACTCGGCCTGGGGCGAGATGTAGCCCACCCGGCCGGTGTAAGTCTTTTCGGGGAAGGTGTCGATCTTCACTGCGACGGGCTGGCCGGGTGCAATCCGGCCGATCTCGGTTTCGGACACGAACACCTTCAAGTCGACCGTGGACAGGTCTGCAATCGAAAGCACTTCTTGATTGGGGGTGACCACCTCCCCCGGTTCGACATTCCGGCTGAGGATGATGCCCCCGTAAGGCGCCCGGAGCTGGGTATGATCGAGCTGGATCTCGGCCAAATCCAGCGCCGCCTGGGCCGCAGCCACCTGTGCGCGCGCTGCTTCGACATCCTGTTCGGCTGCCTCGATTTTCTTCAAATTGCTTTGGGCGAGCCGCATCGCCGCCTGGCCCTCGGCCAGTCGCGAGGCCGCGGTGTCGATCTGCTCGCGGCGAAACCCTTCCCGAGCCATCTGGTAGGCCTCGACCGCGCGCTGGTGCTCCTTGAGGGCGGTTTCAAACTGCAGGTGGAAGGTATCGCGGGATTTTTCGGCCACCACCCCTTTGCGGTAAAGCTCGTCGTAGCGGTACTTGTCCTTGTGCGCGTTTTCAAGCGTCATGCGGGCCGTTTCCGCAGCCAGCCGCGCCCGTTCCACCTCCTGAGCGCGATAGCCGGACTCGGCTTCCGCCAGCTGCGCCTGCAGCGCCTTCACGCCGGCCGCCGCGCGATCGACCTCCGCCGGAAGAACGTTGCGGTTCACCTCCAGCACGGTTTCCAGTTGAAGAAGATTCTGCCCGGCCCGCTGCAGATTCGCCCGGGCCTGGTCGCACAGCGCAATGTATTCGCGGCGGTCGAGGACGGCGAGAACCGCGTCCGCAACCACCGCTTGGCCCTCATCCGCCAGGACGTCCTGCACCCGGCCACTGACCTGAAAAGCGAGATGGGACGAAGTGGCCTCGATGGTCCCGGAGTAATAAAGTTCGGCACCTCGGCGGCCGGACTGCCCCCACCACACGCTACCTCCTACCGCCAGCAGCAGCGCCAGGAACCCGACCAGAATCCCCCGCTTCCTCGTCACGGCCCACCTCTCGATGTGGAGGACGGATTAAATCAAAACTGCGCTTTGCGCCAGCTCGAAAAGATTGGAGGGTGCCGTGATCTTCAACCTGTCCGAGGGAACAACCTGTAATTTCGGTGCCACGGCCTGCAATCGTGCGGCGGTTTTAGCGACTCCGTAGCATGCCCGACTACAGGTGAGCGTTTTTTCGCCCGGTAAGAGCCCGGCGGAGCCTACGTTGCCGGGCTCTCGGTTAGGCGGGATTTGCACGGCCTGGGTTTCACCAATTGCTAAATCGCCGCCGCGAAGCGGTCCGTCACCCGTTTGAATCCGGCGAAGGTGGGGTGCAGTTCGTTGGCCCAATCCCGTTTGTAGTTGCTCCCGGTCGACAGGGTGTTTCGAAGATCGACGTGTTGAACATGCGCAAATTCGGGCAGGGCCACGATGGCCTTGAGCATATCGTTGAAGCGATCGATCAAGCGCTTGGCAAGCGTGACGCGCACCGCGAGGTCGTCATACCCCTTTTGCCGGAATCCCGGCTCCAGCCACGGCCCGGGCAGGATCCACCATCCGCCTAAAAACCCGCGGCCGTCCGGGACCGGGTAATCGTAGCCGTGGGTTAGAATTCTGATGGAGCCGTTGAGGCGCTGCTCACAAATCCGCGTAATAGCGCTGAGGATGGTGACGTAGGCGAATTTGATGCGTTCGTCGATCACCCCGCTGAGCACCTGCTCGTTGAAGCCCGCCACCGGGGACAACGCGTGGTTGATCAGCATCCCGAATTCCTGGCCGGCAATGTCGTTGCCTCCGCCGGACAACAGGATGGCTTTGGGGACGACATTTTGCCGCAGCAGCTTCTCGAGCCGTCGCGAAAACTCCTCGAACTGCCCGGGGCCGTAGGCCATGTCCTCCACGCGGTCGCTCCTGTGGGCCACCGACTCGACATCGTATCCGTGGTAGTCTTCAAGAAAACGCAGGACGTCGTTGAGGGGATAGTCGAACCAGGAGTCGCCCTCCGCCACCAACACGCCGGTGGAACCGGGCCCTCCGGCCGCGCGAATCAATTTCGCGGCAATCGGAGGTGGAACCCGGGCGGCTCGCACCGCCGCCGTTTGCCGTTTGACTGCTTGCACTCTCTTTCGCAGCTCTTGAGCGCGAAACTTCAACACCTCGTCGGCCTGTTGGCGGCCGGCCTTCATGGCCTGTCGGATTTTCTGGTCCATGGCCGTAGCCTCCCTTCTGGATGGTATTTTCCGAGGTTGATCCGATTAGGATTGAAATTCGCGTCGCGCCTCCGAGTAAGTTCTGAAAGCCTCAGAGATCGCCGTCTTAGGCTGCCACGGTCAGTTCGAGCGCGATTTCCAGCTTCAGCACTTTCGATATGGGACAGCCGGCCTTGGCGGCGGCCGCCGCCTCTTCGACCTTCGCCCGGTCCGCGCCGCGCGCCTTGACGGTGGTCCGCAGGACGCTCCGGGTGAGCGTCAGGTTCTCGAAGGTGATGGTGCAGGTCGTTTCGACAGCCTCGGGCGTGATTCCGCGCTCGCCGAGTTGCGCGCTGAGCGCCATGCTGAAACAGCTGGCGTGCGCGGCGGCGATCAACTCCTCGGGGTTGGTGCCGGGAGCGTCCTCAAAGCGCGTGCGAAAGGTGAATTTCTGGCCCTTGATGGCGCCGCTGGCGACGCTGAAAATCCCCTGCCCCTCCTTCAAGTTTCCGTTCCATGTGGCGTTTGCACTTCGCTTCATTCGATCCCCCTTTCCGGGTGGCATGCAGCGCCGCGGTGAAATCCCGACGGCGTCTGCGCTAACGGTTCTACTCAACCTTGCATCCCACCGAGGCCCACAACGCAATCAGGGATATTAGCCCCCCTGTTCGCTGGAGTGATGGGTTGGTTGCGCCTGTTTCATATATCGAGGGCAAAGCGAATTGCCCGCCCCACCTCAGTCAATTTGGACGGAGACAGAGACGCGATCAATGGTCCGATCTTCGCCTTGGAAACAGTCTGCAGGTGGTCACAATTGACAGCGCAATCCTGGGGCAGGCCGTCGCCTTTAGTATGATTTTCATATCGCACCCATGCAATGTACACATGCATAGCCACATTAATCCACATGATGGACCCGGTCAAATCGATATTTGCCAACGGAAAACTCAGCCGAGGCGGTTAGCGGTCGGGTGAAGCGCTTTGGCCATTTGCTTTGAATCCTTCGTGGAACATGACATCGCCTCGCGGAAAGTGCCCGTCAAACGAAAGAGCGAAGAATACCTCTGGCGGAACACCCTCGTGGACAAATCCGGCAACATTCTCAAATCCAAATTTCCGGTAGTATTGCGGATGTCCTACTAGACAGCAGCCTTTGGCATTTAGTTTCCTTAACCGTGACAGTCCTTCCTGTATCAAGGCTTTGCCAATCCCCCTGCGCTGGTATTCCGGCAGTACTGAAACCGGACCCAGTCCGTACCAGTTCCGGGTGCCGTCTGAAATGGCCACGGGGGAGAACGCGATATGCCCCACCACACGGCCATCCACTTCCGCGACCAGCGACAGGGTCAGAGCCTTTGCGGCACGCAGCGCCTCGATGATGAATTGCTCCGTGTGGTTGCTGATCTGCATGGTTTCGAAGGCTGCGGCGGTTACCTCGGTGATGACGGCAACATCGGCCTTTGTCTCGTCTCTGATCACGATCTTTTGTGTCGTCATAGCATTCTCATTTCATGTCGTTTTTGGGCCAACGGAAAGCTCAGCGGCAGGGGTTACGCTGTCCGCTGAAGTGACTTGTTAGGAATCGAGAATTGAAGAGATTTAATGTTGAAGGATCGGGATGCGATTCTGCACTACGTCCCAGACAAGCTCTTAATCCACGCCGAAATAGTCGTGAATGAGACGGTCGCGCATACCGGACATCGCGCGCCACTCGATGGCCGGATAGTTCGTTCGAAACCCCTCTGGCACTTTCTTCGCAGCCTCTCCGATAATTTCCAAACTTCGTACAACGGCGCACCGCAGGGTTAAATCCGCCAAGAACTCTTCCAGCTTTAAACCGGCGCATGAACCCCGCAGGTACTCTACCTCCACTTGTATGTGGCGAAGGTAATCACGCGGCTCGAATGACATCTTGTGCCTCCGCCAAGATATGGGGTCCAATGAATGGTGAGAGCGCCTCTGTGGTAACAAGCTCAATCCGTCGCCCAAGACTCGATTCCAATAGCTCTGAAAGTGCCAGAAACCGTTCGAATGTCTTCGATCCCATAGAGAACTGGACGAGGATATCAACATCGCTATCAGGGCGGTCCTCGCCCCGTGCGCAAGAGCCGAAAACCGCAAGCCTCGAAACCATGAGAACTCGTATTTCTGGCTCCAACCGGCGAATAATTTCAAATATCTGGTATTTTGTGCGCGGTGCCATGTATTCAAGCCTATCGTATTTAGTGGGCAAAGCAAAGTCCGATGCGCAACCTAACGCCAGCGTCAGGGGCGGCGTGCATCTATCCGTCCACTGGACGCGGTGGTTGCGTGCAGATTGTAATTATTGACTCAATTTTGAACTGGCAATGCGGTTAAGGCTTACGCCGGATTCAGCAGCTTGTATGGCCAATTTCCTATGAACATCAGGCGGCACCCGGACCATAAATTTTCCGCTGAAGTGTTTGCTTGCGATAGGTTCCGGAATCGACTCATCATTTTTGCTCATGTCCCGTAATACATCAGCCACAAGCTCTCGGATCCCTTTTAAAGCCTTTTCAGGTGTATCAGCCAACCAACTTAAGCTAGGAAATTCAGCACATAGACCGACATACTCATTATCATCTTTAGACCAGGTGACCCGGTATGTATACTTGTCATTTTTTTTGGCCATGGCTAACCTCCAGTTTTTCAATAGCCAAAAGCACCTGCTTTACTTGATATGCCTTGGCCTTTCCTGCGTTATTCTGAATATTCACCCTTGGGTCTCCTTGCCAGGGTGTTTTGTAAATCCGATGACTGCTTTTTTTCTGACGCGGTTCACCGAAATAATGACCACATATTCTGCATAAATCCGAAAACCGCACATCCTTCGAGTTCCTTTGCATTGCTATTAGCAGGTCATCGATTTTCGTCATAGCAATATAGTATCAATAATGGTATCATTGTCAAGAGTGAAGGTCGGATCAATTGGAGCGATCAGCT
>CAZNAX010000150.1:0-7765 GCA_964570965.1 uncultured Desulfatibacillum sp.
ATCTATTGAATCCTGAATTCGTTAAACTGCTGGCTATCCGGTTGCTTTCTTCGGCTGCTGGTCGCTGAGGAGATCCCGCAAAATCATGCGGCAGTCGGCCGCCGTGGCCCCCTGGCCCTCAGGGTGCACCAGCAGCGGGTTGATGTCCAGTTCGACGATTTCCGGGTGGTTGATCGCCATGTGCGAAAGCCCCACCAGGCATTTTTCGATGGTTTCGATGTCGCCCTTGGGCCGGCCGCGGAAGCCCTGCAGCAGCTTGTAGCCCTTGATCTGCCGCACCATGCGGCGGGCCTCGTTGCGGCCGATGGGCGCCAGCCGGAACGTCACGTCCTGAAAAACCTCCACGAAAATACCGCCGATGCCGAACATCAACAGCGGTCCGAAAATGGGGTAGCGGTTCAACCCCAGGATGACTTCGGTGCCGGAGGGCGCCATTTTCTGAACGAGGACGCCCTCGATGGCCGCATCGGCCTGGTAGGCTCGGCCGCGCGCCACGATCGTGTCGAACGCCCGCCGGACCTCCTCGATGCTCTCCAGCCCCACCATGACGCCGCCGGCGTCGGACTTGTGCAGGATCTGCTCGGAGACGATCTTCATGACGACCGGCAGGCCCATCTCGGCGGCCAGGGCGCCGGCGTCGTCGGCGGTCTGCGCGAGCCGGGTGGGCAGCACCTTGAAGCCGTAGGACTCGAGGATGCCGATACCGTCCAGCTCTCCGAGGCGGGTCCTGCCGCGGGCGATGCAGTCCTTGATGATCCGGGCGGCGCGCTCACGGTCGAACGACAACTGGTACTGGGCCAGGTGCTGTCGATTCAGCCAGTTGGAATACTTGTAAAGCGCGCCGAAGGCCTTGGCGGCGTTCTCGGGGAACTTGTAGACGGGGATGCCGCGGTCCTGAAGATACTTGACACCCGCCGAGACATCGATGACCCCCATGAAGCAGCACAGGATCGGTTTGAAGGATCTGCGGGCGATGCGCGCAATGGCCTCGGCCGTGCCTTGAACGTCGGTCATGGACTGGGGGGTCAGGATGACCAGCGCGCCGTCCACGCCCTCGTCCCGGATGACGGCGGCGAGCGCGTTCTCGTAGCGCTCCATGGTGGCATCGCCGATCACGTCCACGGGGTTCTTGAGGTTGGCGGTGCTCGGCAGGTGGCTCGCCAGGGTTTCGATGGTCTCATCCTTGAATTGGGCCAGTTCCAGGCCGGAGAACATGGTCATGTCGGTGGCCACGATGCCGGGCCCGCCGGCGTTGGTCACGATGGCCACCCGGTTTCCGGACGGCACTTTGCGGCGCAGCTTGCCGAGTTCGCTTTCGTTCTTGTAGGCGAAGGCCGTGGCGAAGTCGAACAGCTCGTCGATCGATTCGACGCGGATGATGCCGGCCTGCTGGAAGATGGCGTTGTAGACCCCTTCGGTGCCGGACAGCGAGCCCGTGTGCGAGGCGGCCGCCTGGGCGCCGGCGCTCGTGCGGCCGGACTTGATCACGAGCACCGGCTTCGGCCGGTAGTCGCCGCAAGTGATCTCCTTGACCGCCTGGATGAATTCGGGACCGCGCCGCAGCTCTTCGACGTAGAGCAGGATCACTTCCGTGTCGGGATCCTGGTGCAGGTAGCGCAGCAGGTCCAGTTCGTCGACATCGGCCTTGTTGCCGATGGAGATAAACTTGGAGAAGCCGAAATTGCGGTCGGCCGCAAAATCGAGCACCGCCGTGCACAGGGCGCCGCTTTGGGAGATGAAGGAGATGTTGCCGGCCTTGGGCATGCGGGCGGAGAAGCTTGCGTTCAGCCGAACGGCGGGCAGCGGGTTGATGACCCCCAGACAGTTGGGGCCGATCACGCGCACATTCGCCTCGCGGCAGATGGCCACGATGCGGTCTTCAATCTCGCGGCCCTCGGGGCCGACTTCCCGGAAACCGGCCGAAACGATCACGAGCCCTTTGACGCCGCGGGTAACGGCATCTTGGATCGCCTGCAGCGCCGGCCGGGGGGGCAGGATGACAATCGCCAGATCCAGCTGGTCGGGCACGTCCTTGATGGAGGGATAGGCCCGCACGCTCGAGATCGACCGCGCGGTCGGATTGACGGGATAAAGCGTGCCGGTGAACCCGCCCTTGAGGATGTTGACAAAAATATCGTGCCCCACTTTGCCCGGCTGGGTGGAGGCGCCGATTACGGCCACGGAGTTCGGCGCCAAAATGGCATTCAACGGTTCAATGAGAGCATGGGTGTCCATAGGTTTCCTTTCCAGATCTTCAGCCGTTCGGGATAGAATCTTTTCCGCTTTCGGATGGGGTCAGCTCCGCCCGGATCTTCAACGCCTCCGCATAGGCCGCCTGTCGGGACAGCCCGTGAGCGTGTGCCACTTCGCGGGCCAGCTCCGAGAGTCCCTTGGAACCCGATCGCAACCCCCTGCGCAAATCTTCCCGGGCCGCATCCCAGGAGCAAGACGCGGCTTCGGTTCGACCGGCGACGAGCAGGGTGCATTCGCCCTTGACCTCGGCGCGGCACCGGAGGACGGCGAGCACCTCGGAGAGCCGGCCGCGGATGAATTCCTCGTGGAGCTTGGTCATTTCGCGGGCGAGGACCGCGCGGCGGTCCCCGAACGCCGCGATCAGCTCTTCGACCAGCGCCACGATGCGCTGGGGCGATTCATACACTATGACGGTTCGTGGCTCGGAGGCAAGCATGTGGATCTGGCGGCGCCGGCGGCCGGCTTTCTTGGGCAGAAACCCTTCGAACACAAAGGCGTCCGTGGCGAGTCCGGAGACGGAAAGAGCTGCAGTCGCCGCCGTGACCCCGGGTACGGGGACCACCCGGAGACCCGCGCCGGCAGCGGCGGTGACCAGGCGGTAGCCGGGATCGGAAACGCCGGGAGTGCCGGCGTTGCTAACCATCGCGATCGAGGCGCCCTGCTGCAGTCGACGCAGCAACTGCGGGGTTCGTGCGGCTTCGTTGTGCTCGTGATAGGAGACGAGCGCCGCGTCTACCCCGAAGTGCCTCAGCAGCTGAGCGGTTTTACGGGTGTCCTCGGCCGCCACGAGGTCCACCGTTTTCAGCACCTCCAACGCCCGCAGCGTGATGTCCTGGAGGTTGCCGATGGGGGTGGCGACCACATAGAGGTTGCCGGCGGTTGCGACGGCACGGCTATCCGTAGAGCAGGTCGAAGGCATTACGGATGATCTCCACCTCCGGGCGCGGCGGCGCGGAGCGGATCGAAACGACATCGAAGCGGGCCTTGGCCTGGCTCTGGCCGGTCGTTTTCAGGTAGTACAGGGCCACCATGGAGATTTTGCGCTGCTTGCGCGATGTGATGGCCTCTTTCGGATTTCCGAACCGGCCGGTCTGGCGCGCCTTGACCTCAACGAAGACGATCGTATCCCCGTCGCGGGCGATGATGTCGATTTCCCCCAGCTGGGTGCGATAGTTGGTCTCGATGATTTTATAGCCCTTTTTACGGAGCAGGCGGGCGGCCAAGGCTTCGCCGGCCTCACCGACCTGCTGCCGTTGGTTCAGCATCCGCCCCCCTCACCGGAAACGGGCAGATGCTCCCGAACCCCGCGAAAGGTTCTACGGTGGATGGGCGAACAACCGAAGGTGCGGATGGCCGCTTTGTGGTCCCGGGTCGGGTAGCCCTTGTGCCGGGTGAAGCCGAAACACGGGTAGTAAACATGGTAGATGTCCATCAAGCGATCGCGGGTGACCTTGGCGACGATCGAGGCCGCGCCTATCGAGATGCTGAGCGCATCACCCTGGGGGATGGGCTCCTGGGGCAGTTCCAGAAAGATGGGAAAAGTACCGTCGATGAGCAGGTGATCCGGCCGGGGGGCAAGGTTCTGAACGGCCATTGTCATGGCCCGCAGCGAGGCCTGCAGGATGTTGATGCGATCGATCTCGCCGGCATCGACGATGCCGATCCCGACGCTCAACGCGTCGCGGTAGATGACGTCGTAGAGACGTTCGCGCTTCACCGGGCTGAGCTTTTTGGAGTCATTGACGCGCGGGTCGTGAAAAGCCGGCGGCAGGATGACCGCCGCGGCCACCACCGGCCCGGCCAGCGGGCCGCGTCCGGCCTCATCGACGCCGGCGATTCGGAGGCGGCCGGCTTGAGCGGCGCGGTGCTCGTAGAACCAGAGATCCATTGGGATGCCGAGCCATTGGAGGCGGCGGCGAGCCGGAAACGCGGTCCGCCGCCGGACGGTTCATCTCGCATCCATTCTTCTCGGATAACGCTCCGGGATGGGAATCAGGCGATGCGTCTCTCGCGGATGCGCGCGGCCTTGCCCTTCAAATTGCGCAGATAATAGAGCTTGCCGCGCCGCACCCGGCCGCGGGTGATGATTTCAACGCGGTCGATGACTGGGGAATGCATGGGAAAGATGCGCTCCACGCCGATGCCATAGGACACCTTGCGCACGGTAAAGGTGGCGCCGGTGGTGCCCTTGCGCTTTGCGATGACCACACCCTGGAAGGCCTGGATCCGTTCTTTTTCGCCCTCTTTTATTTTTACATGGACCTTGACGGTATCACCGGCGATGAAACCGGGCAGGTCCATGCGCATCTGTTCGCGCTCCAGCAGCTCAATCTTGTTCATGCCTCTTCTCCTTTAGAATTTCGAGGAAATCGAAATTTTTATAATATGTCAAAAAATGGTTGGTGGTCAATGAAATATTCGCTCAGGGCTGGGGTCCAGCAATGACCGTGAAGCCCGCCGTCGAATGTTTTTCAGCGCGCGGTCAGCGTTTTCGGCCTCCGGCCGGTTCCGGCGGCGGGCCGAGAAGCCGGTTCAAGTCGGTCTGCCAGCGCCGCAGAATATCGGTCTCTTCGGCGGTCAGCGCCCGTTCCTGCAGAAGGTCCGGTCGATTGACGAGCGTCCGCATGAGGGATGCCTCCAGACGCCAGCGCTCGATGTTGTGATGGTGCCCGGTCAGCAGCACATCGGGCACGGCGGCACCCTCGAACACCGGCGGTCGCGTGTAGTGCGGGTGTTCGAGCAGTCCGTTCGAGAACGAGTCGTGTTCGGCGGAATCCGCTCCTCCCAGCACTCCCGGGATCAGCCGCGTTACGGCATCGACCACCGCCATGGCGGCGACTTCGCCGCCGGTCAGGACATAGTCGCCGATGGATAGCTCATCGGTGATGAGATCGCGGCTAAGGCGGTCGTCCACGCCTTCGTAGCGTCCGCAAACCAGGATGATCGCCGGCAAGGCCGCCATCTCGCGCGCGATCACCTGATTGAACACCCGGCCCTGGGGGGTCATCAGGATGGTGCGGGCGGCCGGTGCGCGCGCCTGGGCCGCTCGAATGGCGGCGGCCAGGGGCTCCGGCTTCATGACCATGCCGTTTCCGCCGCCGTAGGGCCGGTCGTCGGTGACATGGTGCCGGTCTCGGGCGAAGTCCCGAATGTTCAGCGCGGCCGGCGTGATGTGCGTCTGTTCAACGGCCTTGCGCATGATGCCATGCGACCAGAAGGCATCGAACATTTCCGGGAATAGGGTCAGCACCAGGATCTGCATGCGGCAACGGCCTCTCACTCCAGGCCCTCGGGAACCTCCACCTCCATGCGGCGCGCTTCCAGGTCGACGGACTTGATCACCGACCGGAGTGCCGGCAGCAGAAGCTCCCGGTCTTCCTTTTTTATCACATAAACATCGTTGCTGCCGGTCGGAAAAATGGACTCGATCCGACCCAGAAGAACACCGTCGACGGAATACACCTCGATGCCGATCAAATCGGCCCAGTAGTAGGTGCCTTCCTCCAGTTTCGGAAGGTTCGTTTTGTCAAGGAACAGATCGCAGCCGATCAACGCCTCGGCTTGGCTGCGGCTGGCGACGCCTTTGAGGCTCAGCAGGCTTGATCGTCCTTGGGCCTTGGCCCATTCGATTTCGTAAACCGTCTCGTCCCCGGCCTCGCGCCGGGCCACCACCGTGCGGCCGGCCTCGAAGACGGCCAGGGATTCGGCGTAAGACAAAAACTTCAGGTTGCCGGCAATCCCGTGCGCGCCGACGATCCGTCCCATGAGGATGAAGCGTTGATCCGACACGGCCTATTCGATGATTTCCAGGACCGTGCGCTTCTTCAACTTGGCTGAAGCGGCGCCGAGGATCGTGCGGATGGCCCTTGCGTTGCGGCCCTCCTTGCCGATGATCTTGCCCAAATCATCCTTCGCGACCTTGAGTTCGAGAACGGTGGTCTGGTTCCCTTCCACCTCGGTGACCTGAACCTGATCGGGATGATCAACCATTGCCTGCGCGATGCGATTGACCAGATCTTTCATGGCTTCGGCTCCTGGGTTGGCGGTTGAGACCGATTTCACCGGGGCGGGTGGGTCCGGTGCAAGCCTTCAGCTTCTGAGCCCCGGCGGAAGCGTTCCACGGATGCCGTGCGGCCCGATCCGAGGCCTTGGGCCGATTTTAACTCTTGCGACTGAGAACGCCTTCTTTTCTCAGGAGAGTTTTGACGGTATCGGTCGGGGTGGCCCCCTTGCCGAGCCAATACTGGACCCGCTCGGTTTTCAGCGTCACCCGGGTGGGGGTGTCCTTGGGGTCGTAGGTCCCCACGTTCTCCAGGTATCTCCCGTCTCGAGGGCTTTCGCTGTTGGCCACCACGATCCGGTAGAAGGGTTTCTTTTTGGCGCCGTGCCGCGCCAGTCTGATTTTGACTGCCATGAGGTGTATTCTCCTTCAGAAGGGCAGCATTCCGCGCCGGAAGCCGCCTTGGTTAAACTTTTTGAGCATTTTCAGCATCTGGGTGTAATTTTTCAGCAGGGCATTGACGTCCTGGATACGGGTTCCGCTGCCGAGCGCAATCCGTTTCCGCCGGCTGCCGTTGATGATTCCGTGCTGGCGGCGCTCCTGGGCGGTCATGGAATTGATGATCGCCTCGATGCGCACGAATTCGCGGTCGTCGATGTCGAGGTTTTTCATGTGCTTGATCTTGCCCATCCCCGGAATCATTTTCAGGATATCGGACAGCGAGCCCATTTTTCGCACCTGAATCAACTGGTCGCGGAAATCCTCCAGCGTGAACTGGCTCTTGCGCAGTTTTTTCTGGAGCTCGACCGCTTTCTTCTGATCGACGGCTTCCTGGGCTTTTTCGATCAGGCTGAGCACATCGCCCATGCCCAAGATGCTTGCCGCCATGCGGTCGGGGTGGAACGGTTCGAGCGCGTTCAGTTTCTCACCGACCCCGATGAACTTGATCGGCTTGCCGGTGATGGTTTTGATGGACAGGGCCGCGCCGCCGCGGGCATCGCCGTCCATTTTGGTCAGAATCACGCCGCTGATGTCCAGGCGTTCGTTGAAGGCCTTGGCGATATTCACGGCGTCCTGGCCGGTCATGGCATCGGCGACGAGCATGATATCGGACGGACGAACAGCCTCCTTGATCCGTCCGAGCTCGGCCATGAGATCCTCGTCGATGTGCAGCCGTCCGGCCGTGTCGAGCACTAGCACGTCGCAGCCCTGCTGGAAGGCGGCGGCCTTGGCCTCCAGGCAGATCTGCACCGGGTTCTGATCCGGGGAGGACGCAAAGACCGGTACTTGGACCTGGTCGGCGATTATCTTCAACTGGTCGATGGCCGCCGGCCGGTAGACGTCCGCCGGCACTAAAAACGGTCGCTTGCCCAGCTTGCGCAGCAGGATCGACAGCTTTCCGGCCGTGGTGGTTTTTCCGGAGCCCTGCAGCCCGACCAGCATCACGGCGGCGGGCGGTGAACCGGCCAGGTTCAGCGCTTCGTGGCGCGAGCCCATCAGCTCGGTCAGCTT
>CAZNAX010000151.1:0-7732 GCA_964570965.1 uncultured Desulfatibacillum sp.
TTCAGGAGCCGAATTTTGAAACCCTGTCGCACCTGATCGGCCCGAGCTACTTCCTGGGCAACCCCGGCCAGATCCCAGCCGTGCACAACTTCATCAATTCGCACCCGATTATTGCGCTGGCGGGCCTGCTGCTGCTGTTGCTGGTGTTATGCGCGTTGATTCTCAGGATTCTGAAACGCCGCCGCAGGCAGCGCCTGGCACCGACTCAGGGCTAACTCAATTCAGAGCAAACATGGCGACGCACGGCGCCAGTCGAGATCAAACCGAATCCGTCTTCTCCCCCTTTTGAAATGGGGGCCGGGGGGATTTAGAAACCCATTTCTCATAAGCAGGCAAACGCATCCCGCATGCTGTATCGCCTCATATTATCGCTTCTGATTTGCCTGCTGGCGCCGGCGGTTTGCCGGCCGGCGGAAGCGGCCGACTGGGCGGCTTACCAGCGTGCGTTTGTCGCTCCCGACGGCCGCGTGCGCGACCCGAACCAGAACGCCGCCAGCCACTCCGAAGGACAGGGCTACGGCCTGCTCCTGGCCTGGCTGAACGACGACCGGCCGGCCTTCGACCGCATCCTCAAATGGACCGCGGACAATCTACAGGTCCGCCGCGATGCGCTCCTGGCGTGGTCCTGGGGCCGCCGGCCCAATGGCGCTTGGAACGTCATCGACTACAACAACGCCAGCGATGGGGATATTCTCGTCGCCTATGCGCTCCTGAAAGCCGCGCAGCGCTGGGACCACCCGCCTTATCGCGAAGCCGGCCAGCGCATCGTTCGGGACATTCGCGGCCACCTGGCGCTGACCGTCGATGGATATCACCTGATTGCACCCGCATATTTCGGGTTCAACAGCGAAAACGGTCAAAGCTTCAACATGGGCTACCTGGTGCTGCCTGCCTTCGACGAATTCGCCCGCGTGGATGACGAGGCTTTCTGGAGGCGCGTGCTGATGGACAGCCGGAGCCTGCTGGAAAAAAGCGCGTTCTCGCGCTTCAAGCTCCCGGCCGATTGGGTCGCCCTGGGAAGCCACCAAACCAAAGTCGATCAGGCGCGCAGCCCGTTTTTCGGATATGAGGCCATCCGCGTGCCGCTCTATCTGGCCTGGCACGGCGACCGACAGCGCCTGGAGGCCTTTTCGGATTACCTGCACTTCGTGGAAGGCGCCGGATATCTTCCCCGGCGGGTCAATCTCATCGACGAGGCCGTAGCTGCCGATGAGGCTCCGGCGGGGTTTTACGCCGTCATGGGCGTCTGCGCCGAAAAGCTGGGGCGGCAGGCGCTGGCCCGCCACCTTTTCCAGAAGGCTGCGGAGAAGATCGCGCAGGAATCCGAGGATTATTTTTCCAATACGCTTTTTCTGCTCGCGCGTGAAAAACTGGAGTGGTGATGACCCACCGGCTATTATATATGACCGCCTGGCTCCTGTTGGCCGCGGCCGCGCCGACGGCATCGGCCCAGATCCGGCAGGAGGCGCCCGCGCAGACCAGGCGCAGCCATCCTCAGCCGGCCCGCCAGACGACGGATGAACACACCCAGGCGGTCATCCAGCGCCGCTCCGGGGAACAGTTCCAGAGCCGGCCGCACGACAGCCGGATGGAGGCGGCCGAACCGGATTGGGAATACCGGTCTCCCGAGGATGCAGACATCCTGGAGGGCTGGACGGACCGGCCGCCGCCCGGCGGCCAGGCGGCGGAGCTCTCCGGCCGGGCCAAAGCCTGGCACCTCTACGCCCGCGGGAACTACCCGGCCGCCGCCCAGCTCTTTGCGGAGGCCATGGGTTCCGGCGATCGTGAGGAGGCGCTGAACGCACAGCTCGGGCTGGCTTACAGCCTGCTCAAGCAAGGCAAGCACGCTCAGGCCATCCCGCACCTGGCCGATCTCGCCGATCAGGGATATCGCCCGGCGGAGACGCGGCCGGCGCTGGTCCAGGCGCTGATGCGAAGCGGCCGGTGGGCCGAGGCCGAGGAGCGTATCGCCCAGCTGCCTGCCCGTCAGCGCCCCCCATGGGAACGGCGCCTGTTGGAAGCCCGACTGCTCAAGGATTACCAGGCCCTGGCGCAGACGGCTGACGCATCGGCCCTGACCGCCTTCCTCGATGCTCACGCCCGCGCCCGGCGTGCGTGCATCCGACCGGATGTCTTTCACACGGTCGGCCGCAGGCTTGCCGAGGCCGGCGGCCACCTGGCGGCCACGGACCTGCAGCGCGAGCTTCTGGCATGCCCGCTTCCTCCGGACCTGCGCTTCGCAATTGTCAGCGAACTCGCCGCAGCACTGCCCCACGACGAGGCTCTGGCACTGCTGCGGCTGGAAAAGCCCGACTTGAGGCAGACGGCGCCGCAGCTGAGCGGCCAGGTCGAGGATCTCGAGCTGCAGATTCTCAAACGCCGGCTGGCAGCCCAGCCGCCGGACTCGGAGCTGAAGGCCCGCATGGCCGAAGAGGTGCTGAAGATGGCCCCGGACGACCGCGACGCCCTGGCGGCCCTGGCCTGGTACCGGTTCCAACGCGGCGAATTCGAGGAGGCTGAAAGGCTTTTTGGTATTCTTTCGGAGCAGGACCCTGCCGACAAGGATGTTGCGCTGGGGCTGGGATACACCCGCCTGAATTCCGACCGGATCGCTACGGCCCTCGATCCACTCGACCGGGGCCGGATCGCCGAAGACGCCGATACACGGAAACTCCGAGAGCTGGTCTACCGCCAATCGGCGACTCGCGCCTATGCCGCCAAGGACTGGGACGCCGCGGCCGTCTATCTGGAGAAGCTGCTGGCCCTGAACCCCGATGACCCGGACGCCCGGGAGCTGCTCGCCTGGACGCGCTATCGCCAGGACCGTCGCGCGGAAGCCAGAACCCTGATGGAGGAGAGTTTCGCCGAACGCCCCGGCCCGTCGCTGGCCGCGGGCCTGCTCGGACTTTACACCGCCGACGGCGACGCGGACCGGGCCTACCAGCTGGCCAATCGGCTGGCCGCTGACGAGGACCCCGAACTCCGTGCGCCCGCGGGAGGCTTCTTCTTCGACCGCGGGGCACCCGTCACAGCGGCCCAACTCGACCGCGACCCGCAGCGCTGTTATTTCAACGCCGATTCCCCGCGCGCCGAGGCCTTCCTCTATCATCGCAGCAAACAGGGTGACGGCAAGTTCGGCGACCTCGAGGAAACCGCCCTGCCCTTGACGCTCGTCTATCCGACCGAACTCGGCCGGCAGTGGTCCGCAGCCGTCACCCCCAAGTACCTGTCCGGCAGCAGCGGCTCATCCCGCCCCCAGGCCGGCCGCTACTACCGCCTACTCGACGGCGCCGCCAAGAAGCAGGACTGGGAGGAAGACCTCTTCGTGGTTCAGCCCGAGGTGGGCTTCGAGTTGGAAAGCCGCCTGCATACGGAGATCCATGTCGGCACCACGCCCCTGAACGGACCGGTCGACGCGACCCCGACCTTCGAAGCCCGGCTCGGCGCAGGGGGTGGCTACGTGGACGTGCACCGCTCCAACGTCAAGGATTCGATTCTTTCCTACGTCGGCCAGAAAGATCCCTACAGCAACGATGAGTGGGGGCGGGTCACCCGCAACGGCATCGAAGCGGGCAAGACCTGGCCGCTCTCAAGCCGCTGGTGGGTGAGCGGCGCGGCCGGCTACGACTATTACATGGGCGACAGCGTGTGGGACAACCAGGCCGTTCACCTCGATGCGGCCGCCGGCCGCACCCTGCTCTTCGACGGAGACGAGTTCAGCTATGGGCTGTTCTTCTCCGCCCAACACTTCCGACGCAACAGCGATTTCTACACCTACGGCCACGGCGGATACTACAGCCCCGAGTTGATGACGATGATCGGTCCTTTCGTGCGCTATCGCACCGCCGCCTGCCGGGACTACTGGTTCGATGTGCAGGCCTCGGCCGGCTGGCTGCACCAGCACCTTGACCGCAGCCCCTTCTATCCCCTGTTCGACGGCGACACCGGCGGTTTCACTCCCGAAGCCGCCGCCGACGCCGATGGCGAATACGACTCCGACACCGACGACAAGATCGGTTTCAACCTGCGGCTTCAGGGCATGAAGCAGATCACCGCCCACGTGGCCGCCGGCGGGTTCGCCGCCATCAACAACTCCGCGGACTATACCGAATGGACGGCCGGCGTCGGCATCCAGATCTTCTTCGAACCCCAGAACCTCTTCTGGGGGCGCAAGGACATGTTTCGTGAGTTCGGAAGGTATTCGAACAAATAGACTTCCCCAATCAACCTCTCGATCGCACTGCAATTTTTGCACTAACGCTCTTGACAAAAAAAACTGGACGGTTTACAAGTGCTTTGCTTAATCCTGAGAACTCATCAGGAACGGGGGACCCACTTAATTGGGGCGAATCGCCGTAATGCGAAGGGTAACCTTATCGGCCCTAGCCCATCAGCTAACCTCGTAGGCATCGATGAGGAAAACCTTCGGAATCGAGCCGAGGTCTTTCCTCCACCAATTCGATTCCGGAGGTGTCGATTATGTCAGGCTCAGATTACTCGGCGATTTTCTTTCATTCCATTTTTCCGTATAGCTCGCCAACGTCCCCCGAAAACAGTCAAAACAGATTCATGCCTCTCCTTCGGAGGGTTTTGGCAGGCGGGCTGTTTTTTCTGGTATTGCTGTTTGCCCCCCTCCGCGCCTTCCCTGCGGATTTAACGCTGGCCTGGGACCCCAACACAGAAGCCAATCTTGAAGGCTATGGCGTGTATTTCAAAAAGGACGCTCCCGGGCCGCCCTATGATTTGTTCGGCAATGTTGCCCTCTCAGAATTCAGCGATCCTGACAACCCGACGTTTACCTTGACTGGTCTTGAGATTGGATCGCGCTATTATATCACGCTCACCGCCTATGATAGCGCCGGAAACGAGAGCGGTTATGCCGAGCCCGTGTGCGCCGAGGTCGGCGATCAAATCCTGCCCTGTGGCAGTGTGGACGAGAGCAACGGTTCGGGAAGCGGGGATGCGTCCGCAAACCCGGGGAGCGGCGGTGAAAACTCGGGCTCCGGCGGAGGCGGCGGTGGATGTTTTATCGCGACCGCCTTGGAGCACGCCAATCTTGATGGAACGCTCTTCGGCCTTTTTCTTCTGGCAGCGGTCATTTTCCATTTCCTGCAGAAGATTTTCACCAGAAGAAATTCAACAACCAAAATTTGGGCGGCGGCTCCATTGCAGCTTTCGAATCGGAGGAAGATTGATGCAGGCGATCGCTGACTTAAAAGCACTTGTTTTGGAGATGATGGAAGGTGCATTTCAAGGTGGTGAGGTAAAGGCTGCTCAGCAGATGGGCGTCAACATAACCAATGCCGTCAAGCGCGAAGGGGTCGTCATTATCCAGAACCAGAATGTCGAAGTTTATGCTCGTATCATGCCCACGATGATCAAGATGCTCAAAATGTGCGATGCGTTAGAGTCGAATTGGCATGATCAGATCGGGATCGAACCCGAGCCGCTGCAAAAGCAACTGCCCCCACCCCCGGATCATGATGACATCGACTCGATCGACGCCTGCTGCGCCTGGCTGTATGAAAACCATATCAACTGGCAAGACATGCAGGAGCTGATGAAGGCCCGCTATCTGGAGTATGTAATCAATCGTTTCCGGACCAAGGCCGAGGCTGCCAAGTGGCTCGGGGTTGGGAGCACCTATCTGAGCAAGCTATCCAAGATGTCGATGAATAACTAAAACTGCAACCGATGATCATGCCACGCCGACCAGGTTAACGAGCGCTTTGCAAAAATGATCAATCAGCAGGCTCAAGAATGAAGGACAAACGGCGATGGACGCAAGCGTTACGATTTCGGACGGCACGGTCAGGCAACTAAGCGAGTTCTGGGCGCGCCATTGTTTGGTGCTGGTGTTCCTGCGTCATTTCGGCTGACCGTTCTGCCGCGAGCAGGTCGCGCAGTTGCGCGATCGAAAGGCCGACTTTGAGAAAGGCGGCGGCCAGGTGGTCCTGGTCGGCATGGGAACGCCGGCGGAATGCACGGCCTTTTTGAAGAAATTCGACGTCCCCTTTCCCATGATCGCCGACTCCCAGCAGGCGCTTTACCGCCAATTCCACCTCAAGCGCATGTCCCCGCTGGGAGTCCTTTCGCCGGTGGTTGCCATCAAGGGGCTGGCCGCCATGGCCCGTGGCTCCGGAATTGGAAAACCCGTCGGCGATATCCTGCAACTGCCCGGGACCTTTGTCATCGACTCCAGCGGCAGGATTGTTTTCAGCCATCAACCTGCCGGGCCGGCGGACCATGCGACCCCGGATACGATTCTAAAGGCTCTGGCATCAACCGCCCAGTGAGGCTTCTGGCCGTTTAGGGTTTTTGCCCGGCTGCTCCAACCACCAAAACCCTGCACCTTCCCCCGCAACGCCCAGGGCGCCCGCGTGCGAATAAGGCTTTTAACCTCGGCCTTAAAGATTTCCCCTCGCTGCTTCCTTGCGCTGGCCGCCGTCCTATCGACCGGCGGCTGCCGGCCGCACATTTCGCCCCCTCCAGATCATTCCCGGCGCTGCGATTGAGCCACCCTACCGTTCTTCCGGTATCGGACGGGCGCGCACGGTTTCGACCGATAGCGTGCATGCTCGCCAGCCAGCGCCTGCCAAATAGCGAAATCTGCGAACGGCTCCTCTGGCGCCGGGAGGATGAGCCGCGACAGTGGCTGCCGGCTTCTCCGTTTCCCGCCGATGCGCGCCAGCTGCTCTTCAAGTCCCTGCTGTCGGCTGTTGCGGAAGCTCTTCGGGTTTTCCCTTGACACCTTCCCCAAAATTTGGGAAAATTTTCCCAATTATGGCCTTCTACCGAATCGCCCACTTATGAAAAATAGCAAGCACCAGATTCTCGCAGCGGCTGTCGCACGAATCCTGCGTCCACTGATCCGGATCCTGCTGCGGAACGGCGTCTCCTATGGAACCTTCGCCGACATTGCCAGGAGCCAATTTGTCGAAGTCGCGCGCCGCGAGTCTGCAATCGAAGGCCGCAAGGCGACGATTTCGCGGCTGGCGGTCGTCACCGGGTTGACCCGCAAAGAGGTCAATCGAACGCTCCGCCGATTCCACCCGGACGACCGCTCCAGCGCGGACCGATACAACCGGGCGGCCCGCGTCATTTCCGGATGGCGCCGCGATAGAGACTTTCTGAGCCCGCGCGGCAGGCCCTTGGCGCTTTCTATCGGCGGCCCAGGAAACAGCTTTCAAGAACTGGTCCGGCGCTACAGCGGCGATATTCCGCATCGAGCCATCCTGGACGAACTGTCGGCCGAGGGAGCCGTTTTAATATCGGATCCAGACCGGGTCCGTTTGGTTGAAAGAGCGTATGTGCCCAAAGCAGACGAATCCATGAAGCTTCACATCCTGGGGGTTGATACGGCCTATCTAATCGATGCCATCGGCCACAATCTCCAGACGAGCGACACGCCGCCCAAGTTTCAGCGCAAGGTGCTCTACGACAATCTCCCGGACGACGTGCTGCCCGAGTTCCGCCGGCTTTCGCAAAAATATTCGCAGAAGCTCCTTGAAAAACTAGACCGCTGGCTGTCCAGCCGCGATCGCGACGCCAATCCCGGCGTCAGGGGCGAGGGAAGGAATATCGCGGGGCTCGGAATTTATTACATTGAAGAACTTTTTACCGGCGAAGAGGCCGACCAAGGCCGGCGATGAATTCCGTCGAGCTGCCAGCCCGACGAACGACATCCATGCGATAAGGACGAGGACCGATGCGAGTCATCCAATTTAAGAAT
>CAZNAX010000152.1:0-7728 GCA_964570965.1 uncultured Desulfatibacillum sp.
TGAAAATCGTCATCGATGAATTCGCTATTGGCGTTCTCCCTTGCCGCTTTTTGCAGCGGCAATGCGATCAGGTTCCCCAAACCGACCTTGGGCATGGTATCCTGGCTTGGAAACAACCGGTCATAGGACTTGAATTGGATTTCATGTCTTCTGTTCATGGCGCAGGTGAGCAAGGCCGTTCCGAATTTGCGTGCTAGGTCCGCAGAAACTGGGTGCTCGAAGAAAAACCAGGCGTGGCACCCCTTGCCGGAGCGTGACCGCTCGACGGCTACGGGAACCGTGAATTCATGGCAAACTTCTCTCACGGCAGAGATATCTTTCTCCCAATCCGCTTTGTCAAAATCCATGGCCAGGAAGCAGCAGGTTTCATCAGGAAACATGGGATAAATGCCTACAACGGCATTGCCTCTCAAATGTTCCCCAATGACGGATTCATCCAATTCGGCATAAAGTGTGTTTTTGCATGACGAACAGGGTATTTTAGGTTTCCCGCAAATCCCCCTTTGCCACTGGTTTAGACAAACCGGAGCATAACCCGATGTTCCTTTGTTTTTATTTTCCCATCGTTTTGCATAGACATCCTCACGGCCTTTGAAAAGGGACATGAACAGACGGATCTTGGAAAGAGAATCCGATGTGCAATCCACACCTGGATAAGAGCTATCGAGAGTCGATTCCTTGTGACGGGTATCTGTTTCCGTGTTTTTGGCTGAGGCAGTCTTTTGGACAAGCTCGGATTCCTGAAGTCCGAGTTGAGTTCGCAAGTGGATGTTTTCTTTGGTTAAGAGGTTTACATGTTCCAACAGAGCATTGTATCTTTCGAGTAATTCCCTGTAATCCATTGTCAAACTCATGGTCCAGGTGCAGACCATTTTGAAAGGGAGGTTTTTTTGCAGCCTTTGCCTTACAGATGATATTCGACCCCGGCTTTTTATGCTTCATCCGAGAAGCGACTCGTGGGTCTACTCCGCTGAGTCCGGCAGGCCGACGAGGAACCGCCATGCCGGTACCACCTCGATGGTCCCGGCTTCCACATTCATCCGCTCATCTTCGTTCCGGGTCACGATGGTTCCGGTTTTCAGGTTCAGTTCGGCCATCGATTCATTCAAGGCTGCGGTCTCTCGTTTCCGCGTCTGCGGCTCTGCCAGGGACTCGCACACCTGGACCAGCATTTTGGGCAGTCCATGCGTCTGTACGATAAAATCTACCTCCCGACCGGTCTTGGTCTTGTAATAGTAGATTTCCGGGTGAAGACGCCGGAGCGCTGTGAATACCAGGTTCTCCAAGAGATGGCCGGAATTGACCAGGATTCCTGATGAGACCGAAGTGACCATCGCGTGGTCGACGCAATAGATCCGTTTCGGGTTGGTGTCTCTGCGTGCCGCCGATGCGTCGAATATCCGCACGGTGAACAGGAAATAGGCATCCTCGAACCATTGCAGGTAATCCGAAACCGCGGACTTGGGCACCTTGTGCCCCAGCGATTTAAGATATCCTGTAAGGCTATTGACGGAATAGAGTGAGGCCGTATTGTCTACCAGTCGGTGGGCCAGGTCGGTCACCGCTTTGGGATGAGAAACGTCGTGGCGCTCGACCAAATCCCGGAACAGGATGGTGTGGAAGTATTCCTGGTGCGTCTTGATTCTCAAGTGGCGGGGGAGGCCGGCGACCTCTGGAAAGGCGCCGGTCTCCCAGTATTCCTCGAAAGACTTCTGCACCAGGAGCCGCTTCTTCGTAGATAGCGCGCCCTCGCTCTCGATTCCTTTGTAGTCCAGGAATTCCCTGAACGAAAACGGAAACATCTCCCATGAGAGAGCCCGCCCGCGCATTTGCGTGGAGATCTCCTTCGACAGCATCTTGGCCGACGAACCGGTCAGGTATACTTCGCATTTTTCCGTGCGCATCATACGGTCGATGAAAGGCTCCCAACCCTCGACGGCCTGAATTTCATCGAAGAAACAATAAACCGTCTCGGTGTTTTTTTTCTCGGGAAACATGGAGAAATAAGCCTCGGCGATCAGGCCGAGGTTGTCCTGCCGCAGGTTGTGGAGCCGGTCGTCGAAAAAGTTCAGGTACAATATGTTCTGCCGCGGGACCCCGCTATTAAAAAGCCGCTGGATGACCTGGAACATATATGTCGATTTACCTCCCCGCCGCACGCCGATACAGACGGCAGCTTTGCCGCGAACCGTCTCGATACGCAAACGCCGGGGCACCCCAGTCTCCGTCCGCATTTCCTGGAAATCCAAAATGATGGATTTTATGGTCTCTATCATCGGGTCATTCCTGATCATAAGTTTTTCCGGATTTTACTTTAACCGGTAATAAAAATTACCGGTATGATTGTCAAGAAATATTCCCCGTTAGGCTTGAGATCCGCCGGGCAAACACCCCGGGCACCGACGTTCCTTTCATTTTTTTCCTTGATGCCTTGATCAAACACGGCCTTGTCGAGATGCAGAAGGACAAACTCGCGCTGTTACCGATATCAAAAAGGTGGGGTTGATCTCCCCCCGGTCCAGCAACAGATCCAAGAACCTCCGTTCAGAATCCGTGAAGGGCAGGACTGCGGATAGGCCTTCCCGGCATTCCCTTGCAAGGCGCGCTCCGTATTCGATTGGAGAGCCTGGGCACATCGAAAACAAAGAGATTCAAAGCCGTGCCGCCTGGTTGGCTTGACGTATTCTCTTGACAGTCGATGGCCGGGAAAAAGAATTGGGACGTCTTTAAATAAATGACAGGAACAGCAGGGTATCATAATGATGCCGGCAGCCCCCATTTAGTATGCTTTGATGCGCCCGGAAACAACAGGGACGCCTTTAAATATTTACTCTCTCCGGGTTGAATTCCCCGCCGCTTGCGGCGTAAAAGTAGGGTAAGAATCGCCATATCGCCGAAGCGCGGGGATTGTTCTGCCATTGGTGCCGGCAGGAGCTTGGGCTGTCGGTGACGGCGCTGGCCAGAATGCTGTCGCTCACGCCGGCCGCAGTGGTCTATGCCGCCAGGCGAGGGGAGCGATCCGCCGCGGACAAGGACCTTCTGATCGAACCTTGATTTAACTTCTTAAAGACGTCCCTAATTTCCTCGACCGTTTCGATCATGGGGCGCCGGCGATCGGGGAAGCGACGCATCGGACAGCCGGCTGAAGGGGTTTCATCTGTTCTTGCAGCTGATGGAGATGCCGGAGCTGCTGGAGCGGTCGATAACGGTCTGGTAGTCCGGCCGGCTGCGGACGTGGTCCAGAAACTCCTTTATTCCCGGGAAGGAGTTGGCGGCGTTGTGGGCTGTGAAGCAGCCGCCCCTGGCGAGCTTGGGGTCCAGGTCCTTGAAGTACTGCGTGTACCATTGCTTGTCCGCATCCAGGAAGACAAAATCAAACGGCCCCTCCAACTCCTTCACCAGGTGATGGGCGTCGGCGCGCCGGGCGTCGATATAGGCCTCCAATCCGGCCGCCCTGAAGTTCTGCAGGGCTTTTTGGCGCAGCCGCTCGTCGATTTCGATGGTGATCAGCTTACCGCCGGTTTTGCTCAGGGCCCAGGCGATCCAGACGGCCGAATGCCCCGAAGAGGTCCCGATTTCCAGGGCACGGGTGTACTGGTTGCGGACGATCAAGTCGTGGAGCACTTTGCCGTCCTCATAGGGTACGTTCCAGTCGCGCCAGTTCGAGCGCATGTCGTCGAGGAATTTTTCGACGCGGGCATCTAACGACATGGATGCACCGCTTGTGCAAACTGCTGCGAGAGCAATGGCAATGCAGAAAAACAACGGTATTGCCGCGAAATGCCATGATTTCGCCGAGCTTGAAGTCATGCGGCCTCTGAATGGCACCTGTCGAGGTTCTTAACCAAACCGTAACCGGGCTCGATACTCACAATTGCTCCAAGACCTTTTTCCCCCGGTGTTTTTGTACTTGCATCAAACCGAGAAATGCCTTTCGGGCGCTTTGCCGGTCCAGCTCGGCGATGCTGGAGGCCTTGACGTACTTTTTCAGCCAGTTCTTCAGGTGCTCCCTGCTCCAGCCCAACCTCCGGGCGATCAGGCGAATGGCCACGATGTGCCGGTAGTTTGGAAAACGGGAAGCATCCCCCGTCATCTGATTTTCGCGCCGGGGGGTTAAAAAACACTTCCTCCGGCCCCCTTCCATTCGTTGGATGAGACAGGTAGCTTCCTGCCGGGACAGGGCGGTAAGGGAAGGGATGCCGATCAGTTCCTCGACCATGGAATAGAGCTGCAGGTCCGAAAGCGCAGAGCCGCGGGACAATACATGTATGAGCCGATTCTGCTCCCTCGTGATGGGCTCAAACAACTGCAGCGGGGCCTTCATCGCAACGCACGCCTCTTAAACCAGTTTCTCTGGACGAGGACGAGGTCGAAGCCGGCTGCGGGCGGCCCGCAGAGAAAATCGTGCCTTTGCCACGCAATACCCCCCTTCAAGGCGGTCTTCAATCGGAAGCGTCCTCTTCCGGCATCCGCTTCAAACCAGGTCGAGATCATTGCCTCCGGCATCTCCCTCAGGCTGCTCGCGGGGTAAACGGCAGCCGCGGCCTTTTCGAGATGGGCCGGCTGTAGGTCGGTGGCCGTTATCTCGAGGGCTGGCAGAGGGCCGGTCGACCGGCTGATCCGTTCCCAGAGGATCTTGAGGCTATAGACCTCCTCGCCGCAGGCGCAACCCGCGGACCACACCTTGATGCTGCTCTTGCCGATTTCGACCAGCTCCGGCAGGATCCGGTTTTCAAGGATGTCCCATAACACCCGGTCGCGGAAGAATCGGCTGATGGGAACCGCCAGCGCCAGCGCGCATTGACTTCTGACCTCAGCCCTCCGCTCCAATTGCTTCAGGTACTGCTGCAGGCTGCGGCAGCCCAGGCTGCGCATGTGGCGGCCGACGCGTTTCTTAACCCCCTTCCTGACCTTGCGGTACCCCTGCCGGGAAAGGCCAAGGAACTCCAGCAGCCGACCGAACTCCCGGTCATCCATGCCGGCATCACGGCACATCGCATGCGCTCAGACACTCGTCCAGGCAATAGTCCCACCTGTCTGCGCATGTATCCGTAACGACGCTGCTCTCCTCGCATGCCGCGAGGTCGTCGTCGCACTTTCGTTTGCAGGACAATTCGTCCTCTCGTCGAGTTTCCATGTGTGCGCTCCTTTCCCCCCCGGCGGTTTTCGATTTTCTCGCCGCGGGCAGGTTCCATGAAAAACGACCCCAGCGTGTGTAGGAGGGTGTCTGCCGGTTCTCGCCATCGGGTGGGAACAGGCGATTCAGTTGCAACCCCCGATCGAATCACGCGTCGCCAGGAGGGGGGCCGGGTCGTTTGACATACCCGCGGGTAAGGGCTTGCCCGCCAGAAATTAAAATAACGCTGTTTGCATGCGTGTCAAAAGGGCAGGCGGGCAGCCGATGTCGGCCTGCCGGCATCTTGCACGCAAATACCGGTTTCTTGCTCCCGCGACGGCAACGACGCACCTGCCCGGCTGGTGAGTCAGAGGGGAGAGGGGCAGAAACAGGCGATCAGAATGTGAGGGGATCTGACATTCCATGTCGAGCCGAGGATACTTACTATAAAAGCACGCTGAGCATCCAAAATACACCGAGGAGGTAGCGTGATGATAAAAGCCTACGCCGCATTTGATGCCGGTGCTGAACTGAAACCCTTTGCCAGCTATTTCAGAACCGCTACAAGTCCATCGTTTGCCAGGAGGATGCTTATCTGAAGGAGCTGGTCCGATACATCCATTTGAATCCCTTGCGGGCGAAGATGGTGGGCGGGCTTGCGGGGCTAAAGGAATACGCTTACAGCGGTCATCGAGTTCTCTTGGGTGTTGGGGAGTGCCCCTGGCAGGACGACCGCTATGTGCTGAGACAATTTGGCAAAGGGTTGCGTGCTGCCCGCAGCCGTTACCTGGCTTTTGTTGTGGCCGGTATGGATCAGGGCCGTAGAGAGGATCTTACCGGAGGCGGGCTGATCCGCAGTTTAGGCGGCTGGTCGGAAGTGAAGCGGCTGGGCCGCAACGGCCGGGAGCGGGTCAAGGGCGATGAACGGATTCTGGGCGATACTGCAATTTGTCCTGCAGATTCTGGAACAGGCCAACGAAAGGCTCGAGCGGCGGTATGAGTTAGCCAGCCGGGGCTGGGACGAGACAAGGGTGGCTCGCCGGGTAGCCGACATTTATGGCCTTGCAGCGGATGAGATGTTCCGGAAGGGTTAGAATCGCCATATCGCTGAAGCACGGGGATTGTTCTGCCATTGGTGCCGGCAGGAGCTTGGGCTGTCGGTGACGGCGCTGGCCAGAATGCTGTCGCTCACGCCGGCCGCAGTGGTCTATGCCGCCAGGCGAGGGGAGCGATCCGCCGCGGACAAGGACCTTTTGATCGAACCTTGATTTAACTTCTTAAAGACGTCCCTTATTTCCCAAGTGAACTGCCGATCAAATGCTGGCGTTCTTGAGGACGTGGTGCCGTATGCCCTCGCTGCGACCTTGGAAGTGGCAGAAGATATAGGCATCGATATACAGTGAAGTTGCGGTTCGAGTGAATGCGGCTCGTGTCCGGGTTGCTTCTGGTGAACAAGGTACGTAAATCATGATCCAGGATTTGGAACAGATTGAGTACCGCCGGGGCATGCTCGAAAAGGGCATGAAACCCGATAGCCTTCCCGTGCAAATATGGCGTGGGGCGAAAATTCCTGCGGACATGCGGGCTGCGCAGCAGGGAGGATCTGTTTAACCTCGGCGGCGTTTACGGAGGCAAGAATGCCGGCGATCCGATGGAATACGATTACCTCAAGCTGATCCTGACCGACGACACTGTCGAGATCACGGTCTACAACCGCGGGATCGCTCTGTTTATGTCGGACGACGAGCTATACACCGGGTCCTGTGCAAACTCGATGGATCGGGGAGAGACTGATGGTCGGCTCAACGGCAAGCGCGGAGAAGGGTAAACATGGTCCGGCTGTGTCGTGGCTGTTCAGCCCCGCATCCGGCTCACGCGGTCTTTCGATGAGCGGTCCCACAGCTACCTGGGGTACGTGCTTCGCATCGACGGGACCTGCGGCGGGGAGGCCGGACAGTTCCTGATTGCGGTCGGTGAAGCTGCGCACGAGAAGCACCGGTTCCAGACAGGCATGGAACTGGGCGGATGTCCCGTGCCGGTCGAATACCCGCGGAAGGAGATGGCGGCGCTCTACAAGACGAGCGGGCTCAAGGTCGTCAAGAATGCCGAGGGTAAAACACCTGCCGGACCGCCGTATCATGGCGTACCGCCTGGACTGGAAATGTACCGGGCTCGCGGACATCGTCGTCTGCATGCCCGGACCTACGATGCCAAATGCACCACCTGCATCTGGAGCTGCCGGATGCCGGTGGAGATGATCATAGACCAAAGGAAATATCGCACGTTTTGGGCCATGAAGTTTCCCGAAAACCGCCCGAAGAAATCGCCCAAACGAGCAATTGCGAACATATTTGAGGATGATCAATGCAGGAACCGCATCGCCTGAGCGCCGAGAATGTGCTGAAGAACCATAAAACATCCCCACAGCAGGGCCTGTCGACGTCTGAGGCGACGCGCCTGCTGAGCGTGTATGGCCCGAACGAACTGATTAAAAAGGGAAAGAAAAAGGCCTGGCGCATTCTGTTGGCCCAAGTGAAGGAAGTCATGATCCTGATTTTGCTGGCCGCCGTGGTTATTTCGGCGGCGCTGCAGGAATATATCGATGCCATCGT
>CAZNAX010000153.1:0-7687 GCA_964570965.1 uncultured Desulfatibacillum sp.
ATCGCCCGCGGCGACGTGGCCACCATCCGCCGGCATCTGGCCGCGCTCGAAAAATACGCACCCGAACTGCTGCCGCTCTACAAGGAACTCGGGGCGTTCACGATCCCCATCGGGCGGGACAAGGGCTCTTTGCCCGCCGACCGGTCCGATGAATTGCAGACCTTGCTGAAACATTAGGCCGACGGCCGGAACACTGCCATGCTCACTGATTTCAAGCATCGTTTGACCCGCGGCGACGTATTCGTCGGCGCTTTTATCTGCCTGCCGTGCCCGGAATCGGCCGAGCTGCTTGCGGAACTCGGCTACGACTGGCTCATTATCGACACCGAACACGGTCCCTATGACGTCTTCATGGCCCAGCGGATGCTCCAAGCGGTGGGCCGACGCTGCCCCTGCGTCGTGCGCGTTCCGTCCAACGAGGAGCCCTGGATCAAGAAGGCGCTCGACATCGGCGCGGCCGGCGTCCTGGCGCCCCTGGTCCATACGCCTGAAATCGCCGTCCGCGTCCAGCGCGCCTGCCGCTATGCGCCGCAGGGAACCCGCGGCATGGGCGGCGCGCGCGCCCATCGCTACGGGGTCGGATTTCAGGACTATGTGGATCGCGCCAACCGTGAGATTGCGGCCATCGTACAGGCCGAACACATCGAGGCCGTCGAGCATATCGAAGCCATCGCCGACGTGCCCGGAATCGATGCGATATTCATAGGACCCTACGACCTATCCGCCAGCATGGGCAAACCCGGCCAGATCCAGGACCCAGAGGTCCAGGCCGCTATCCGCCGGATCCGCGATGCCACGCTCCGAGCCGGCCTGAAGCTCGGCATCTACTGTTCCGACCCCGAATCCGCCCGCGATCATATAGACCAGGGCTACACGCTGATCGGCATGAGCACCGACCTGAACTACTTGATTCAGTCTGCGGGAGCCGCACTGGCATCGGCCAAGCGGAAATGACGCCATGCCGATCGACTGGGGATTGCGCGTGTCCGAACCGATTTTGGCAAAGATGAAACGCGGCGTGTATTATCCCGGGCATCACCTGGGGGTCCGCGAGGAGCTCGATCGATTGGTGGTCCAGGGAGTTCTCGAACGCATGGACGCCTCCTTTCTCTGCGGGCCGGACAGCGAACCGACGTATTGCCTGGCAGAGCCCGAACGCACCAAAGCCCGCCGGTTGCCGACCAATGAACCTGAACGCTAGCCCGACCGAGCGCACCACGGCCGCCACCGATGTCTTGCTGAGCGTGGCCGCGGTCGGGGGAATCGTTCAGCTGCAGTCGCTGGCAGCCCCCACTCCCTGGAAGCTCCACCTCTGGTCATGGACCTTTGCGCTCATCGCCTGGGCCGCCGCACTCGGCGCGGTCTATCACGGCCTGGTCCTGGCCGAGCGGTCGCGCAGCCGGCTGTGGCGGATCTTGACGGCCTGCTTGAGCATGGCCATCTCTTTATTTGGGGTGGGCGTGGTTCACGACGCATTCGGCCGGGAGGCGGCCGGGCGCTTCCTGCCGGTCCTGCTCACGGCCGGGTTGATCATCTACGCCGTGAGCCGCGTGTTCGCAGGGCTCTTCGTGCTCTTCATCGGCTACCAGGCGCTATCCCTGGCGCTGGCGCTGGGCCTCTATCTCTGGCTGGCCGCACAAGGGGCGCCGGCGGGCGCCGGCTGGATGGCGGCCGGCGTAGCGGTCAGCATGCTCGCCGCGGGAATTCAAGCCGCTCGAAACCTGCGTGTCAAATGGATCTGGGAACTGGATCACAACGGGCTCTTTCACCTGGCGCAGACCCTCGGCCTGATTCTTCTTTGCGTGGGGCTTTCGCACCGATGAGAGCGGACGGCATCGCCTTGACGCTCGACCGCATCGCCGTCGAGCTGACGGATGCGCTGCAGGGGCTGCGCTTCGGTCCTCCCGTCGCACAGGTTTACAATCCGCTCGAGTATGCCCGAGAGCCCCATCGCCAATATCTGCAGCGCTATGGGAAGCGCCCCAAGGAAGTCGTGCTGGTGGGGATGAACCCGGGCCCCTGGGGCATGGCCCAGACCGGGGTGCCTTTCGGCGAAATCAACGCCGTGCGCGACTGGATGGGGATTGAAGCCCCCGTCGGACAACCTCAACGCCCGCACCCCAAGCGGCCGGTCCTGGGCTTCGCCTGCCGGCGCAAGGAGATCAGCGGTCAACGGCTCTGGGGCTGGGCCCAAAAAACCTTCGGCACCGCCGAAGGTTTTTTCAGGAGATTTTTCGTGGCCAACTACTGCCCCCTGATGTTCCTATCGGACAGCGGGGCCAATCTGACGCCCGACAAGCTCGGGACGGCGGACGTCCGCCCGCTGTTTGCCGCCTGCGACCGCGCCCTGCGCCGGACGATCGTTTGCCTGCAACCCGCACACGTGGTGGGCATCGGACAGTTTGCGACTCAGCGCGCCCGCATCGCCCTGGACGGCCTGGCGTTGAACATCGGGAGAATCACCCACCCGAGCCCGGCCAACCCGAAGGCCAATCGCGGCTGGGAGTCCCTCGCCAGCCTGGAACTGACGGCATTGGGAATCAGGCTTTGACGCCGCATGGATCGATCCATTGATACGCTGGGGTGGAAGACGCTTTGGGCCGTATTCGCAGCAGCCTGCCTAGCCGGCTGTGCGGCTCCGCACGCGGCGGTTCAATTGGAAACGGCCCGGGTCGAATCCAAGATTGCCGCCCTTCAAACGAGTCTGAAAAAGCTCGGGAAAGCCACCGACCCGGACGAAGCCCGCCGCGTGGCGGAAACGGCGGTGACCGATTCCATGCGGCTGGCCGAGCAATATCGGATGGCACCCCCAGCGCGGTGGCACAATCTGCTCATTCAGATGGGCTTGCGGGAGCGCGGTCTCTGCTTCCACTGGACCGAGGATCTGATGAAGCGCCTGCAGGCCCTGAACCTGAGAACCTACCGGCTTCACTGGGGGGTGGCCCACCAGGGCAGCGACCTGCGCGAGCACAACAGCGTGGTCATCACCGCGTTGAGCCAGCCGTTCGAAAACGGGCTGGTGCTCGATCCTTGGCGGAACTCGGGCGACCTCTACTGGGCCGCGGTCCGCCAGGACGAATACCCGTGGGTGCCGCTGCCGCCGGATCAATGGTGATGGCTTCGTAATAAGGCCAATCTCGGCGTTGCGCTTCATCTCGCGGTCGCTGCGGCGTACGGAAAGTACGCCTCGCGCCACGAGATTCGCGCGCCTTGATCTTGGCCTTATTACGAAGCCATCGAGAGAGACGACGTTTGGCTGCCATCGCAGGCAGGACGGGGACCGACTGGAAGAGCGCACGTCGATGAGATGGAGGACCCTATGGACAAGCCTTTGGATGAACTTTTTGGAATGGTGCGGGACGCCGCCGCGCGGCTGCGCGGGGTGGCCCACCGGACCCCGGTCATGACCTCCCGCACCCTGAACGAACGCCTTGGCGCCGAGGTGTTTCTGAAATGCGAAAACTTCCAGCGCATCGGCGCCTTCAAGTTCCGCGGCGCTTACAATGCCATGTCCCGGCTTTCGCCCGACGAGCGCCGCCGCGGGGTCATCACCTTCTCCTCCGGCAACCACGCCCAGGCCGTCGCGCTCGTGGGCCGGCTGCTCGGCATCGGCACCTGCGTGGTCATGCCCGAGGATGCTCCGGCCATCAAACGCGAGGCGACCGAAGGCTACGGCGCGAGGGTGATTCTCTACGACCCCACCGTCAGGAGCCGTGAGGACATCGCCCGGAAACTTCAAGAGCAGCATGGCTGCACCATGATCCCGCCCTTCGACCACATCGATGTCGTGGCCGGCCAGGGAACCGCCGCGCTGGAGCTTGGCGAACAGGCCGGCAGCCTCGACATGCTGCTCGTGCCCTGCGGAGGGGGCGGGCTTCTGAGCGGCTGCGCCATCGCCGCCAAAGGGCTGAAGCCGCCGTGCCGAGTCATCGGCGTCGAGCCGGAGGTGGCCGACGACGCCACCCGTTCCTTCTACAGCGGCAGCCTGCAGACGGTCAAAAACCCGCCGACCCTGGCCGACGGCACGCGCACGCCCAGCCTGGGGAAGATCACTTTCCCTCTCGTGCTCAAGTTCGTAGACGCCATGCAAACCGTGTCCGAGGAGGCCATCAAGGATGCGGTCCGCTTGCTGTTTTACCGCTTGAAGCTCGTGGTGGAGCCTTCCGGGGTCTTAGGGCTGGCGGCCCTCTTGAGCGGCAAGACGCCGGCCCGCGGACGGGTTGGGGTCATCTTGAGCGGCGGCAACATCGATGGGGCTACGATGCGGCTGATCCTCGCTTGACGGCCTTAGGACGATCCGCCCGCAGGCGGATCGGTATTGACCCGCCGCCGCTAATGCGCTACGCAGCACCCGATCCAGGGGAATCGCGGCAGCCGGAGGATGGCATGAAAATCTACACGGGCAGCGGGGATCGAGGCAAGACCAGTCTCTTCAGCGGCGAGCGGGTGGCCAAGGACAACGAGCGCATCGAAGCTTACGGCGACCTGGACGAGCTCAATTCTGTGATGGGGGCTCTGATCGCGAGCCTGCCTCGTGATTGCGAGGACCTCCGGCAGGAGCTTCAGAAAATCCAGTCCGAGCTGTTTTCCATCGGCGCCTGGCTCGCCACCTCCCCGGGCGCCCCGGCCGCTGCGTCCCTGCGACCTCTCGATCCGGATGGCGCGGCCGGGCTTGAACGCTGCATCGACCGGCTCGATTCCCGCCTCCCGCCGCTCGCCGGGTTCATCCTGCCCGGCGGCCATGTCGGCGCCGCCTGGGCTCATATCGCCCGCACTGTCTGCCGGCGGACCGAGCGGCGCGTCGTGCGGCTGGCCGCCGAGGCCTCCGAACCGGTGCGTCGCGCCATCGTGTATCTGAACCGGCTGTCCGATTATTTCTTCGTCCTGGCCCGCCACATCAACCTCCTTCAGGGCATCGAGGATAGCTTATGGAAGCGGTGATGCCGCCGGAATCCGGAGGGCACGCCGCCAGGTCCTTCGCCGCCCGGATCACGGCGCACCGTCGGCTGTCGGCGGACGCGTTCGAGCTCACGTTGGCCAAGCCCGCCGCCTTCGTGTTCAGCGCCGGGCAGCGGCTGAAGCTGGAAATCGCGGGCGTGCGGAGGGACTACTCGATCGTCTCCGCTCCTGCTGAAAACGACATCCGGCTGTGCATCCGTCAGGTGGCGGGCGGCCGGCTGTCCGCGCACCTGGCTCGTATCGGCGTCGATGCCTGCGTGACGTTCACCGGGCCGCACGGCTACTTCACGTTCAAGGCGTCCACCCGTCCGGCCGTGTTCGTGGCCACCGGCACCGGCATCGCGCCTTTCTGCGCCATGGCCGGCTCCGGGGTTCGCGGGTTCACCTTGCTGCACGGCGTGAAGACACCCGCCGAGCTCTACTACCGGGAGTTCATCCAGACGCACGCGGCCGTCTACATCGCCTGCCTGCCCGCACACCGGGCGACCAGCCCCGCTCAATTCGCCGGGCGGGTGACCGACTATATCCGGAACCGGCTTCCCCCGCGGGCCTATGACTTTTACCTGTGTGGGCGGCAGGACATGATCCGCGATGTGACCCTTCTGGTCGACGAAAGATTTGATGGATCGCTCGTCTACTCGGAGATCTTCTACTGAAACCGCAGGAGGACACGGATGGAATTCGAAGTGACAAAAAAAGAGGCCGTCATCCTCGACCCCGCCAAGGGCTTGCAACCCAGGGCTATCCCGGTCGAAGTCCGGAAGGACCCGCTCACGGGACGAACCGCGCGCATCTGCCATTTCATGCGCCTGCAGTGGAAAAAACCCGACCTCGCCCAGCTCGTGGCCGGAACCGAAGCCGCCTGCCCCTTCTGCCCGGACCGGGTGCTGAAGGCCACCCCGTGCTTTCCGGCGGACATCGCGCCGGACGGCCGCTTCTTTCGCGGCGACCACGTGCTGTTTCCCAACCTGGCGCCCTATGACGGATTAGGGGCGGTCGCCACCCTCGGAAGCCGCCATTACATCCCCATGGCGGAAATCGAGCCGGCGCGCATGGCCGGAGGCATCCTGCTGGCCATGGACTTCTACCGCCGCGTCCGCGCCATCGGGCACCCGGAGTCGGTCTACCACCTGCTCAGCTGGAACTACATGCCGGCCTCCGGCAGCTCCCTCATCCACCCGCACCTGCAGGTTTTTGCCAGCTCAACCGCCCCCAACCAGTTGCGGGAAGAGCTGGCGGCGGCCGCGGCCTATTTCCGGACAAACGGCCGGACCTATTGGGACGATCTGGTCCAGGTGGAGCGCTCCGAGGGCAAGCGTTTTCTCGCCCGCCGAGGCCGGATTTCCTGGCTGGCGAATTTTGCGCCTTTCAGCGTTGCCGGTGATGTGGTCGCCGTGGTCGATGACTGCCGCGGGATGCTGGACCTAACCGAGGCGGATGTGGACGCACTCGCACGGGGTCTCGCAGCGGCGATGGCCGCCTATGACAAGATGGGTATCTACAACTTCAACGTGTGCTTCTTCCCCGGAGCCGAACCGGACCGCTTCGCCCGGCTTCGCATGGTTTTTTCGCCGCGGATCTATTACAATTCGGCTTTGGCCACACCGGACACCACTGCGCTGCGGACGCTCTACAACGAAAGCATCTGCGTCGGCTTTCCGGAGGATATCGCCGCCCTGATCAGACCCGAATTTCAGGCGTATGCGGACCTGGACGGAGGCAATTAGATGCAGCTTCAGAAATTCGAGATCCCCACCCGCGGCGGCCAGAAATTGTCGGCCTTGCTGGATTTACCGGTCGACGGCGCCCCCACCGCCTATGCCATCTTCGCCCATTGTTTTACCTGTTCGAAGGATCTGAAGGCGGTCTATCACATCTCGCGCAGGCTGACGCGCGAGCGGATCGGCGTGCTGCGTTTCGACTTCACGGGCCTGGGGGAAAGCGGCGGTGACTTCGCGGACACGAGCTTGAAGTCCAATGTGGCCGATCTGGTTTCAGCCGCCGAGTTTCTGGCGTCGCGCTTCGATGGACCTCAGCTGTTGATCGGCCATTCCTTCGGGGGAGCCGCCGTGTTGCTGGCGGCGGCCTCGATCCCCTCCTGCCGGGCGGTGGTGACCATTGCGGCGCCGGCCGATCCCCGGCACGTCTTTAAATCCCTGGGAGCGGCGGCCGAAGCGATCGTCTCCCAGGGCGAAGCCGAGGTGACCATCGACGGCCGGCCGTTCACGCTGCGCAAGAAATTTTTGGACGACCTTACGGGGATCGACCCGGAGGCCGTCATTCGAGACCTGAACCGGGCGCTATTGGTCCTGCACTCGCCGCTCGACGAGGTGGTCGGAATTGAAAACGCCGCGCGCATTTTCCAGGCGGCGCGTCATCCCAAGAGCTTCGTCTCGCTCGGCCGGGCCGACCATCTGCTTTCGAACCTGGCCGACTCCCGCTATGCCGGCGCCGTGATCGCAGCCTGGGCCCAGCCCTACCTGTCCCCGGCGGCGACCCCCACCGCAGAGCAGCTCGCCGCGGACAACCGCATCACCGCCCGCACGCGGCCGGGCGGGTTTCTGACCGAGGTTTTGGTGAACCGCCACAGCCTGGTGGCGGACGAGCCCGTATCGGCCGGCGGGACCGACCAGGGCCCGAGCCCCTTCGATCTGTTGGTGGCAGCCTTGGGCGCGTGCACCGCCATGACGCTGCGCATGTACGCCGACCGCAAGGGCTGGCCCCTGGA
>CAZNAX010000154.1:0-7684 GCA_964570965.1 uncultured Desulfatibacillum sp.
TCTATATGTTGTGCCTCATCCCGGGATTCACACCTATAAGCAGCTTCTCGAACAGCGAGATTCGCCTTTTTCCGGAAACATGGTAAACTTTGAGGCTATGAGTGCCCAAGCCATGAAACGCTTCTGGATCATCGGCCTGACGGCGACGGCAACCTTCATGGCGCTGTTTCTGATTCGGGTGGATGTGTTCCAACGACTTCTCTCCGCGTCGAAATCGTTGCCCGATCATACGGCGCCCAGCGTCCCCGCACGGGACTCCTGGATGAGCATTTTCCAGAACCAGCGCCGGGTCGGCTTTGCACACCGGCGTTTGTTCCCGACGGCGACCGGCTATGAAATGGAAGAAACGGTGGTGATGCGAATCAACACCATGGGCATGGTCCAGGAAATCGGTCTGCGCACGCGGGCGGACTTGCTTCCCGATTTATCGTTGCACCGGTTTGAGTTTGACATCCGCTCGGGAGCCTTCCAGTTTTCCGCTCAGGGAGCAACGGCCGGCGACGTGCTCCGCCTCCTGACCGAAACCGCGGGGCACCGACGCAGCATCGATGTGCCCCTCAAGAAAAACGTCTATCTGACCGCAACCCTGCTCGACCGGCTGAAGGGCGAACGCCTCACACCCGGCGATCGCTATACGTTTGAGGTTTTTGATCCGGCATCAATGGCGCAAACGACCGTAACGGCCGAAGTCATCGGCCCGGAGCCCATTCAGGTCGCCGGCGAAAGCGTGCCGGCCACCCGCATCAGCATGAGTCTGCGCGGAATGGCGCAGACGGCATGGATCAGCGCGAGCGGCGAATTGCTGCGGGAGCGGGGGCTGCTGGGAATGCGGCTCGAAAAAACAACCCGCGCAGAAGCCATGAGCGATTTAGGCATGGTGGCAACCGATGATCTCGCCGAGGCGGCGGCGGTTGCCCCCAGCCGCCCCATCCTCGATCCACAAGGGCTCGACGTCCTGCGGGTGAGGATCGGCGGAATCCGAACCGATCGATTCCAGCTGAAAGGGGGGCGGCAGAGCGTTGCCGACGGAATCCTGACCGTTCAACGCGAGGATCTATCCGGTCTTCCGCCGATGCCCGCCCCGGAGGAGCTGCCGCCGCTGGAGCAGGTGTTCCTGAAGCCGGAGCCGCTCATCCAGTCCGACCACGAGCGCATTCGATCCCTCGTCCGTTCGATTTTCGGGGAAGTGCCGCCGCCGGAGCCCTTGGCCAAATCCAGGCTTCTGATGGACTGGATCCGGCGCAACATTGAGCCGCGTCCCGTGCTGTCCCTGCCGGATGCGCTTTCGACGCTGGAAAACCGGATGGGGGACTGCAACGAGCACGCCATGCTGTTCGCCGCCTTGGCGAGGGCCGCCGGCATTCCGGCTCGGGTCGAGGCCGGCCTGGTGTACATGCAAGGCAAGTTCTACTACCACGCCTGGAATCTGCTCTTTCTCGGCCGATGGGTTACGGCCGACGCCCTTTTCGGCCAGCTGCCGGCCGACGCCACCCACTTGCGCCTGGCCACCGGTTCCACGCAGCAGCAGGTGGACCTTGCCGGCGTCATCGGCAATATCACGATCGAAATCCTGGACGGAACATGATCGAGCTGAAGGATCTGACGAAAGCCTACGGCAATTACTCGGCCGTTCAGCGCTTGAACCTGACCATCGGCAAGGGGGAAATCTTCGGCTTCATCGGACCGAACGGCGCCGGCAAGACGACCACCATCAAAATGATGGGAGGGGTCATGGCCCCGACCGAAGGCTCCGTCACCATCGCTGGAATCGATATGCAGGCGCAGCCGCAGGAGGCCAAGCGTCGGATCGGCTTCATCCCGGACCGGCCGTTTCTGTACGAGAAGCTCACCGGCCTGGAGTTCCTGCGCTTCACCGCCGACATCTACGGCGTGTCCGAACGGCGGTTTCCGGACAAAGCCGCTGCCACCCTGGCCATGTTCTCCCTGACGGACTGGTCGAACGAGCTGATCGAGTCGTATTCGCACGGCATGAAGCAGCGCCTGATCATGGCTGCGGCGCTCCTGCACGAGCCGCAGGTGTTGATTGTCGACGAACCCATGGTAGGGCTCGATCCGCTGGCCATTATCATGGTGAAGAATTTATTCAGACAGCTGGCCTCCCAGGGGGTCGCCATCTTCATGTCGACCCACACGCTCAAGGTCGCCGAAGACATTTGCGACCGCATCGGCATTCTGAACCGGGGCCGACTGATCGCCAGCGGAACCACGGACGACCTGCGGCGGGAGGCCAATGTCAGCAACGCCGACCTGGAAATGGTTTTTCTGAATCTGACCGGTCATTCGGCGTGACTGGGGCCATCCAACGCCTTTCATACACCGGCGAGCTGGGCATCGGTTAAGAATCGGCCGAATTTATGGGGTAGCGCGCATCGATGGCACACCGCCTGATTCATGAGGTGAGGCTTCTTCTGAGACCGCGGACCCTGCCGCTGCTTCGGCGCCGGCGGTCCCGGAGCGCTCGCGGCGGCAGCGGCCGGCTGATCGTGCTGGGCGTAGTCGGCATGCTGTTCTGGGGGGGCCTTTTCGGGATTTCCTGGCGGGTCCTGCGCTATTTTAAAGGCATCGAGGACATCGGCGATTTACTGGCCTACAAGCTGCTGTCGATGATCCTGGTCGTGTCCTTCGCCCTGCTGCTGTTCAGCGGAATATTGACCTCGCTGGCCCGGCTGTTTCTTTCCCGCGACCTTCTCCTGGTTCATTCCCTGCCGGTCGCGGACCACCGGATTTTCATCGCACGCTGGATCGACGCCACCGCCGACAGCTCCTGGATGGTGATCGTCTTCACCCTGCCGGTGTTCCTGGCCTACGGCCTGGTTTTCGGGGCCGGAACGGCCTACTACGCCGGAACGCTGCTGGCCCTGCTTCTGCTGGCCGTCATCGCCTCGGCGCTGAGTGCCGTCGTCGTGATGATCGGCGTCATGATCGTGCCCGCCACCCGCATGCGCAGCGTCGTCTTCCTGATGGGGGTCCTGCTGTTCGTGGTGCTGTATCTGGCCATTCGACTGATGCGGCCGGAGCAGCTGGTCGACCCGGAGGTGTTCGATTCGGTCCTGGTCTACATCTCTTCCTTGCAGGCCCCGGCCGCACCCTTTCTGCCCAGCACATGGGCCAGCGACAGCATCCAGGCCGCGCTGGCGGGCCGGATGGCGGCCAGCTTCTTCCACCTGTCCCTGAGCGCCAGCTTCGCGATGCTCGTCTTCTGCCTGGCCGTCATCACCGCCGAGGCCATTTACTTCAAGGGATTCTCCAGGGCCCAGACCGCGGCCGCGACCGCCGTCCGCCGCCACGGCTGCAGCGAGCGGATCTTCCGGTTCCTTCCAGGACCGGTGCGCGCCTTCACCGTGAAGGAGATCAAGACGTTCTTGCGAGACCAGACCCAATGGACTCAGCTTTTCCTCATCGCCGCCCTGCTGGTGATCTACATCTACAACTTCGACGTCCTCCCCCTCGAGAAATCACCCATCCGGACCGTCTACCTGCAGAACGTGTTCGCGTTCCTGAACATGGGCCTCGCGCTGTTTGTGCTGACGGCCGTAGCCGCCCGATTCGCCTTCCCGGCAGTGAGTCTGGAGAAGGAGGCTTTCTGGCTGGTGAAGAGCTCACCGTTGTCGATCCGGAATTTTCTGTTGATCAAGTTTTTCATCTACTACCTTCCGCTGTTGGTCTTGACCGAAACACTGATTGTCGGCACCAACCTGCTGCTCAAGGTGACGCCGTTCATGATGGCCCTCTCCACCGTTACGGTTTTCTTTTTGGTGCCGGGGATCGTCGCCATGGGCATCGGCCTCGGCGCCGCTTACCCGGACTTCAAGGCCGAGAATCCGGCTCAAACCGCCAGCAGTTTCGGAGGCCTCGTTTTCATGATCACCTGCGCCGTTTATATCACGGTGGTGATCCTGCTGCAGGCCGGGCCGGTGTACCGGCTGTTCATGGCCGACCTGCACGGAAAACCGCTGCCCGCCATCGTCTGGTTCTGGGTGGTGGCCGCCTTCGGTGTGGCTTTCACCTTGAGCATCCTGGCCGTCGTCCTGCCTTTGCGCTTCGGCGAAAAACGGCTCAGCCGGATGCCTCTTTAATCCGCCACGACGCTTCGCCGGCCGGTCAAAATCTAACTTTTAAGGCGCTAAAATCACTTGCTAACTATATAACGATCGGATATTTAGAGAAAACGATCCCACCTCCACCTTCGGGTGATTTCGGCCGGAAGCATTTTCGCTTGCGATTCGTTCCGGCTCGGCGAGGGTGGCTGGAGATCCTCGAAACGCCATGAAAGCCGGTTCAGCCCATATTTGCGGAATTCCCCTCCTGGTCCTTTTTCTGGCCGCGTCGCCGACGGCCGCCGCCAGCCACCCGAGCCTGAGCAACATTACGGTTTCCAATACCAGCAACGAATTACTTCTGCACCTGAACCTGGAAGGCTCCTTTTCGAACGACATTCGCCAAAATGTCCTGTCCGGAAAAACGACCTCCTTCGCATTCCGCATCAAGCTCAACCAAGTACAGGATTTCTGGCTGGACCAAACGATCGCCGACCTCACCGTCATCCATACCCTTAAGTTCGACACCGTAAAAAAGGAGTTCACGATCAGGCGGTCGTGGACCGGCTATGAAGCGGAGACGACCCCGTCTTTCGAGGAGGCGCAGCGGTGGATGAACCATATCGAGGGCCTCAAGATCGTTGCGCTCAACCGAATGGAGAAAGACGCTCGCTACGAGCTGCGGACCAAGGCCGAGGTCAGCAAAAAGATCCTGCCGTTCAATCTTCACCACGTGCTGTTCTTCGTGTCGTTTTGGGATGAACAGACCGACTGGTACATCATCGACTTCGTCTATTGAAGCGCACGCTCTTGCCCGAGTCAGGAGACACGTTTTCTCCGGCGCTTATCGACGCGTCGGATGCGGGTGTCCGGCGCGGCGGGTGCCGCTCGCGGCGCCCCTGGGCGATGCGACCCAATTAGACCTGGTTGGATTGGCCGGAGTGATCATCGAATGTCATTGAGGGTCATTGCCGGAGCGCTCAAGGGCCGCCGGCTGCGAACGATTGCGGGTCTGCGCACACGGCCCACCGCCGAGCGCACGCGCGAGGCCATATTCAACATTCTCGGGCCGGCGGTGCGTCATGCCCATGTACTCGACCTGTTCGCCGGCACCGGCGCTTACGGCATTGAAGCCCTCAGCCGCGGTGCAGCCTCCGCGCTGTTCATCGAATTTGACCGCGAGGCCTGTGCCGTGCTGAACGGCAACATCCAGGCCTGCGGGGTAGCCGGCCAGGCCGGTGTTCTGCGCTGGAATGCATCCCGCAACCTCACCTGCCTGCGTAACCACGAACCCCAATTTCAGCTGATCTTCATGGACCCGCCTTACGGGCGCGACCTGGTGGAACCGGCCCTCTCCCACCTGCACGACGCCGAATGCCTCGCGCAGGGCGCGCGCCTGGTCATCGAGCACGGTAACGACGATCCGCTGCCTCAACCGGCTGGGCCCTATCGACTTCAGGATCGCCGCCGGTACGGCAGGACCCTTGTGTCCTTTTTAACTTATGTGCTATGAGGCGGCAACCGGCCGCCGGCCGCCGAAACCTGTCGTCCGATCTTTCGAAAAGGACCCTGCCATGGAACGCATCGCCATCTACCCTGGATCTTTCGACCCGGTGACCAATGGCCACCTCGATATCATCGAGCGGGGGATTCAGATTTTCGACAAGCTCATCGTGGTCATTTTAAAGAATCCCAAGAAACAGTTCCTTTTCTCGCCGGAGGAGCGGATCGAGATGCTTAAAACCAGCCTGCGGGATTTCCCCAACGTGGAAGTGGACACCTACGACGGCTTGTTGGTGGACTATGCGGTGCAACGCAAGGCCCATGCGGTGTTACGCGGTTTGCGCGCCCTGTCGGATTTCGAATACGAATTCCAGATGGCGCTCATGAACCGCCGCCTGAAACGCGAGATTCAGACCGTGTTCCTGATGACCGGCATGCGCTGGATCTATACGAGCTCCTCCATTATCAAGGAGGCCGCCATGTTCGGCGGCGACGTCGAGGGCATGGTGCCGCCCCTCGTGCTCGCCCGCCTCAGGGAGAAGTTCCCGGTTCTCGCCAACCCCAATTGAGACCGCCCCCATCGGAATGGATCTGTGGCAACTGCATATCTTCTGCCGGGTGGTGGAGTGCAAAAGCTTCTCCAAAGCCGCCGAAGCGGTTCACCTTTCCCAGCCGACCGTGAGCAGTCATATCAAGGATCTCGAGGAGCATTTCGGATGCCTGCTGGTCGACCGGATGTCCAAAGAAGCCGCTCCCACGCAAGCCGGCCGCCTGCTTTACGGATATGCCCGTAGGATGATCGCCTTGCGCGAAGAAGCCGAGACGGCCCTGGCCCAGCACCAGGGCCGCATGCAGGGCCATTTGGTCATCGGCGGCAGCACGATTCCCGGCGGCTACCTGCTGCCCCGCGTGATCGGGAAATTCAAAGTTGAATACCCTCAGATCCGGCCGTCGCTCATCATCGCCGACACCCAACGGATCATCGCCGGAGTGGTGGAAGGGACGATCGAATTAGGGGTTGTCGGCGCCGAATCGCGGGATAGAAACATCCTTCAAGAGCGCCTGATCGATGACCAGATGCGTCTGATCGTGCCTGCCGATCACCCGTGGGCCGGGTTGAAAAAGATCTTGCTGGATCGGCTGCTGAGCGAGCCCTTTATCGTCCGCGAGCGCGGCTCCGGAACCCTCAAATCCATCCAGGAGCGCCTCCAACAAAAGGGCCGCAGGGTCGAGGAGCTGAACATCGTAGCGGAAATGGGCAGCACCGAGGCGGTCCGCCAGGGAATCAAGGATGGGATCGGCGTTTCGATTCTCTCGACCCTGGCGGTGGCCGAGGATATCGAGGCCGGCGCGTTGAAGGCGCTGTCCATAGAGGGGCTCAACCTGACGCGCGGCCTCTACCTCACCCGCCATCGCCAGCGCAGCCTGTCGCCGCTGGCCGCCGCCTTCGCGGAATTCTTAAAAAAACATCTGCAGTCATGAGAGGGGTGACTCCGGCCATTCGACAGATCGGAATGGCTCTTGTCGCGATGCCGGACATCAACTCAGGGCTCTTGCCAGCCGTGCTCTCCCACCAGTTTGACGAAACGGCAGCCTCCCAGGTTGCTTTGACGGACGCCCGTCTTCTCCTTGACGAGCTTGATCAGGTCCTGGGAATGCGGGTTGCCGACGGGAGCCACGAGCCGTCCGCCGACCGCCAGCTGATTCACCAAAACAGCTGGGACTCTCGGTGCGCCGGCGGTGATGATGATCGCGTCGAACGGACTTTCCTCCTCCCAGCCTTTGGATCCATCGCCGTAACGGGTGACGACGTTGAACAGGCGCAATTCGTCGAATAAGCGCCTGACTTGCAGATAAAGCGCCCGGATACGCTCGATGGTGTAGACGCGATAGGCGATTTCCGCGAGAATGGCCGCCTGGTATCCGGAGCCGGTTCCGATTTCAAGGACCCGGTCCTCCCGGGTCAGCTGAAGGGCCTGGGTCATCTCGGCCACGATGTATGGCTGGGAAATCGTCTGCTGCTCGCCGATCGGAAGAGGAAAATCTCCGTAGGCCTGGTCGCGCAGGGCTTCGCTGACGAAAATATGGCGCGGAACGTTGCGCAGGGCTCCCAGAACGGCCGG
>CAZNAX010000155.1:0-7635 GCA_964570965.1 uncultured Desulfatibacillum sp.
CAGGCGGGATCCGGCGCCCAGACATCGCCGGAGACGGCTTCGGCCCGCACGCGGAAGTTGCCTCCGCAGATGTCCAGCCAACGGCATTCGGCGCAGCGTCCCGTAACATGCTTTTTCTTGTCCTTGAGCTTGGCCATGAGCGGGTTGGAGGTGTCCGTCCAGATCTCGGAGAAGGGCCGTTCCCTTACGTTGCCGAAGCTGTAATGGCGCCAGAACTGATCGGCGTGAACCGCTCCGTCCCAGCTCACGCATCCGATGCCGCGGCCGGAGTTGTTGCCCTCGTTCCACTTCAGCAGCTCCATGATCTCTTTGGCGCGTTCGGGGTCTTCTTTCAGCATCCGCAGGTAGATGTACGGGCCGTCGGCATGGTTGTCGACCGTCAGCACCTCTTTGGGTTTGCCCATCTCGTGCAGCCGTCGGGTGTTAGCGATGATGAGGTCCAGTGTCTTGCGGCTGTCCTCGAGGCTCAAGTCTTCCTTGACCAGCTCCGAGCCCCGGCCGGCGTATACCAGGTGGTAGAAACACACCCGCGGGATGTCCATCTCTTCGATCAATTTGAAGATGCTGGGGATTTCCAGGACGTTGAAGCGGTTGATGGTAAAGCGCAGCCCGACCTTGATGCCGGCCGCCTGGCAGTTGCGGATCCCGTCCAGGGCCCCGCGAAAGGCCCCAGGCACGGCGCGGAAACGGTCGTTGACCTCCTGCATGCCGTCCAAACTGATGCCGACGTAGGACAGTCCGATCTCTTTAAGGGTTCGGGCCATGGAAGCCGTGATCAGCGTGCCGTTGGTGGATATGACCGCCCGCATCCCCTTGCCGACGGCATACGCAGCGAGCTCCGGCAGATCCTTGCGCGCCAGCGGCTCCCCTCCGGAAAACAGCACCACCGGAACGCCGAATGCGGCGAGGTCATCTATCAGGACTTTGCCCTGTTCGGTTGTGAGCTCATCGGCACCCGCCTCCTCCCTGGCATGAGCGTAGCAGTGCACGCAGCGCAGGTTGCAGCGGCGGGTCACGTTCCAGACGACCACCGGTTTCTTATCGGCCGAAAATTGCAAAAGATGGGACGGCAGCTGGGACGAGTGGCGCCCGTAGCGAAGGGCATCGGACGGTTCGACGGTGCCGCAGTAAAGCTTGGATATTCCGATCATGGCTCATCCTTGAGCGGAGCGGGTGTCGCGGTGATCATTGAGCGGATGTATTCCTCGGGATTGATAAGGGCGTTGCGGCTGATGAAAAAGCGGTTGCGTCCCGTCTTTTCACGAACGAGCTTCAGGCCGTGTTCGAAGTGGGCGTTCAGCCGCGGGTAGACGTCCTTGAGCTCTAGGGTCGATTCCACGATCATTTCCATGAGGAAGTCGATGGCGTCCTCCTCGAGCACGATGTTGATGTCGTGGTTCTTGAAAAAGTACAGCTCGACGTTCTTGATCTCGTCGCAGCAGCTCTTGATCTGCCGGAGGGCGCTGCCGGTATCCAGCACATGCTTGACGTAGTAGCTCGCCACGATGTCGATGCGGGCGGGGGTCATGGTGAGGTTGAATTTTTCGGAAATCCCCCTGCGGTTGGCCTGAAGATAGGTCTTGATGGATGCCTTTTCCTCATCCGCCAGGCGCTCAAAGACCTTGCGCCAGTATGGATCTTCAGGAGCCGACCGCATGCGTTGCAGCACCCCGATGGGATCGGCCAGGGCCTCCATCGTGACGCCGAACTGTTTCACGTCAGTGGAGGGCAGCGTACGTTCGAAATGCAGCAAGGATTTCTCGATCACGCTGACGAGCCCGCGGGCGCCGGTGTTTTCGGCAAAGGCCAGTTCGGCCATGCGACGCAGAAACGCATCTTCGAACTTGATCCGGATGCCGTAGGCGCTGAAATCGAGCTTCTTGCCGAGAACGATCGGGTTGTTCGGATTTTTGAGAATCTGATAAAGATCCTCCTGCCCGAGGGGATCGAAGACTGCCTTGACCGGGATCCGGCCCACGAACTCGCTTTCGAACCCGAATTCGATCAGGTCCTCGGCCTTGACGTGCTGCAGGGTATCGATCTCTTCCCGGGCGCTGGCGATGTGCGCTCCGAACCCGATCCCCTGCCGGCTCAGGCGGCGTTGAATGATCGGGACCAGGTCGGTGAAGGCACCGCTCATGATGAACAGTACGTTTTTGGTGTTCACCGCCACTCTTTCGCGTTTTCCGGTTTTTCGAAACCGTTCGATTTCCTGCATCATCGAGATCGGATCGTGGGGCACCTTCAGGTCGACGTCGGTTTCCTCCATGGGTTTGAGCAGCGCACGTTGGACACCCGTGCGCGAGACATCGGCGCCGATCAGGTTCCTCGCGGAAGCGATTTTGTCGATTTCGTCGATGTAGATGATCCCGTGCTGGGCCAGTTCGATGTCGTCATTGGCCTCCCGCACCAGGTCCCGCACCAGATCCTCCACGTCGCCGCCTACATAACCGGTTTCGCTGAATTTGGTGGCATCGCCCTTGACGAAGGGCACTCCCAGCTTGGCGGCGATGAGCTTGATGATATAGGTCTTGCCGACGCCGGTCGGCCCGATCATCAGAACGTTGTTCTTGATCCCACCCGCCACTTCATCGAGTCGGACCGGGTCTTCCTGAACGCGGCGGATGCGGTTGAAATGGGTGCAGATCTTGGTGGCTAGAATTGCCTTGGCTTGGTCCTGTTTTACGACGTACTGGTCCAGGTAGGCGATCAAGTCCTCCGGTTTCAAATTGAATTTGATCTTCTTTTTCTCCCGGGCCTTCTCCTTGGGCTTGCCGGTGGCGGCCTCCTGGGTCAAAACCATGGGTGACAACAGTTTCACCTGCCCACCGAACTTTTTGGACAGAAATTCGCCGATTTCCTTCTCAAGTTCTTTGGGGTCCGGAATTTTTTCGTTTCGTGTGTTCATGGTTGCAAACTATAACCATAGCCCCGATAAAATGCAACCGCGCACGGCCCGCCTCGGGATCGTCCTGCGCCGGACCCGGCCCTAAAAACGAGAAAGCCGTCGTATGAGGCGTGGGGTGAGAATTGGGTTGAGAGGAAGGTCGTACGGGTGGTCGACAAAGAAATTCTACGCTTGCCGCTTACTCCCGATCACCGACAGGGGTTTCGCGATCACGGCAGCTCTGGCAAAATTTTCGTGGAATGCCTCTGCCTATCCAGCGCATCTTCATGGCGTGCATTTTGCCGCAGCCAGGACAGAGGCACTCCACTTTCGATTTGCCGAAACCTTCGACTTCGGACAATTCATCAAATTCGTGGTCAGCGTCCTCTAAAGGTTCCTTTTTATGCTTCGGGAAAGTATCCGTCTTAGGCCTTGCCATATGGAAACCCCACCACTCGAAATCCAAAAGGAACATAACCATATTTTATTAAGAATCAAGGAGTTGGAATATCAGATGAACTGAGTTAGGTCGTAAAAATTAGATCGCACTTTCAGGTGTTCGTTGCTGGGCTCTCCTCTGGCTCACGAATGCTGAACAGCCACCATCTCAATCCTTCCTTTGCGCTTCCAGGCTTCGGCCATGGGCGGAATTCTAAAGGGCAATTCATACAAAAATAAGGACCTACTCAAGCTAATTCACGGCATCCTTGAAAGCCTTGCCTGGCACAAACTTGGGGGCGTTGGAGGCGCTGATCTGGATTTCTGCTCCAGTCTGCGGGTTGCGGCCTGTGCGGGCTTGACGCTTGACCACCTTGAAGTTCCCGAATCCCACCAGGTTGACCGCATCCCCTTTTTTCAGCGTGTTGACGATCGACTCAAAAACGCAATCCACCGCGGCCTGCGCTTCGGTCTTGCTGCTGACGACGTTTGCCACTTCGTTGACCAGATCCGTCTTGTTCATGAATTTCCCCTTTCTTCACGTTAAGGTATGAGTTGGAAACCATCTGGAATGAACAGGATGTCCCATTCCCGATTGATCGAGGGTCCTCTCCTAAATGTTATCGCGGCAGTTTTGACAGTATTTCCTGGGCATACCTCTACCGATCCAATGAAAGTTCAAAAAGTGCTTTTTGTCACATTTTGGGCATATGCACTCCACCTTCGATTTGTCGCAGTCGACATCCATCTCGAAATCATCGTCGGGGTTCTCTATGGGCTCTTCATGCTTTCTGGACGCGTTTCGCTTCCCTGATGACATATTAAAAACTCCGCCAAGTACGAAATTACAGTAAACGAAACGGGCGTCCCCCAAATCATGAGAGATCGCCCGGGAATTGCGGCAAAATGTTCAGAAGTGGATGGGGTTCGAATTGGATGAAGGCAGCCGGGACAACCGCTCAACCTCCTGGCAACCGCTCCCACCCTTTTCCCGGGATCACGGATTTTCCCGTTCCCCGGCTGAAACTCTAGTATCTGGCACCAAGCCTGTCAAGTGCCTGAGAAGTTTTTACCGTCCACTCATACCGAAACTAAACGCCGACCCAGCATCTGCAACCGACATCCCGAAGAAGAACCCGCTCGGCGCCGGAGTTGCATAATACGTCGGCGCCGGATAATAGTGCCGCTCCACTACAACCGGCCGATAATGACGTTTAACGTAAACCGGTCTGGGAGGCGCCTAGTTGAATTTAATCCGGTTAGACGGGGCAATGGGCAGGAGGGTTTACATGGGGTTCAGCGAGTGCATGGAACCGGAAAGGCCAGGACCGTTGACACCGATCCCTGCAAGACCCACCTTTTGAAAGGATTGAAGAGATGGTTGCAACTGCCGAGAGTCACCCACTATCCGCTTTCGACATCACGACCCTCTCGTGATCCGGGGTGGTCAGTTTCCCCGCCTTTTAGCTGGCCACCTCTTTTTCTACCATCCCCGGGCAGAGGGCTTGTTAATGTGCGGCCGGTTTGCACGGTACAGTCTATCACGGGAGCTTGAACGCTACTTTAACGCCCATCCGCCTGCTTTCGAGATCTTGCCCGACTACAACGTGGCTCCCTCTCAGGAAATACCGGTCATTGTTATCCACCAGGACGAGAGGCGCATCAAGAAGCGCCACTGGGGCTTGGTGCCCTTCTGGGCCAAGGATATCTCCATCGGCTATAGAATGATCAATGCACGTGTGGAAACCTTGGCATCCAAACCCGCCTTCAGGGCCGCTTTGAAGCATCGTCGGTGCCTGGTACCCGCGAATGGGTACTATGAGTGGAAGGGCAAGGCAGGCAACAAGCAGCCTTACTTTTTATGCCTACCTTCCGGCGAGCCCTTGGCATTTGCGGGCCTGTACGAAACTTGGGAGGATAAAGAAACGCCCCCGGAGGCCGGCCCCTACAAGTCCTGCACGATCATCACAACGGACGCCAGCGATTCGGTCAAGGATATCCACAACCGGATGCCGTTGATCCTGAAACCGGAGGCTTATGATGAATGGCTTGATCCCGGAAACAAGGAGCCTGCCATAATTGAGGAGATGCTGAAAACCGCGTACGTGAAGGAACTGAAACGCTATCCCGTATCCAAGCGGGTCAATCGAGTGGGAAACAATTCGAAGGAATGCATGGAACCGGTGAATGAGAATGGTGATTAGGCCATCCGGATTGAGCACATTTGATAGGATATTTTCGGAGGGTTGCGGATGTTGCCAAAGACCCGAAGACAAGGATCAATCCGGATTTTGATTTTGGACTCCTAAACATTAGAGCAACCAGCGCCGCCAATTAAACTGGCCCGTCAGGTGCAAGACGTTCTCGCCTTCTGGTTGACCCCTTGCATTCGGTGGCTTTTATACCTACTTCGGGATCGCTGCGGCTTCAAATCCATATTCTCTCAGTATCCTTTGGCCTTCCGGCGACAAAATATACATGGCCAGCTTCCATGCCTCATTCGAAGCTCCATTCCTGACCAATAGGCCGTAATCGGCTCCTACTGAAAGCGCATCTGGTATCCTGATTATCTTAAGGGATTGCACTTCATTGCGAGCCAATACAGCATTGGTGCAGTACGTAAGGAAGACGTCAGCCTTCTTCTCACCCATGACCCAACCGTATGGGTTGCGGCCTTCGGGCGCCTTTTGACTGTCCGGCCCGCCGGTGAGTTGGAGGGCCTTCTCCGAAAGCGTCGTAAAGCTTCCCTTCTTTATCGCATCAGCTCTTTTAAAAAGTTCCCAGGCATAGTCTCCGCTTGGATCTGCTTTTGGTGTCGAAGTCCCAACTCTGACGTTCTTGTCCACAAGGGTATTTAAGAAATTGTCTGCGGTGACTGTTACTTCGGGCTGAGCCAATGCACAAAGCTGGTTGCGGACAAACAAAACAACCGGGCCGCCCCACCCGCTGGAAGCGAGTTTTTCAGGGTGAGTCATATCAGCAGAGGCGAAAATATCGGGACTTTCACCGCCTTCAATGGCCTTTCTCAAAAGGCCGCTGGGGCCAAATTTCATGGTCAATTTCGTCTTATAGGTTTTTTCGTATGCGGCTGCCACTTCGCCGAGGGCTTCCTTCAAGCTTCCTGCAGCATAGAGTTTCAAGGAATCGGCGGATGCGGACAAAGGCATCCAAAGGACCATCAGCACAAACAAGACAAGGTAGTTTCGATTGATTTTCATAATGCCCCCCTTCTACTCTGTTGACAAACAGCAGGTAAATCGGTTCTCAAAAGGTGCGATTTTCCCATTTTCTCCTCTCCCTTCTTCGCAGCCGAGCTGTTCGGAAGGACCAACTATGGCAGAGGAATCGGGCCAGTCAATCGGATTCGTGGTATCTTAAATTCAAACCGAAAATAACCGAAAGAAACTTTATATTCCTGAATTCAGTGCTGCTTGAAAAGGGGTCTAAAGATGGCGGAACCGGTGGTCCCCACCGATCACACGCCGAACGATGTGAGGACAGACCAGGCCCACAAAACCGATGACACCCAGGAAAGCGACCGTAACGGCGGTGACGAGTGAGGAGACGAGCATACCGTGCATGCGCACGCGCTCCACCCTTACACCGAGGCCCTTGGCGGTCTCGTTCCCGCTGTCGACAGCGTTGTAGTCCCAGCGCTTATGTGATGTCTGAACGAAAGATCGGTGTGCTTCGATAAGGGTATGGTGGTGTCGAGCGCCCCGAGTTCGTAGGCGTACCGGGGCGCATAACCGGACAGCAGCACCTTCCAGGTGTATTTCGCCTGGCCCCCGAAAGCGCGCACATGTCGCACGATGTTCGTGGTGCAGTTGGTGGTCAGGGTGTTGTACCACTCCGGGGTCTCCTTCATGGAGTTGATCTGCCGGATGTATTCCATGAAGAATTTCCGGGCGTTTTCTTGGGGCATCTTCAGACGGTAGAGATAGACGTCCTCCGGCGGGTTGCGGTAATCCGTGCGCACGCGGATCAGATCGCGTTCGTCCCCAACGACGTAAGTGAGCTCGAACTGCTTAAAGAAGCCTTTGAGCGTCGAGTACCCTTCGCCCTGCTCCTTCCGGGTTTCGATGGAGAAGGCCACGAAGTCTTTATTATGAAACCGATCAAGGTTCTTTTGCGGTCCGGCAAGAAAACAAATGCAAGCACCGTTGCCAGCGTGAAGCCTACCGCCAAACCGGTCCGCAGCGACTCTCCTTGAAGATCCGAATAGCAGATCGCCAGCGCGCCCCAGCCGGTCATAAGGATGACGATGGGTATGGCAAACAGTATGCCGAGCAGTTTGAGAATTCTGCGCA
>CAZNAX010000156.1:0-7541 GCA_964570965.1 uncultured Desulfatibacillum sp.
TTCCGATACGCTGGGCGATTTTTTCAGAGGATTTCGTCCCGGCATCGGCACCGGCCTGCAGTACCTGCTGCCGGTCGGTCCGGCGCGTGTCGATTTCGCCGTAAACCCGGACCGGGACAAGGAACGCAACGAGGACCGCTACGTTCTGCATTTCAGTGTGGGCATGGCGTTTTAGGCCGGAACCAGCGGAAGCTGCGGCGGCCCTGAATGGTCTGCTCTGCGATTTTTGGTGCGAGGCGCATGAAAAGGACCAGAAACGGGTAATACAGCCGGGGCGGCAGCGCAAAGATGATCTGCCGGCCGGCCCAGGCATAGCGCATTTCCGGCAGCAGGCAGCGGCGGAAGGATTCGCAATAGAACGCCAGGGGCGCTGCCGGCCGAGCGAAGCCGGCGATGGCGGCCCGGGCGGCGAGTTCGGCGCTGCGGTGGGCGTAATAGATGCCTTCTCCCAGAAAAGGGTCGGCCAGGCCGACGGCGTCTCGGACCAGTAGCGTGTTCCCGTAGCCGGGGATCTTGAGATAGCTGCCGTAGGGCAGGCCGTGAGCTTGCAGCCGGAGCCGTTCGGGTTCGGAGAGCTTCAGGTCCCGCAGAAACCGGCGGAAGTCGTCCTGGAGGCGGAGGCCCTGCGACTTCAGGGCGGCGATCCCGAGCACCTGCCGGGCGGGACCCGGGAAGGACCAGGCATATCCGCATCCATCTATCTATTTTTTCCACGGCCAGAGCCGATCCAGGTACTCCAGGCTCGCCCAGATGTCGTCGGGCCGGTGAACCTCCATGGTCACGACGGGCGGCTGGCGACCGTGAGCCTGGAGATAGGCGAACAGCGGGCGGAAGTCGATCAGCCCCCGCCCCATGGCGAGGTGGTCGTCCTTTTTTCCGCCGTTGTCGTGGAGATGAAGCTGGCCGATGAACGGACCCAGGACGTCCAGCCATTCTTCGAGCGGCGCCCGGCCGAAAGCGGTCAGGTGGCCGCAGTCCAGGCATAGCCCCACGCCGTGGGTGCGCAGCCGTTCAAACAATTCGAGGATTTCATCCGGCCGATGCTCGTATACGTTTTCGAGCACGAGCCGGCTGCCGCTGCGATTCAGGCGCTGCGCCACCTCGCTCCAGAACCGGATGCTGTGATCGAGCCAGATGTTACGGAAGTATTCGTAGCGCTGCCAGTCGTAGCCGGCGTGGGCTACGACGGTGCGCGGCCGGAACAGGGGCACCAGCGCCATGAGTTCGTCGAAGCGGCGGCGGGTGACGGCGCGGATGGCCGGATCGGTGCTGCCGGCGGAGAGATCCACGAACGGGGCGTGCAGGGTGACGGCAAGCCCCTGCCGGTGCAGCGTGTCCGCCACCTCTTCGAAATCGCGCGGCGCATAACGCTCGATGGCCTCGGCGTCGATTCCGATTTCGGGATTGAGCCCATGGTGGATGAAATGATCGAGAAGGCTCTCGCGGAGCATGGTGAAGGGCACGCACACCTGGACGAGACGTCTCAAGTCGCTCATGGCTATCTCCCCCTATTTGTCGTAGTTATACCCTGAAAAACCGGGAGGTTTTTTTAAATGAGCTTCTTCGATCGCGTGGAAAGCCGGCTGCTGCACTGGATCGATCAGATTTTCGGGCGGCTGCCACGGGCCGTGCCGGACATGGCCCGCCTGGCCGGATGCCGGGTGGTTTCCCACCGCGGGGAGCATGACGGCCGGACCGTTCTCGAGAACACCCTGGCGGCCTTCGATGCCGCGGCGGCCCTGGGCGTCTGGGGGATCGAGTGCGACCTCCGCTGGACCCGCGACCTCGTGCCGGTGGTGACCCATGACGCCGATCTGCGCCGGGTGTTCGGCCTGGACCGGACGGTCTCGGCGTGCACGCTGCAAGATCTGCAACGGGACTGCCCCGGGCTGCCCACCCTCGCCGAGGTGATCGGCCGCTTCGGCGGGAAGATGCACCTCATGGTGGAGGTGAAACAGGAGCCTTACCCCGACCCCGGCCGGCAGAACCGGATCCTGCGCGACCTTTTTGCGGGGCTCACGCCCGGTGCGGATTTTCATCTTCTATCCCTGACACCGGAGATGTTCCGGTTGACGCGGTTCGTGCCGCCGACTGCTTGTATTCCCGTGGCGCGGCTGAATGTGCCCCGGCTGAGCCGGCTGACCCTGCGCAACGGCTACGGCGGCGTGGCCGGGCATTATGCGCTGGTGGGCGGCGGCGCCATCCGGCGCCATCACCGCGCCGGGCAGCGCGTCGGGACGGGATATCCGCGCTCGCTGCGGGTCCTGGCCCGCGAGGTCAACCGGCAGGTGGACTGGATTTTTACAAACCATGCCGGTGAACTTCAAAGATGGATCCGCCGCCTTCAACCGTCCGGCGGCTGATGCTCCGGCTGCATTTCGCCCCCCTCCTTCACCCGCCACAACAGAATGGCCCCCAGGGCGAAGAGAACCAGCAGCGACAGGATGCTCGCGCGCGAAGCGATCTGGCCGATGCGGACCATCTGCTCGGCGCTCGGTGCCGCGGGCATCAGGGCCTGCCGCACCAGCAGCCCCACGGTGCCCATCAGGGCCGGCCCGAGGATGGAGGCGAATTTGCCCAGCATGTTATAAAAGCCGAAAAATTCGGCCGGATGCTGTGCGGGGATCAGACGCGCATAATAAGACCGGCTGAGCGCTTGGATTCCGCCCTGGACCAGGCCGATGATGACGGCCATGCCATAGAACTCCAGGCGGTTGGTCATCATCGCCCCCCAGATCGTCACCGCCATGTAGATGGCGATCGCCAGGAAAATCGCCCGGCGCGGCCCCCAGCGCTGGCCCAGCCTGCCGAAAACCAGGGCCGCCGGAAACCCCACGAACTGAACCACCAGCAGGGCTGCGATCAGGTCCCGCGAGGAAAAGCCCAGCGCCAGGCCGTAGTCCACGGCCATGCGGATAATGGTGTCGACCCCGTCGATGTAGCACCAGTATGCGATTAGGAACATCAGCGCCGGTTTGAACTGCCGGATCTTGCGGAAGGTTTCCCGAAGCTCCCGGATGCCCGCTTTGGCGGCCTGCCGCAGCCCGAGGGGCGCTTCCGTCGTGCGCGGCTCCGGGACCCAGAGGATCGTAAACGCCGTAAAGCCGCCCCACCACAACGCCACCAAGATAAACGCCAGACGCACGGCGGTCGTTGCATCCGGGAGTCCGAAGGTCCGGGGGGTCAGGCTCATGAGCACGTTCAGGAGGAAGAGCAGGCCGCCGCCTAAGTAGCCCAGGGCATACCCCAGGCTCGAGACGGCGTCGATGCGATCCTTGGGAGCGACGGAGGGCAGCAAGGCGTCATAGAACACGTTGGCCCCGGAAAAACCGATGATCCCCAGTGCATAGCAGAAAATCGCCCAAACCCACTGCCCCTGACCTACCAGATAGAGGGCGGCGGTGGCGAGTGCGCCCAGGTAGGCGAAGAAGACCAGGAACCGTTTCTTGGCCGAGGCCTTATCGGCTGCGGCACCGATGATCGGTGCCAGCAGCGCCATCGCCAGGCCGGCGACGGCGTTGCCGAATCCGAGCTGGGCGGTGCTCAGGTTGACGTCCGCCCCATGGCTCCAGTACTGCTTGAAAAAAATCGGGAAAAAACCAGCCATCACCGTGGTGGCGAAAGCCGAGTTGGCCCAGTCGTAAAGAGCCCAGCCCCAGATCGCCTTCTTGTGCGGGTGCGGTGTCAATGGCCTTATCCCTTGAAACTGCGGTGGCCCGTTATGCTATACGCCGCGATGCTCGATACTGGATACTCGATCCTCGATAGTAAGACTGCCTTGCCTTTTTCTTTTATCGAGCATCCAGCATCCAGAATCGAGTATCTTTTTCTTCTCACTTCCCCACCGGCACGATGTACAGCGGCTCTTCTTCCGCCGGGAGCAGCGCGATCTGCTTGACCGCCGCGTCCTGGAAAGCGCCGATCACCACCGATTGGAGGTCCAAGGCCACAGCCTGCAGGCACACGTTCTGAGCGGCGTGGCCGGCCTCCATATCCACGTAGCGGACGCCGCGGCGGCCGTATTTCGTGGTCATCCGCTCATAGACCGCGGTGAATAAAAAGATCACCGGTGCGCGTTCGACCGGCCGCTGGTTGAGCGCCGCCGCACTCATCTCGGCACGTAGGTCGCGGGAGGATTTGGCATCCAGGGCATGTTCGCGGCCGCGGTAGCGGTAAAGCCCGGTTGCCAGCCCGACCATATGGCCGACAATGACGTAAAGCTCAAGCGGATAGATGGCCCCGGCGGAGGGTGCGGTGCGATAGCCCTGTGAATGGGTAATGCCCTGGGCCGCCCAGAGCAGCTGGGTGAGGTTGTCCACGGTGAGAGGGTCGCGCGAAAAGGTCCGCACCGAGCGTCGCGCCAGCAGCGTCTGTTCGACCGAAAGCGGTCCTTCGAAACGGGGCGGCGGCAGTCGCACGATTTCCGCTGGCGGCATGACGAAGGCTCCTTGCCGGCGGTTCTCAGGCGTCTCCGCCGCCGGTCAACATCCTTTGGTGCATGCGTTCGGCACGCAGCAGGAAGGTCTCGATCTTGGCCGTGATCAGCTGGGGAAAGGGCGAGCCGTCGGTTTCGATCGCCAGGAAGGGCAGATCGCCGATGTCCGTTAGGACCGCCCGCAGGGACGGGTTGGCCGGATCGGTGGCCATCTTGTTCCGGGCGGTCATGGTTTCGCTCAAGATCGCCTCCGAGATGCGGTTCGGCATGCACCCGAAGGGCCCGATGGCGATGACCCCGCAGGAATGGTGGATGATCTCCGTGAGCGAGCCGCCTACGGTCAGGACCGCTTCGCCGGTCAGGTTGGGGGAGAGGTGCGGGCTGGCGTTGGCGAGCACGGTCGCCACATCCAGGGTCTCGGCTTTCACCAGGCCGGAGCGGGCCAGAATCGATTTGATCTGTTTTTCGTAGCGGCCCTGAAAAAAGTTGCGCAGCTTCATTTTGAACTTCTGCATGGCGTTCATGGGGGTCTGGTTGAACCCGTGGTCCACCAGGTAATTGCAGTAGTGCACCCACTCGGCCACCGGCGCGCAGACGGTGGCGAATCCCTTCTCCGCCAGGCGTTCCGTCAGAAACTGGCGCGACAGGGCATCGCGGCGCACGAAGATCTCGCCGGTCAGGCTGATGGCCGGGACCTCGGCCGTCGGCCGCCGCAGGGGGACGCGGCGCAGGCGTTCGGCGCAGGCGGCGAGTCGCTTCTTCAGGAGGCTGAAATCGGCCTTTTCCATGACGGCCAGGATCTCGCGCCACTCCTCGTCGAAAAGCGTCATGGCGGCGGTCGGTTCGACGGCGTTGGCCAGCAGCATCGCACGGATGTCCTCCATGACATCGGAGACGACCACCGCCCACCAGGCGTGGCGCTCGAAATTCTTGTCCATCCCGACGTAGGAGTTGTCCGAGGACAGTGCCAGCAGGGCGACGTTCGGGATCTCCAGGCGGCGGACGAGATCCTCCATGAAGATGTAATACTGGCCGAAGCGGCAGGGGCCGGAGCCGGTCGGCATGAAGTAGACGACGACCTCATCCGGGCGCTTGCCGTTCTGGATGTAGCTGAGCAAGGTGCCGGTGGTCAAGATGAGCGGCAGGCACTCCTTGCAGGAGGTGTTGGCGCGCCCGAGCTTCAAGATGGCCTCGTCGTTCTCGCGGCCGGAGCGGGCATGCAGCCCGTAGCCCTTCAGGATGGCGGCTCCGGCCTCGGTGGCGAGCCGGCCCATGGAGGGGATGAGCACGGTGACCCGAGGGTCGGTCATGGGCACGACCTCTCCGGAGGAGGTTACCACTCGGGCGCGGCCGTCGCCGAGGAGGGTGCGGGCCGGGGTGAAGGCGCTTTGACGGGGGGTGATCAGCCGCCGGGCGAGCAGCTGGCGGTAGGCGTTCACGATATCGAGGAACGCCTCCACCCGGGTCTCGAGCCCGGCATCCGCCGTGTGGCTGTCGAGTTCCAGCGTCAACGAAGGCTTGCGGCCCATGATGTCACGGAAGTAGCTGATGACAAAGGAGTCCGGGCCGCATGAAAAATTGGTGATGTAGGTGCCGAAAAGCTGGGGATGTCTTTCGACCCGCCGCGCGGCCTTCATCAGCAGCTTACCCATGCCCCAGTACATGTGGCGTTTGGAGCGCTCCTGGTCCAGGTCGAGAAAGTCCAGCGGGATGACGGTGACCCCGCGCGAAGCGAACTTATGGGGGATGCCCATGTGGGCTTCCTCGGCGAATCCGTTGTAGGGCCGTGCGAAGATGACGACCCCGAACGTTTCCGGGTGGGCTTCCAGTTCGGCGAGCGCCTGCCTGCCGGCCGCCTGCATGGCGGCGAAGCAATCGAGCTGCCGCCGCCTAGCGACGGCGAAGGCCGCTCGCGCCGACGGGCGGCTGACGCCCATCTGCCCGGCGGTCTCCAGCAGCGGCGCTTCGGCGCTCGCAATGCCCTGCGACAGATCCAACAGCGGCGTCAGCAGTCGGCTGCCGCGCTGCTTGAGTCGATCCAGCGCCGGGCGGAAGGAGGTCTGCAGGTAGTAGGTCTCGCCTTGAACCAGAGGACAAACCTGCGACTGCTGGCTGCTGTCGTCCCCTAAATTGGGAACCGCCTTGAAGTGCGGCAGGAAGATGAAATCGACCGGCACTTCGCTCTTCAGCAGCGAATCGAAAAAGCCATGCGCCAGCTCCACGGGGTAGCAGAAGGCGGCACCGCGCTGGTCGATGCCCTCCTGGGTGGGCAGGTCCGGCAGGACCACCTCGTAGCCCAGCTGGCTGAAGAAGTTGGAGTAGAGCGGGTAGTAAGTGTTGATCAGAAAGCTGCGGTTGAGGCCGACGCGGCCCCGGGCGCCCGCTCCGCCGCCGGCTGCGGCCGTCACGCCATAGGTTTCAAAAATCAATTTCTGGCGCAGGCTGACCAAGTCGAGCTTTTGGATGTCATAAGTCACATGGTGGCGGAGGTTGTAATAGCGATTGCAGGCCCCCCCGAAGGGGTGCTTCTGGCCCTCCACCTCGATGACATTGATGGCACAACGCCGGTCGCACTTTTCTTTGCCGCCCCGGCAGGTAAACGAGCGGCCATAGACCACCTCCCGGCTGGCCAGCGCCTCCAGGTCGAAAAGCGCTTCGGCCATGAGCCCGTTTTCGATGCGCTTGCGGACCTCCAGGGCGACCCCGAACGCTCCCATCAGGCCGGGCTCCGGCGGTACGACGATCGGTTTTCCCACCAGCGCCGCCATGGCCAGCGGCACGGCTCGGTTGTAGCACACGCCGCCCTGCATGAAGACTTTCTCGCCGACCGGACGGTTGCCCTTGACCCGGTTGGAGTAGTTCATGCAGATCGAGTACACCAGGCCGCCGATGATGTCCTCACGGGCCATGCCCTCGTGAATCGCATTCTTGATGTCCGAGGCGATGAACGCGGCGCACTGGTCGTTGAAGTTGGGCGGACGTCGGCCCTGGAGGGCGACGGCGGCGATGTCCTCCATGCGCACGCCCAGCGTCTCGAATGCCGACTCCTCCAAAAACGAGCCGGTCCCGGCGGAGCAGGCCTCGTTCATGGCATAGTCCGAGGGGA